>NZ_JBNFOM010000063.1:0-239 GCF_057364785.1 Brevibacterium sp. LAARM2_SD2 | reverse complement strand
ATCACCTTAGTATTCTCTACCTGACCACCTGTGTCGGTTATAGGGTACGGGCAACACACACCCTCACGTCGATGCTTTTCTCGGCAGCAGAGGATCACCAGATCACCCCACCCATTGTGGGCGCCCATCAGCTCTCACACTCCTGTGGGGACGGATTTGCCTACCCCCACGTGCTACGACCTTAGACCACGACAACCATCGCGTGGCCTGGCTACCTTTCTGCGTCACACCTCACGCTG
>NZ_JBNFOM010000062.1:0-243 GCF_057364785.1 Brevibacterium sp. LAARM2_SD2 | reverse complement strand
CCGTGGTGCCTTCGGGTGCCTGGTTGGCATTGTGGGCGAGGACCTGAGTGTGGAGTCGGTCAGCGTGAGGTGTGACGCAGAAAGGTAGCCAGGCCACGCGATGGTTGTCGTGGTCTAAGGTCGTAGCACGTGGGGGTAGGCAAATCCGTCCCCACAGGAGTGTGAGAGCTGATGGGCGCCCCACAATGGGTGGGGTGATCTGGTGATCCTCTGCTGCCGAGAAAAGCATCGACGTGAGGGTGT
>NZ_JBNFOM010000061.1:0-300 GCF_057364785.1 Brevibacterium sp. LAARM2_SD2 | reverse complement strand
CCGTGGTGCCTTCGGGTGCCTGGTTGGCATTGTGGGCGAGGACCTGAGTGTGGAGTCGGTCAGCGTGAGGTGTGACGCAGAAAGGTAGCCAGGCCACGCGATGGTTGTCGTGGTCTAAGGTTGTAGCACGTGGGGGTAGGCAAATCCGTCCCCACAGGAGTGTGAGAGCTGATGGGCGCCCCACAATGGGTGGGGTGATCTGGTGATCCTCTGCTGCCGAGAAAAGCATCGACGTGAGGGTGTGTGTTGCCCGTACCCTATAACCGACACAGGTGGTCAGGTAGAGAATACTAAGGTGAT
>NZ_JBNFOM010000060.1:0-882 GCF_057364785.1 Brevibacterium sp. LAARM2_SD2 | reverse complement strand
GACTGATGCGCGACTGTCAGGCCGCCGAACTCGTCCTCGGCATCGACGTCGGCGGCACCGGCTCCCGCGTCGCGCTGGCCGCGCCGCAGACCGGGACGCCGGACCCCGCCGCATCCCCGGAGAGCGCCGACGATCCGGCGGCGCACCCGGCGGACGCGGACACGACACGCTCCGACCGCCTCGGCGAACACACTGTCCTGGGCACCCTCACCGGGCCCCGCGTCGAGATCGGACCCGAGGGCAGCAGCGCTCCCGTCGTCATCCGGCGGCTCGTCTCCGCGGCACGGCAGGCGTGGCCGGAGCAGATCCCACGCGTCGTCGGCATCGGGATCGGGGCGACCGGGATCGCCTCCCTCACCGATGATCCCGCGGTGCTCGCGCAGGTCATCGCCGCCGAAGCGGACGCCCCGACCGCGGTGACGATCGATGCCGTCACCGCCCACCTCGGCGCGCTGCGGGGACAGGGCGGGGCGATCGCGGTGCTCGGCACGGGCGCGATCGCCATCGCCCATCCCGGTGCCGACGATCACGGGGTGCTCACCGCGCAGTGGTCGCGGGTCGACGGCTGGGGGCACCTCTTCGGCGACCGCGGGGGCGGGGCGTGGCTGGGACGGCTCGCCCTCGAGGCGGCCCTGCGTGCCCACGACAAGGTTGACGTCCGCGGTGCCGCACTGCTCGCGGCGGCCACCGGTCGGTTCGGGCAGCCGAGCTCGTGGCCGGCGACGTTCTACACGCGCAGCGACCGGGCGGGCCTCCTCGCCGAGTTCGCCGCCGACGTCGCGACTCTGGCCCGCCTCGACGATCCCGTCGCGGTCGACCTCCTCGCCGAGGCGGGACGGGAGGCCGCCCGCAGCGCCGTCGCCGCGGCGACCGCGGCCGGGG
>NZ_JBNFOM010000059.1:0-1129 GCF_057364785.1 Brevibacterium sp. LAARM2_SD2 | reverse complement strand
CAGGTGATGATCGCGATGCGGAGCTCTTCTCGAGTCCGCCAGCGCTTGCGGTCCAGGACGTTCTTCTGCAGCAGCGCGAAGAAGGACTCCATCGCGGCGTTATCTCCGCCGGCACCGACTTGGCCCATCGATCCGATGAGGTGATGACGGTTCAGGGCGTGCACGAACTTCCGTGACCTGAACTGAGATCCGCGGTCCGAGTGCACGATGCACCCGGCGGCGTCACGACGCCTGGATATCGCGTTGTCCAGGGCGTTCACCGCGAGGCGAGCCTTCATCCGGTCGCTGATCGAGTAGCCCACGATCCGGCCGGAGAACACGTCTTTGATCGCGCAGAGATAGAGCTTGCCCTCATCGGTCCAGTGCTCGGTGATATCCGTCAGCCACAGTTCGTTGACGTCATCGGCGGAGAAGTCCCGCTTCACGAGATCGTCGTGAACCGGCGGGCCAGGGCGTTTCCCGTTCTTCGCCCGCTTCTTCCCGAACACCGACCACCATTGGTTGTCCCGGCAGATCCGCCACGCGGTCCGCTCACTCATCACCTCTCCCGCTTCCGCGGCCTCTCCGACCAGGAACCGGTACCCGTACTCGGGATCGTCGCGGTGGGCGTCCAGCAGGGCGTTGGCACGATACGCCTCGACGAGTTCGGCCCTGGTGAACTGCTGTTTCCGCCAGCGGTAGTAGGGCTGACGGGAGAGCTTCAGGACCCGCAGGGACACCGCGACAGGGATCCCGTCGCAGGCGAGCTCGCTCACGAGCGGGTACCACCTTTTCCCGGCAGGTTCGCCTGGGAGAGGTAGGCCGCGGCACGGCGGAGGACCTCGTTCTCCTGCTCGAGCAGCCGGATCTGCTTGCGCGCCTCGCGCAGCTCGGTCGACTCTTCCCGGCTCCTGCCGGGGCGGTTGCCGTCGTCGATGTCAGCTTGGCGGATCCATTTGTGCAGCGTCATCTCGTGGACGCCGAAGTCCTTCGCGATCTGCGCGAGAGTGACGCCATCCTCACGGGACCGGGCCACGCGCACGACGTCCTCGCGGAACTCCTGGGGGTAGGGAGCGGGCATGGTGCACATCCTTCCAGGCCGCCCAGCGGGCAAGCCAGATCAGATGTCACCTATCCGTACGGCAGTCCC
>NZ_JBNFOM010000058.1:0-1294 GCF_057364785.1 Brevibacterium sp. LAARM2_SD2 | reverse complement strand
GGGTTATAGGCCAAAAAGTGTGTCCGTGCCGGGTGTGTCACCGACGTCGTCCGCCCCATCCTGACTGGATACCGATCCCGTCTTCCCACGAGAACCCCGTGTCATAGACGGCGGGACCTACAGGCTCGGCGACCGGCTCCTTCAGAGGCGTTGTCGCTAGCGTTTTCAGTTGCGACTTCGCCAGAGTCCACGGGTCACTGTGGGCCTGTGTTCGGTCCCATAAGTACCAATCCACGGCTCGTCGTCCGTGGTCTTCAGACAGTCCGCGGTGGTGACGTTTGAGATGCTTGATGCCAGCGTTGATACCGCCTTCTAACGCGTTCGTCGTCTTCGCGATCACGACCCCTTCGTCGGCGGCCTCGAGCCAGGTGAACAGATGGTTCTTCGCGATGAGTTTGGCCAGGAACCCGTGGGCCCGGCGCGTGCGCAGATGCGTGTACCACCATGTCTGCCCGGGCCTGACGTGGGCGGGTCTGCTCGTGCTGGAGCGGGCATAGGTTCGCTGTTTGAGCATACGGTCCCATTTCGCTTCCCATGTCGCGAACTCGGCCAGCCACGCTGCAGCCTGATCCCACGTCTGGACTTTCGACAGGGCCCGGTAGATCGCTTGAAGTTCCTTGTTCGCCGGCAGGGTCGGCGTCCTCGTCAAATGCGTGTTACAGGCGTGCTGGATATGGAAGTAACAGCGTTGGATTCGTGTCTGTGGCCAGAGTCTCTCGATCGTCGTTGTCAACGGCCCGTTGCCATCGACGATGGCGTAGCGGGGTGCAGGGATGGTTGAGATGAGTGCCGTCCAGGACGCGGTCTTTTCGTGGTCGCACCATTGCCAGTCGATGACGTGAGTGCCGGTGTAGGCGATGAGGACGCACCACCCGTTGGTGTAGGTGCCATCGAGCATGATCTGATCATGGATTTCAGAGGTCGGGGACACTGTTGGGTGGATCGTCCAGCACCAGGATGTGCGGCGCCGGAACGTTCGGGGGCTGCCCAGTGGTGTGTGGGCTGGTTGTGGTGCTGGTCCCAGGAGCCAGTCGAGGAAGGCGCGCAGTTCGAATCGTTGTGTCGATCCTCGGCGTTTGGCGCTGCTGGAGGCTCCGCAGGCGGGACACCTGTACCGGGTGGTTCCGGCCTTGGTCGTGCCGTTCTTCTTCAGCGTTGTCTGACAGATCTGACATTTCGGTCGATTGCAAGCACCCTACGAATGCTAAGCGATCAGAGCTAAGCAATCAGGTGATTGTCCTTGGTGTGGCTGGGATCCGGGACGATCACGGACACACTTTTTGGCCTATAACCC
>NZ_JBNFOM010000057.1:0-1329 GCF_057364785.1 Brevibacterium sp. LAARM2_SD2 | reverse complement strand
CTGTCAAGCCCCGGGTTTCGTAGAGGCTCTTTTTCTTGGTTTCCTAAGCAGCCACGGGTTCTGCCGCGGACTGGTTGACCCATTCAGAATGGACCTCGATCGGCGGACGGTACCCGACCGCTGAATGCAACCGCTCCTGGTTGTACCAGGCCACCCACGCAGACGTCTCCGCGAGCACCTCGATCAATCCTGACCACACCCGTCTGTCGATCAGCTCAGCCTTGTACACCGAGTTCAGAGCCTCAGCCATCGCATTGTCATACGAATCTCCGCGCGATCCCACCGACGCGACAAGCTCGGATTCCGCGAGAGCCTCGCCATAGCGAATCGACCGAAATTGAACCCCACGGTCGCTGTGGTGGACCAGCCCCGACACATCTTCACCAGCCCGGAATTTCGCCGCTAGCGCCATCGTCAAAGCGTCCCTGGCCAGCGACTCCCGCAGATGGTTCGTCACCTGCCAGCCCACGATCTCCCTGGTGAACACATCAAGGATGAACATCGCGTACACCCACCCAGCCTGCGTCGGCACGTACGTGATATCGGCGACCCACAGACAGTTCGGACCAGCAGCCGTGAACTCACGGTCGACGAGATCGTCCGGGCAGTCCTCAGCCCTGGCTGAAGCCGTTTTCGGACGCTTCCGTCTCCGCCGGATCCCGTCGATGCCCAACTGGGCCATCAACCGCTCCACCGTGCACCGGGCCACCGGCCCGAACTGGTCGGCGTAGCCGCGGTTGATCGCCTTCCACATCTTCCGTACTCCGTAGCAGGAATAGTTCGCCTCATAGACATCCTGGATCACCACCATCAGAGCCTGGTCCCGTCGGGCCCTGGCTGATGGTTGACGTTTCTTGTACGCGTAATACGAGCTCACAGCAATCCGTGCAGCAGTCCCGGACAAGGCGCGCACGATTGGCTCGACTCCGAACTCGTGTTTGTTCTCGTCGATAAAACCGACGACTACTTCGATGGGCGGTCGAGCTCCGCCGCGAAGAAAGCCGACGCCCTCTTCAGGATCTCGTTGGCTCGTTTCGCCTCAGCCAGCTCTGCCCGTAGCCGGCGGTTCTCCGCTTCCAGGTCGACTGACTCAGTCGGTGTGGCTTTACCGGAGTCCTTGTGCTTGCGTACCCAAACTCGCAGGGTCTCTTTGCTCAGGCCGAGTTCCTTCGCGACGCGGGTGATGGCTCCGTTCGCAGTGTCCGGATCGGCTTGGGCATGGATGACGAGCTCGACAGCACGAGCCTTGAGTTCGTCGGTGTATTTCACTGGCAAGAGAGAATCTCCTTCTTCCAATCTCCCTGCCTCTATTATCCCCGGGGCATGACA
>NZ_JBNFOM010000056.1:0-1366 GCF_057364785.1 Brevibacterium sp. LAARM2_SD2 | reverse complement strand
GGCAGGTTCAGGTTTCTAGTGCACCATTGGGGTGTCTTCAGGGTACGCCCGCAAGGAGCATGTCTCCCAGTACCTCTGCCGGAGTCGCGTACTCCAGAACCTTCCGCGGCCTGCGATTGAGCTGATCCTGCATCGCTTGAACATCACTGTCGCTGACAGAGGAATCAAACCGGGTGCCTTTCGGATAGTACTCACGCACCAAACCGTTCGTGTTCTCATTCGTCGGCCGCTGCCACGGCGAATGCGGATCACAGAAGAACACCTCGCAATCAGTGGCCACAGTGATCCGCGCATGCTCTGCCATCTCCGAGCCCTGATCCCACGTCAGTGTCGAAAATACGGCCTCGGGCACCGACGCGATCATGTCCTGAACGATCCCGGTCACCGTGCGTGACGACTTCGCTGATGAACACGTCGGCAGCTTCCGCGACAGCGTGAACCGGGACCGACGCTCAACCAGGGTGACCAGGCCACCACCACACCCATCAACGACAAGATCACCTTCCCAATGACCAGGCACCCGCCGGTCATCGGCTTCGGGCGGGCGATCAGCCAACCGCACCCCGTCCAACCAGGGCCGACTCGGCTTCCTTCCCAACCGCGACCGGGGCTTGCGTCCTGTACGACCCGATCTGAGGGCCTTGACCACAGCCAACTCGTGCCGCAACGTCCCCCGCCCCTGAACATAGAGGGCCTGATAGATCGTTTCGGAGCTCACATGCAGATCCTTCCGATCAGGAAACTCACGACGGAGCCTACCGGCGATCTGCTGCGGCGAATATTTGTCATTGAGCGCATTGACGACATACGCCCGCAGCCAGGGGTCATCGAGACGTTTGCGGCGGTGTTCCTTGTGAGCCTGCATCACAAGTGCCCGCCCGTGAGCCCCGGCGGCACTGTACCGGGGCTCCTGGACACCGAAAGCGACCCTATGGCGGGTGATCTCACGAGACACTGTCGAATGGCTGACCCCGATCTGGGCGGCGATCGCACGCACCGACAGGGGTGGGTTCGACTGCAAACCCGCCTGGATCGTGATCCGGTCATCAAACGTGAGCCGATGATACGCCGGTCTCTTCAGCACTGCCTGGCGATGGTGCACGATGGTGATGGCCATGCCCCCATACTTGCCCTTTCTCAGGGGGATTCCCCAGCAACTGGCCCAGCGTTTCACGGACGTGATTCCCACGCCCATGACCGCTGCGATCGCCTGCACAGGCAGGCGCTCGATGACGAGCATTCTCAGTGCCTCGTCGATGACCGTGCTCGGCATTCGATAGATAAGCTTCGTGCCCATCGCGATTCCTCCTTCTCGTGTTCCCTTGCCACTGGGGCCAGGGTGTTGCACTAGAAGTTAGAAACCGCC
>NZ_JBNFOM010000055.1:0-1633 GCF_057364785.1 Brevibacterium sp. LAARM2_SD2 | reverse complement strand
ATTGCGGCAGTCACTTACTCTCCCACAACCACCAAGTTGCAGTACCATCAGCATGACATGGGCTTAGCTACCGGGATCGGAACGGTTAACCGGGCGTTTCCCCACCACTATCACCACCGCAAAACCAACAAACCACCCACACACTTACCCGTGTGTGGTAATGGTCCAAGAACCGCACAGCGAACGCGAACACCACACAGCGTGGTCTCATCAAAAACCCGTTAATGTTACTTCCGCACACACCAACCCAAAGGGTTGTGTGAGTGATCGGCGTATTAGTACCAGTCAACTCCACACCTTACAGTGCTTCCATACCCGGCCTATCAACCCAGTGTTCTCCTGGGCACCTCCCCCCAACAAATGGGATGGAAATCTCATCTCGGAGCAGGCTTCCCGCTTAGATGCTTTCAGCGGTTATCCTTCCCGAACGTAGCCAACCAGCCATGCACCTGGCGGTACAACTGGCACACCAGAGGTTCGTCCGTCCCGGTCCTCTCGTACTAAGGACAGCCCTCCACAAATTTCCTACGCACGCAGCGGATAGGGACCGAACTGTCTCACGACGTTCTAAACCCAGCTCGCGTACCGCTTTAATGGGCGAACAGCCCAACCCTTGGGACCGACTCCAGCCCCAGGATGCGACGAGCCGACATCGAGGTGCCAAACCATGCCGTCGATATGGACTCTTGGGCAAGATCAGCCTGTTATCCCCGAGGTACCTTTTATCCGTTGAGCGACCACGCTTCCACAAGCCATGGCCGGGTCACTAGTCCCAGCTTTCGCTCCTGCTCGACACGTCCGTCTCACAGTCAAGCTCCCTTGTGCACTTACACTCGACACCTGATTGCCAACCAGGCTGAGGGAACCTTTGGGCGCCTCCGTTACTCTTTAGGAGGCAACCGCCCCAGTTAAACTACCCATCAGGCACTGTCCCTGAACCCGATCAGGGTCCGAAGTTAAGGAATCCAGAATGGTCAGAGTGGTATTTCACTTGCCGACTCCACCCGATCTGGCGACCAGGCTTCAACATCTCCCACCTATCCTACACAAACCACACCGAAGCCCAATACCAAACTATAGTGAAGGTCTCGGGGTCTTTCCGTCCTGCTGCGCGTAACGAGCATCTTTACTCGTAATGCAATTTCGCCGAGTTCGTGGTTGAGACAGCAGAGAAGTCGTTACGCCATTCGTGCAGGTCGGAACTTACCCGACAAGGAATTTCGCTACCTTAGGATGGTTATAGTTACCACCGCCGTTTACTGGGGCTTAAATTCTCCGCTTCACCCTTACGGGTTAACGGGTCCTCTTAACCTTCCAGCACCGGGCAGGCGTCAGTCCGTATACATCGACTTACATCTTCGCACGGACCTGTGTTTTTAATAAACAGTCGCTTCTCTCTGGCCTCTGCGACCACCACCAGCTCCCAACCGCAAGGATTGTTCACCAGGATGGCCCCCCTTCTCCCGAAGTTACGGGGGCATTTTGCCGAGTTCCTTAACCACGATTCTCTCGATCACCTTAGTATTCTCTACCTGACCACCTGTGTCGGTTATAGGGTACGGGCAACACACACCCTCACGTCGATGCTTTTCTCGGCAGCAGAGGATCACCAGATCACCCCACCCATTGTGGG
>NZ_JBNFOM010000054.1:0-2008 GCF_057364785.1 Brevibacterium sp. LAARM2_SD2 | reverse complement strand
CCCCGAGGCCGGCGCGCAGATCGGCGGACAGGCCGAGGCCGCCGCCGATGGCGCGAACCAGAACACCCCACAACACCGGCGCCGGCACGGACTCGCGGGTGCCGCCACCTCAGACCCCGCCGCCGAACGCGCCCGACGGGCTGAAGCCGCCCGACAGCGACAGCCGCCCGCCGAGCAGGAAGGAATGAACCGCGATGGCCACGAAACACAGCACGGGGGACAGCAGCGCCCAGGCCGGGTCGGGGGCGGAGCTGGTGCCGGTGAAGTTCAGCCGCCTCACCCGCCGGGGCGTGCTGCTGGGCCTGTCCGCGTCGCAGCTGGTGACCCTCGGGATCGGGGTGCTGACCCTGGTGGGCGCGTTCTACGCCGGCGGCGGCATCCTCATCGCCGCCACCGCCCCGGTGTGGGTGCTGTCGGTCGTGCTGACCTGGATGCCGGTCGCCGGCCGCCCGGTCGTGGAATGGATACCCGTGGCTGGCTGGTGGCTGTGGCGCAGCACCGGCGGGCAGCTCGCCTACCGGCGCCGGATCGTCGCCCCCAGGCCGGCGGGCACGCTCGCCCTGCCCGGCGACCAGGCGAGGTTGCGCGAGCACGTCGACCCGGAGACCGGGGCCGGGATGATCCACGACCCGCACCAGCACACCCTCACCGTCGTCTGCGAGGTACGGCATCCCGCGTTCGTGCTGCTCGACCCGGCTGAACAGCACCGCCGTGTCACCGCCTGGGGCAGGGTGCTGGCCACCGTGTGCCGGTCCGGGCGGATCGCGACCTTGCAGGTGCTGGAGCGCACCCTGCCGGATTCGGGCACCGGGCTGGCGGAATGGTGGGCAGCGCACGGCACCCGCGACGGCTCCTGGGCCGCGACGACCTACCAAGAGCTGATCGAGCGGGCCGGTCCCGCCGGGGAGCGCCACGCCACCACCCTGTCCCTGTCGCTGGACATGCAGGCCGCCGCCCGGCAGATCAGGACCGCCGGCGGCGGGCTGCGCGGGGCCGCCGCCGTGCTCCGCCAAGAGATGTCCACCCTCACCGCCGCGCTGCGCTCGGCCGACCTGACCCCGGCCGGGTGGCTCACCCCCGGCCAGGTCGCGGTGATCCTGCGTTCCGCCTACGACCCTGCCGTGGCCGCGACGCTGGAGCGGCACGGGGAGCTGGGCCAGTCCCTCGCCACGGCGGGGCCGGTCGCGGTGACCGAGACCTGGACGAGGCTGCACACCGACTCGGCGTATCACGCGGTGCTGTGGGTCAGCGAATGGCCACGGTCGATGGTGTATCCGGGGTTCCTCGCCCCGGTCGTGCTCTCCTCCGGGATCGGGCGGGCACTGTCGCTGATCTACACGCCGATGCGCACCGACCAGGCCGCCCGCGACATCCGCAAGAAGAAGGTCGAACACATCTCGGATGCCGCCCAACGACGACGGATCGGGCAGATCGAGGACGCCGCGCAGACAGCCGAATACGAGGACGTGCTCCAGCAGGAGGCCGACCTGACCGCCGGGCACGGGGTGCTGCGCGTCACCGGCCTGGTCGCGGTCTCCGCGCCCACGGACGAGGAACTGGATGCGGCGGTCTCAGCGATCGAGCAAGCCGCCATCCAAGCCTCCTGCGAAACCCGCCGCCTGGTCGGCCAGCAGGCCGCCGCGTTCACCGCCGCCGCCCTGCCGCTGGCCCGCCACGTGTGACGACGTTCAGCCGTTCTGCTGGGTCACCGTCGTTCGCGAGAAGTGAGCATGTTCGGGAGCAGTATGGGACTGCCGCACGCTCAGGTGACAGTTGGGGTGTCAGGCCGCGAGATCCACGGCGGGGTTCATGATGGTCTCGTATTCGATGGGGGTCAATCGGCCCAGGCGGGCCTGTCGGCGACGACGGTGGTAGGTGCGTTCGATCCAGGTGATGATCGCGATGCGGAGCTCTTCTCGAGTCCGCCAGCGCTTGCGGTCCAGGACGTTCTTCTGCAGCAGCGCGAAGAAGGACTCCATCGCGGCGTTATCTCCGCCGGCACCGACTT
>NZ_JBNFOM010000053.1:0-3806 GCF_057364785.1 Brevibacterium sp. LAARM2_SD2 | reverse complement strand
ACCTTAGACCACGACAACCATCGCGTGGCCTGGCTACCTTTCTGCGTCACACCTCACGCTGACCGACTCCACACTCAGGTCCTCGCCCACAATGCCAACCAGGCACCCGAAGGCACCACGGGCACGCGGGGGAGTTAGTGTCATGTGTTTTGGTATTGTCGGTTGTGTGTCGGTACCAGAATATCAACTGGTTGTCCATCGACTACGCCTGTCGGCCTCGCCTTAGGTCCCGACTTACCCAGGGCGGATTAGCCTAGCCCTGGAACCCTTGGTCATCCGGTGGACGGGTTTCTCACCCGTCTTTCGCTACTCATGCCTGCATTCTCACTCGTGACGCCTCCACCACTCGTTCACACGGCGACTTCACTGGCGACACGACGCTCCCCTACCCAACACCACACCATTACGGCTATCTGTGGTGCTGCCACAACTTCGGCGGTGTACTTAGCCCCGCTACATTATCGGCGCTCAATCACTTGACCAGTGAGCTATTACGCACTCTTTCAAGGGTGGCTGCTTCTAAGCCAACCTCCTGGTTGTCTTCGCAACTGAACATCCTTTCCCACTCAGCACACGCTTAGGGGCCTTAGTTGATGGTCTGGGCTGTTTCCCTCTCGACAATGAAGCTTATCCCCCACTGTCTCACTGCCACGCTGAACCTTACCGGCATTCGGAGTTTAGTTGACGTCAGTAACCCGGTGGGGCCCATCAGCCATCCAGTAGCTCTACCTCCGGCAAGAACCACGCAACGCTGCACCTAAATGCATTTCGGGGAGAACCAGCTATCACAGAGTTTGATTGGCCTTTCACCCCTAACCACAGGTCATCCCCTCCATTTTCAACTGAAGTGGGTGCGGGCCTCCACAACATCTTACTGCTGCTTCACCCTGCCCATGGCTAGATCACTCCGCTTCGGGTCTAGGACACGCGACTGATATCGCCCTGTTCGGACTCGCTTTCGCTACGGCTACCCCACACGGGTTAACCTCGCCACGCACCGCTAACTCGCAGGCTCATTCTTCAAAAGGCACGCCATCACCACAACCAAGGTGGCTCTGACGGATTGTAAGCACATGGTTTCAGGTACTCTTTCACTCCCCTCCCGGGGTACTTTTCACCATTCCCTCACGGTACTGATCCGCTATCGGTCATCAGGAAGTATTTAGCCTTACCAGGTGGTCCTGGCAGATTCACACGGAATTCCACGAGTTCCGTGCTACTCGGGGACATGCATCACACCGGGGTGACCTGTTTCGTCTACGGGACTCTCACCCACTGCGGTCCTGTTTCCCACCAGGTTCGACTACAGATCACA
The DNA here is from genome assembly GCF_057364785.1 of Brevibacterium sp. LAARM2_SD2. Lineage (NCBI taxonomy): Bacteria > Bacillati > Actinomycetota > Actinomycetes > Micrococcales > Brevibacteriaceae > Brevibacterium > Brevibacterium sp. LAARM2_SD2. The sequence goes on along the minus strand of NZ_JBNFOM010000053.1, from coordinate 2,491 downwards.
CACATCAGCGTCTCGGTCATGCTGAACCGAACACACACACCCCACAACACCCAAACAGCAACACCAGCACGCTCTCACACTGTCAGGGTTTAGGCTCATCCAGTTTCGCTCGCCACTACTCCCGGAATCATTCTTATTTTCTCTTCCTACGGGTACTGAGATGTTTCACTTCCCCGCGTTCCCTCCACACACCCTATATATTCAGGTGCGGGTCACCACACTCACGTGTGGCGGGGTTTCCCCATTCGGACATCCTCGGATCACAGCCCGTTTATCGGCTCCCCGAGGCTTATCGCAGATTTCCACGTCCTTCATCGGCTCCTGATGCCAAGGCATCCACCATGCGCTCTTACACACTCACACACCACCCCAACAGGGTTGGTTGATGTTCGTGTGCGCGAAAATATCACACTAAGAATTTTTGACTCAAAGAAAATCACACTACACACCAGCCAAAAGGCTGATGCTTGATGCTCGCGTCCACTATACGATTCTCAAACCACTACCAAACACCACCCCACACCAGGCAGCAGTACTGCCAGCAGCGGGTTGGGTTGGGGCCTGTGGAACCACATGTTGTGATTCCAGGACCCAACAGCGTGCCTGTCCTATCCGCCACCCATCCCACCGTCACCCGAGGCACATGACCCCGACAACGCTGGTTGGACGAGCGAAAAAAATGTGATGTTCCACCCTTGAGCAACCCACCCGAACCACGATCGGGTCCAGTTGGTGGGCACCATTAATTGGTGTGCTCCTTAGAAAGGAGGTGATCCAGCCGCACCTTCCGGTACGGCTACCTTGTTACGACTTAGTCCCAATCACCAGTCCCACCTTAGACGGCCCCCTCCAGAAAACTGGTTAGGCCACCGGCTTCGGGTGTTACCGACTTTCGTGACTTGACGGGCGGTGTGTACAAGGCCCGGGAACGTATTCACCGCAGCGTTGCTGATCTGCGATTACTAGCGACTCCGACTTCACGTAGTCGAATTGCAGACTACGATCCGAACTGAGACTGGCTTTAAGGGATTCGCTGACCCTCACGGGTTCGCTTCTCTTTGTACCAGCCATTGTAGCATGCGTGAAGCCCAAGACATAAAGGGCATGATGATTTGACGTCATCCCCACCTTCCTCCGAGTTGACCCCGGCAGTCTCCTATGAGTTCCCACCATCACGTGCTGGCAACATAGAACGAGGGTTGCGCTCGTTGCGGGACTTAACCCAACATCTCACGACACGAGCTGACGACAACCATGCACCACCTGTACACCAACCCCAAAGGGGAAGACCTGTTTCCAAGCCGGTCTGGTGTATGTCAAGCCTTGGTAAGGTTCTTCGCGTTGCATCGAATTAATCCGCATGCTCCGCCGCTTGTGCGGGCCCCCGTCAATTCCTTTGAGTTTTAGCCTTGCGACCGTACTCCCCAGGCGGGGCACTTAATGCGTTAGCTACGGCGCGGAGAACGTGGAATGTCCCCCACACCTAGTGCCCAACGTTTACGGCATGGACTACCAGGGTATCTAATCCTGTTCGCTCCCCATGCTTTCGCTCCTCAGTGTCAGTTACAGCCCAGAGTCCCGCCTTCGCCACCGGTGTTCCTCCTGATATCTGCGCATTTCACCGCTACACCAGGAATTCCAGACTCCCCTACTGCACTCTAGTCAGCCCGTACCCACTGCACGCGCAACGTTAAGCGTTGCGTTTCCACAGCAGACGTGACCAACCACCTACGAGCTCTTTACGCCCAATAATTCCGGACAACGCTCGTACCCTACGTATTACCGCGGCTGCTGGCACGTAGTTAGCCGGTACTTCTTCTGCAGGTACCGTCACTTTCGCTTCTTCCCTGCTGAAAGCGGTTTACAACCCGAAGGCCGTCATCCCGCACGCTGCGTCGCTGCATCAGGGTTTCCCCCATTGTGCAATATTCCCCACTGCTGCCTCCCGTAGGAGTCTGGGCCGTGTCTCAGTCCCAGTGTGGCCGGTCGCCCTCTCAGGCCGGCTACCCGTCGTCGTCTTGGTGAGCCATTACCTCACCAACAAACTGATAGGCCGCGAGCCCATCCCCAACCGAAAAAAAACTTTCCACCCACCCTCATGCGAGGACAGGTCATATCCGGTATTAGACCCAGTTTCCCGGGCTTATCCCGAAGTCAGGGGCAGGTTACTCACGTGTTACTCACCCGTTCGCCACTCATCCACCCCAGCAAGCTGGGGCTTCAGCGTTCGACTTGCATGTGTTAAGCACGCAGCCAGCGTTCGTCCTGAGCCAGGATCAAACTCTCCATAAAAACTTCTTTACTTCAGTGATCCCGGCAAGACAGTCACCACGCCCACGGGGGTGGACACAGTGACCCATACCACCACAACCCAGGCAATGGGTCATGGTGTGGTTGTCTTACCAGAAAAAATTTTCTGGCATCACATTGTTCAAACAAACACGCTATTGGATTCTCAAACCACAAACACACACCCAACCATCACACGAAA
>NZ_JBNFOM010000052.1:0-4530 GCF_057364785.1 Brevibacterium sp. LAARM2_SD2 | reverse complement strand
CAACCGTGTTGTGATCCACCGCATCAAACCACTGTTTGTGCTGGTCACACCCGGTGGGGACACCCTTTGATCGTGGTGTTCCCGGTGAGGCGAACGAGATATAACTCTAGACCACTGCAGACCCCTCACGCAACCCCGAAATCGACCATTCCGGGGTGACAACCACCACACGAAGCAAAGCGGTGCGAAAACCACCCGGAAAACAGGGCGACTACGCCTATATCGGCCCTCCGGCGGCACGCAGAACCGCGTTGACCTGGCGGTCGAAGACGTCACCGAACATCGCGATCTCCGACGTCGGCAATGCGCGCGCGTGGGAGACGCTGCGCCACTGGCCGACCGCCTCGGCGACGTCTCTCATGATGCGTCGTGCCTGCCGACTATCGAGGTGGCAGAGCGACCCGAAGTCGAGAAGCGCGGACATCTCCTCGTCAGCCGACCGGGCTCCGTTGATCGCGGTCTGCCGTTCGGTGTCGACATCTGGCTCGGGATTGATATCGAAGACCGGACTGAGCTCCCATCCTGCGGGCCGCCGCAGGAATCCGTGATTGCGCAGATGGTCGTCGGTGTTGTGGATCGCTGCAGAGAACACCACGCGCCGGAACAGCTCCGCGCAGTCGCGCCTCCAGTTGAGGCTGAGGTCCTCGATCGCTTCAACGATGTCGAGGTAGTCGCCCGGCTCGCCGTCGCGCCGCTCGGTCGCCGTCATCGTGCTCAGATACGGAACCCGAGACCCACCGTCTCGGTCGAATCGGTCGACGACGAGAACGGGTCGATCATCGAGAGTGAGCAGCTGCCGACCGGGGACGGAGATGCCGGCACGGGACGCAAGCTCGAGAGCGACCCCCTCCCATGCGATGACTGACCAATCGTCTGTGGGTCGGGAGAACTTCGCAATCATCAGGCCTCCGTCCCCCAGGACGGAGGCCTTCGGGCGGGCGCCACCGAGCGACCCGGTTCCGGCGTCGAGGAGGCGCTTGGCCGCGGCATCGGAGCCATCGGCGGCCTCGTCGGCCGCCCTCTGGAGTTCAGGCAGTCGGATGAGCGGGGGAACATGAGCTCCGGCTGCCAGATGTGCCGGGGACTTCGGACTGCGGAATCGCAAAGCACCCTGGCGGGTGACATCACTGACTCCGATGAGGTAGTCGACCTCGGTGAGCCGGCGATGGCGCGCCTGCCCTGAGGCAACGAGTCTCTGGTGCTGCTTGGCGACGAGATTGCGGCCCCAACGATCCGGAGCGCAATCGCTCAACGCCCCGGGCAGGCCGGCGACCGTGAACGATCCGGCCGACAAGGGCAATTGAGGGTCGATCGGGAAGGCCCACCGTTGGGCGAGGTAGCCCGGCGAGTAGACGAACGTGGTCGACACCTCATTGCGGGCCACGTGGAAATAGGCAGTGCCGACGAGCTCGGTGCGACCGTTGATGTCGAGATCGACGAGCACCTCATCGGCATTCATCGGCGAACCCGCTCGGGCAGTGATTCCGTCGAACGCAGCCTGCCGACATCTGTGCTCAATGGGTCGAACGACTCTGCGACGTGGTCGAGCTGTCCGAGCGCCTGCATCACCGACATCACCGCGCCGATCGAGACTCCGGGATCGCCGCGCTCGATCTTCTGCAGTGTCGTCCTCGAGATCCCTGCGCGTTGCGCGAGTTCTGCGGCTTTGAGCGATTGCATGATACGCCACCTGCGGATCGATCCGCCGACGTCACCGAGGCGGCGCCCCACCGCGCGCGTGACAGCCATAACGCCCCCTAAATGACCGTATCCCACCCACTAACCGGGTTTACGACCATGATACTACTCATAACAGTACGTTGACAGGCGTCAGAGACGCGTGAATGGCTCCGCGTAGCGGAAACTCCCGTGTTCGCCGGCATAGGTCGACAGAGCTCGCGTCTGGAAGTAGTCGCCCCACGCGGGGTCGGGAGATTCGATGCCCATCGCTGAGGCGGGGACGAAACCGAAGCGACCGTAGAAGTTCGGATCGCCGAGGAGGCCGGCGACCGGGGTGCCGAGCGCGTCGGCAGCGCCGAGAGCGAACTCCATCAGCGCGGAGCCGATCCCTTCGCCCTGGTGGGCCGGGAGCACGCTGACCGGGCCGATCCCGACTGCCGGCGCGGTACCGACATGAGCACGAGTGGCGACGATGTGCCCGACCACGGTGTCGTCGATGACGGCGACGAGCGAGAGCTCGGGAATCCAGGACTCGTCGTCCCGCAGCCACTCGATGAGAGTGACCTCTCCGGGGTCTCCGCCCGGGGCGACCGGGGGTGCACTGTGAGCGGCGCTGCGGAATGCCTCTGCGGTGACGGAGCGAATGGCGCTGATGTCTGATTCGGTCTCACGACGGATGATCATTCTTCTGAGACTACCCCTGGTTTCTCATTCCGCCTCGAGAGCATCGTTGAGGTCGCAGAGCCGCCCTCCCGCACGCATGGAGTCGACCGCACGGGTGAGTTCCTCCAGGCGTCGCTCCGCACTCGCGACGAGATGCTCGGAGATGCGGTTCCAATCGCCGGGCTGCGGGTCGTCGGGCAGATCATCGAAGATCTCGGCGATCTCCCGCACAGTGAACCCGACGCGCTGGGCGAGCTTCGCCACTCTGACCTGGCATGCGGCGCTTGAAGCGAACCGTCGTTGGTTGCCCGGCGTGCGCGCTGCGGTGATCACCCCGTGCCGTTCATAGAACCGGACCGCAGAAGGGGCGACACCGCTGTCCACGGCAACATCCCGCACAGTCAGTAGATGCTGCGTGTCGATGAATGATGTCGTCGTCATAGGGAGAGCCTCCCAGATTCAGGTCTTGACTTCAATATATGTTGAAGTTCTAGCGTGGCGCCCATGGACACCACATCGAGTACAGCGAATTCCATGAATCGCGGAACCGCCCGATCCTCCGCCGGGGTGACGACGGTGCTCGCGGCGGGAATTCTGCTGCAGGCAGTCACCATGTACCTCACCAGCGCTCTGATGCCGAGCGCCGTCGCCGAGGTCGGCGGCGAGGTGTACTACGCGTGGGTGACGACGGTGTTCATCGTCGCGGGGGTAGCCGCAACGGTGGCGACTCCGGCGGTGCTGGGCCGGCTCGGTGCTCACCGCTCATATGTGCTCGGTGCGGGTGCGTTCGCGGTCGGCAGTGCTGTTGCCGCCGCAGCACCGAGCATGGAGGTTCTCCTGATCGGCCGCGCGGCGCAGGGCGTCGGCGGTGGACTGCTGTCCGGTTTGGCGTTCGCTCTCATCCGGACGGCGCTGCCGGAGACAGCGTGGGCGCGAGCAACCGCAGTCGTGTCGGCGATGTTCGGAGTCGGGACGATTGTCGGCCCGACCGCCGGCGGGGCCTTCGCACAGCTGGATGCCTGGCGGCTCGCGTTTGTCTCGGTGGCCGCCGCGGGTGTCATCCTCGCGATCGCCGCGCCCTTGACTCTGCCTAGGTCGCAGCGATCAGTGGACCTGACGCGGCTGCCGCTGACGTCGATGATCATTCTCATGGTCGCCATCGCTGCGCTCAGCATCACCAGCGTCCTCCCAAGCGCCTGGGTGTGGGTCGGGGTCGTGTTGGCGATGATGTTGCTGGTCGCATTCATCGCCGTCGACCGAAGAGCGCGGGTCGGTGTTCTGCCGCCCCTGGCCTACACGCGAGGGTCGCTGAAATGGATCTACCTTGCCCTCGCGTTGACCACGGCCGCGCCGGCCAGCGAGGCGTTCACTCCTCTGTTCGGGCAGCGTCTGTTCGAACTTGCCCCGTTCGCCGCCGGTTTTCTCGGCGCGACCGTGTCGATCGGCTGGTCAGTCGCTGCCATCTGGAGTTCCCGAGCCGAACGCCCAGCTGTGCAGGCGCGTCTGCTTGTCCTTGGGCCGGCCGTGACGACGGTCGCGATGGCGGTGCTCGTCGTTCTGCAGATCGTTCCGCTGGCCGGGCCGATGGTCATCATCGGCTGGATACTGGCGTTGATCCTCGCTGGTGTGGGCGTCGGGATGGCGAACCCGCACTTGTCCGTGCGCGCGATGTCGAGCAGCTCGAACGAGGCAGACGGCCGAATCGCCGCCGCCGCCATTCCCATCGTCAGTCAACTCGGCCAAGCGTTCGCGGCCGCTATCGGCGGCATCGTCGTCAATTCAGCCCTGCCCTCGATCGCGGGTGCCGCAGCCGGCCTGTTCGCACTGTTCGCGCTGTCGGCACTCCTCGGTCTCGGGGCAGTCGTGACTGCTCGTCCCCTGGACGCCCGCGCGACAATCGCCGACAGTTAGCCAGGGCCGACGTCGAATCGCGCACACGGAGCTCCAGTTGGTGCTACCGGCTGCCGACATCATCCGCGGGCCCGAGCCGGTCGAGGTCACCGGCACCGAGGCAGTCCGCCGTTTCCTCGGACTCGACACCCCCAGCTGACTACAGCAGACACTGGTGAATGCAAAAAGTGGGGGCACCCCCTACAAGAGTGCCCACCCACAAAGAATGCGGCAGTCACTTACTCTCCCACAACCACCAAGTTGCAGTACCATCAGCATGACATGGGCTTAGCTACC
>NZ_JBNFOM010000051.1:0-5816 GCF_057364785.1 Brevibacterium sp. LAARM2_SD2 | reverse complement strand
GAGTGAGCCGAACAGCTTGCGCCAGTTGAGTCTGAGATGGCCAAGGCTGCCTTGTCCATCTCAGACTCAACTGGCGCAAACTCGACGGAGGCCGGTGCCGACGGGGCGAACCCGACTGGTCACCCCACCGACCGTCCGCCCGTCCGACCTGCCCGCCGACCCTCAGTCAACGTTCGTCGGCGACCGGCTGCCGGTCCGGCTGGCCAGGGTGCTCTGCCGCTTGGGCTTCGGCTTGGACTTCGATTTCGGCTCGTCGACGTAGGGGTCGCGGAACTCCGGGGCGGGTTCGACGGCCTCGGGGGCGACGACGGTCTCGACCGAATCGTCGTACTCGCTGCTGAACTCGTCGGAGTCGTCCTCGCGGCGTTCGACCTCCTCGGGTGGCAGGACCTTCTTCCAGCGGCGCATGCGCACCCGCGGCAGTGCCCCTGCATCCTCGCGCAGCGCTCTCATCAGGGCGTAGATCTGGAAGTACGCGATGACGAAGAACGGCAGGCCGATGAGGATGATCGTCGATTGGAGCGCCTCGAGCCCGCCCGATCCGGAGAACACGAGCAGCGTCGCCGTGACGACGGCGATCGCGAGCGCCCAGAAGATCCTCTGCGGGAGCGGGTTGAAGTCCTCGTGCCCGTTGTTCATCGTGTCGACGACGAGCGCCGCGGAGTCGACCGAGGTGACGAAGAAGACGACGACGAGGAGGATCGCGACGATCGACACGGGGATCGCCAGCGGGTAGTGCTCGAGGAACGCGAAGAGCGCGCCAGGGATGTCGCCCTGATTGACGACGCGGTCGACGAGGCCGCCGCCCTGGTTGAACTCGATGTCGAAGGAGGCGTAGCCGAAGACGCCGAACCACAGGATCGAGAACGCCGAGGGAATGGCGAGGACGCCGATGACGAACTGTCGGATCGTCCGACCGCGGGAGATTCGGGCGATGAAGATCCCGACGAACGGCGACCACGTGATCGTCCACGCCCAGTAGAAGACCGTCCACGTCTTCTGCCAGCCCGTGTCGGCGAACGTGTCGTTCCACAGCGCCAGCTCGGGCAGCTGCTGGATGTACGTGCCGAGCGATTCGAAGATCCCCCGCGCCATGAACAGGGTCGGTCCGAAGACGATGATGAGGATGAGGAGCAGGACCGCGACGACGATGTTGATGTTCGAGAGCACCTTGATGCCCTTGTCGAGGCCGAGCGAGACGGAGATCGTCGCCAGCCCGCAGACGACGCCGATGATGATGAGCTGCCACAGCGCGCTCTCGGGGATCCCGAGGACCTGGGCGAGCCCGCCGTTGATCTGCAGCGTGCCCAGCCCGATCGACACCGCGACACCGAAGACGGTGCCGATGATGGCGATGACGTCGATCGTCTTCCCGATCGGCCCGTGGATCCGCTCACCGAGGATGGGCTGGAAGATCGAGCTCACCCGCGGCGGCAGGTTGCGCTTGTGGATGAAGTACGCGAAGCACAGCGCGGGCAGGGTGAAGATCGTCCACGTGTGGAGCGTGAAATGGTAGTACGTGAAGTTCATCGCGTCGGCCGCGGCCTCGACCGTGCCCGGCTCGATCCCGGTGCTCGCCCGCGGTGGATCGCCGAGGTGGCTGACCGGTTCCGCGACACCCCAGAACATGAGGATGGAGCCGATTCCCGCGGCGAAGAGCATCGCGAACCAGGCGCCGTTGGAGTGCTCGGGCGGTTCGTCGTCGGGACCGAGTTTGACCCGACCGTACCGGGAGGCCGCAACGTAGATGAGGAAGACGAGGAACACCGTGACGCCGACGATGTAGAACCAGCCGAAGTTCGTCAGCAGCCAGTCCGAGGCCGCCGAGACACCGGTGTCGAGGCGTCGGTGAAGACGATCGTCCCGACGACGAAGAGGATGATCACCGCCGCCGAGGAGAAGAAGATGGCCGGGTTCGTCCGCAGCCTGAGGGCATCGTGCAGTCGCGTGAGCATGCGCAGTACCTTCCGTTGATCACTCCTGCCCACGTTACCGAAGATCACGATATTGACAACAAACTCACTTGTCACAATCAGATCAAGAACGCCCAGGTGGCGGCCCTCGATCCGCGAGTTCGACGGCATCGGAGCGGTTCGACGACGTCCCTGAGATCGTCACGAATTCTTCCCGAGTTCATCCTCAGCGCCGCCCCGCGCACCGGTCACCGGGACCGCGAACCAGGCGACCGCCTCGGCGAGAATTCATCTCCCGGACCTCTCAATCGAGACGTCATCGGCTCTTGGTCTCCCCGACGCGGCTGCATAGGGTTGTGGTGCACTGATGCGGGCCGGCGACGGGATGACGATCATGGAGAACCTCGACCTCCGGGCACTGCCGAGCACGTTCATCCAGTCGATCGACCGGGCGCTGCTGGTGCTCCGGATCCTGCGGGACTCCGCTCCGCTGCCTCTCCAGGAGATCAGCGCGCGGGCCGAGCTGTCGCCGTCGACGTGTCACCGGGTGCTTCAGATGCTCGTCTATCGTGATTTCGCCACTCAGCTCGATGACCGCCGCTACACGGTCGGGACCGCGGTGACGGCACCGCTCAACGTCTCCGACGAGCTCTTCGATCTCCAGCAGCGGGCTCGACGGCCGCTGCGGCGGCTGGTCGATGAGACCGGGGAGACGGGCAATCTCATGGTGAGGACCGGCAGCAGCGTCCGGGTCGTCATCTCCTATGCGGGGGCGACCGAACCGCACGTGGGCAGCCGGGAGAATGCCGTGCTTCCTGCCGCGACGACGGCGGGCGGGCTCGCGCTGCTCGCCCAGCTGCCCGACGAATGGCTCGTGCGGGTGTTCTTCAACGAGCAGATCGACCGGTCCTCCCCCGTGGGCGACCTCTTTCCCACGGCGGCGGACTTCATGCGGATGATGGAGCGGGTCCGCTTCGACGGCTTTGCCCAGGTGTCCGGCTTCACCGAACGCGGGGTCGACGCGATCGGACTCGCCCTGCGCGGCTGCGACAGTGTCGCACCGGTGGCCCTGAGCGTGGCCGCCCCGGAGGTCAGGGCGGCCACGCTCTCATCGCCGCGGGTCCGGGAGGCTATCGCCCGATGTGCTGCGGAGATCGAGCGGCGCTCTGCCCGGCCGGGCGATCGGCCGGGCGATCGGCCGGGTCGCCGCTCGGGCTGAATCCGAACAGGCGCTGCGCATTGCCGGCGGCGATCTTCGCCTTGTCACGGTCGTTGAGTTCGACGTCGTCGAACCACACGGAGGCCTCCTCCATCGACTCGAACGGGTAGTCGGCGGAGAACATGATCCGATCGGCGCCGACCTCCTGGATCGCGTTGAGGAGGGCCGGCGTGCGGAAGTTCCCGCTCGTCGTGAGGTAGAAGTTGTTGCGCAGGTAGTGCCCGAAGGAGTGCTCGACGTCGAGACCGCGCGGGGCGACGGCGAGACGATGATCGGTGCGCCAGATGTTGTAGGGCAGCAGCTCGCCGAGGTGGCCGATGATGATGCTGATGCCCGGGTGCCGATCGAAGAGTCCTGAGCCCATGAGCCGCAGGGCGTGCGTGCCGGTTTCGACGGAGAACGCCCACGACGAGCCGTAGAGCCAGGGGTGCCCGTCGTACTGTGGGCTCTTCGAGACGAGCGGATCGCGGGGGTGGAGGTAGATCGGGACGTCGAGCTCGGCGACCGTCGACCAGAAGTCCGCGTAGCGCGGATCGTCGAGGTAGACGACCGTGTTCTCGTCGTCGACCTGGGAGAAGCCGTTGATGAGAGCGCCGACGAGGCCGAGGTCGCTGACCGCGCGGGTGAGCTCCTTCGTCGCAGCGTCCGGATCCTGCATGGGAAGGGCGGCGAACGAGGCGAAGCGCTCGGGGTTGACCGCGACCTGGTCCGCTGCGTAGTCATTGAGCCGGTGCGCCCAGTCGACAGCCTCGGTGCGTTCGTAGAGCGATTGGATGCCCGGGGCGAGGAGGGAGAGGATGACCTTCTCGATGCCGAGTTCGTCCATCTTCTGCAGGCGCGTCTCGTGGATGTCGAGCAGCGCGGCTCGCCTCTCCGGCCAGGCGTCGGGCGTGAAGTGCTCGGCGGACTGTTCGACGATGTTGGGGTCGGTGGCGCCGAAGTGCTCTTCGAGGGCGATCTTCTTCATGGTGGTCTCAGTGCTCCTCTGCAATGACAGGTGAATGGGTGATGTGGTGCGGGCTGATGCGCGTGGCATCAGGAGGTGTGGGCGGTGTTCGCAGCGGTCGCGCCGGCACTGCTCGCCCCGGCGAGAGCGGCAGTGTCATCGGGCACGGAGAGCGCCGCCCGCCGGATGACGAGGATGAGCACCCCCATGACGGCGGCAGCGAAGATCGCTCCCCCGGCGAAGACGCCGTAGACGGCAGCGACACCTGCTGCGGTGCCGATGAGGAGCCCGCCTGCCTGCGGGGCGAGGACCGCACCGAGGCGGCCCATCCCGAGTGCCCAGCCGAGCGCCGTCCCGCGGATCGCAGCGGGGTACGTGTTGTTGATGGCGCCGATGATCAGGCACATCGACCCGTGCGTGCCGATACCGGCGACGATGAGCAGCAGGTAGGTGACGACGATGGGCAGCTGGTCGGAGATCATCGCGACCATGGCGAGGCCGGTCAGTGCGGTCGCCACGGCTGCCGCTGCCAGGGCGCCGTACCGGGTTCCCGCCCAGGCGGTGAGGATCGAGCCGATGACCGCGCCGATATTGAGGGTAAGGGCGAAAGTCAGCGCCGATCCGAGGTCGTAGCCCTGGGTCTCGAGAAGCCGGGGCAGCCAGATGCCGAGTCCGAACCAGACGAAGAGCACGGCCAGAGCGGCGATGGCGAAGAGCGCGGAGATGGGCGCATACGGCCCGGCGAAAAGGGAGCTCCGGTTCGTCCGATCGGCGCGGGCGCTGGCCTCCTCGGGCCGCGGGAGGGCAGGTACTTGAGGGCGAAGGGGATGATGAGGAGGGAGACGAGGGTGAGGAAGAACATCCATCGCCAGCCGAGAGTGGGGATGACGATGAGGCCGGTGAGTGCGGCGAGGATACCGCCGACGGGGACGCCGGACATCATGATCGTCGCGACGGTGGCCCGCCAGCGCGGTGCGACGAGGCCGGCGACCAGGGCGTTCGAACTCGGCAGCAGACCGCCGAGGCCGACGCCGGCGAGGAATCGGAGCACCCCGAAGAGGACGGGGCTGTCGACGGCGCCGCAGAGGGCGTTGAGGCAGGTGAAGACGATGGTACAGATGATGACGGTCCGCTTCTGACCGAACCGATCACCGAGGCGGCCCCCGAACAGGGCGCCGAGCATCATGCCGACGAACGCGAGCGACCCGAGGGTGCCGATCGATGCGTTCGTCAGTCCCCAGCCGGTGCTCTCGATGAGCGAGGACTGGACGGTGCCGAAGACGATGAGGTCGTATCCGTCGGAGACGACCAGTGTCCATGATACGAAGATCGCCATGATCGGCACGGCTTTGGCACCTGGCGACGAAGAGGCTGACGCAGACTGGTCAGGACTCCGATGTGTACTCATTTCGATCTCTTCTCGATCCTCACCGTTGAGGTGTGCAGCGCAGACTCTCTGCGGCTCCATGCACGCTACGGGGAGGACCACCGCCGGCACAGCGAATCGTTGATCAATTCCACACCGTGAAAATCCTATCGGGTGGTGAATGCGAAAAGGGGGACCTCACCGGTCCCCCACCACCACACCAGCCGACCCAACCAGGACCACCGGCACCCACAGTCGTGAATGCAAAAAGTGGGGGCACCCCCCATAAGGAGTGCCCCCACCAAAAGAATTGCGGCAGTCACTTACTCTCCCACAACCACCAAGTTGCAGTACCATCAGCATGACATGGGC
>NZ_JBNFOM010000050.1:0-6154 GCF_057364785.1 Brevibacterium sp. LAARM2_SD2 | reverse complement strand
CGCCGCTTACAGGTGGCGGTCTCGACGCGAAGTGGCCGTCTCGGTGCCGGAGGCGGGCTCAGACTGGCGCCGGCGCGGACTGAGACGGCGCCGGCGCGGGCTCAGACGGTGCCGGAGGCCGCGGCGGGAGCAGTGCGCGCCAGTCGTGTGCGCAGCTCGTCCTCGGCGTCGCGGAACTCGGCGGCGAGGCGATCGACGAGCTCGGCGGTGGTGCGCTGCAGCCCGAGGGCGCCGATGCCCTGACCCGAGCCCCAGATGTCCTTCCACGCCTTCGCGTCGGAGTTCGGGTCGGTGCCGAAGTCCATCTTCGAGGGGTCGGCCTCGGGCAGATCGTCGGGGTCGAAGCCGGCGGCGACGATCGAGCCGCGCAGGTAGTTGCCCTTGACCCCGGTGAAGTAGTTCGAGTAGACGACGTCGTCGGCGGCGGAGTCGACGATCATCTGCCGGTACGCATCGACGACGTTGGCCTCGGGGGTGGAGAGGAACGCGGAGCCGATGTAGGCGTAGTCGGCCCCGGCGGCCAATGCCGCGAGGATCGACCGGCCGTGGGCGATCGCACCGGAGAGCAGCAGCGGCCCGTCGAACCAGCTGCGGATCTCCTGGACGAGCGCGAACGGGGAGAGCGCGCCCGCGTGTCCGCCGGCCCCGGCGGCCACGGCGATGACGCCGTCGGCGCCCTTCTCGACGGCCTTGTGGGCGAAGCGGTTGTTGATGATGTCGTGGAGGACGACGCCGCCGTAGGAGTGGACGGCCTCGTTGACCTCTTCCCTGGCGCCGAGTGAGGTGATGACGATGGGCACCTTGTGCCTGACCACCTCGGCGAGGTCGGCCTCGAGGCGATTGTTCGACCGGTGGACGATGAGGTTGGCCGCGAACGGGGCGGCGGGGGACTCGGGGTGGGCTGCGGTGTAGTTCGCGTTCGACTCGGTGATCTCGTCGAACCAGTCGGCGAGCAGCGACGCCGGCCGCGCGTTGAGGGTGGGGAACGCCCCGACGATGCCGGCCTGGCACTGGGCGGTGACGAGTTCGGGGCCCGATGCGATGAACATCGGGGAGCCGAAGACCGGAAGGCGCAGCCTCAGGTCGAGAGAGTCAATGGGGTTCACGATGCCTCCTTGGATTTGCGAACAGCACCACTCTAACTGAACGAATGTTAAAAATCGGTGCGAGGGGAGCAGAAAGCGGGGGCGCGGCCGATGATTCGGCTGCGCCCCCGCTTCGCGGTCGCCCTCGGTCAGGAGTCGGTGAAGTTCGGATCCCGCTTCTCGACGAAGGCGGCCATGCCCTCGGTCTGGTCGTTCGTCGCGAGCACCGAGTGGAAGAGGCGGCGCTCGTAGCGCAGGCCCTGCTCGAGCGTCGTGTCGAAGGCGACGTTGATCGCCTCCTTGACCATCGCCGAGGCGATGAGGGACTTCCCGGCGATCGTGCGGGCGATCTCGTTCGCCGTCGACAGGAGTTCCTCGGGGGCGACGACGCGGGCGACGAGGCCTGAGCGCTCGGCCTCCTCGGCGTCCATCATCCGCCCGGTCAGGCACATGTCCATCGCCTTCGCCTTGCCGACCGCCCGGGTCAGGCGCTGGGACCCGCCCATGCCCGGGAGCACGCCGAGGTTGATCTCGGGCTGGCCGAACTTCGCCGTCGTCGCGGCGATGAGGATGTCGCCCATCATCGCGACCTCGCAGCCTCCGCCGAGGGCGTAGCCGCTGACGGCGGTGATGATCGGCTTGCGGACGTTCGTCAGGCGCTCCCAGCCGGCGAACCAGTCGGCGCGGTAGGCGGTGGCGAAGTCGAGTTCGGACATCTCCTTGATGTCCGCGCCGGCCGCGAACGCCTTCTCGCTGCCGGTGATGATGATCGCGCGCACCGCGTCATCGGCGTCGAACCCGGTCGCCGCATCGGTGATGTCGGTGAGGACCTGGAGGTTGAGCGCGTTGAGCGCCTTGGGCCGGTTGATCGTGATCGTCGCGACTCCGTCGTCGACGGAGGTGAGGATGGTTGCGTAGTCGCTCATGAGAACACCTTGTCTGTCTGCTCGGTGGTGAGGATGGCGGTCACGGTGGCGTCGTCGACCTCGCTGAGGGAGGCCGGCGACCACTGGGGGCTGCGGTCCTTGTCGATGACCTGCGCGCGGATGCCCTCGCGCAGATCGGGGCGGCGCGTCATCTCGACGGCGATGCGGTAGTCCTGTTCGAGCACCTCGGCGAGCGTCATGTCCGCGGCCCGCCGCAGGGCGGCCAGGGTCACCTTCACCGAGGTGGGGGCCTTCGTCCGGATGAGGGCGGCAGCCGCGTTCGCCTCGGGGTTCGCATGGGCCTCGAGGCGGGCGAGGATGTCCTCGATGTCATCTCCGGTGTAGCACTCGTCGATCCAGGCGGCCGCCTCGGCGAGGTCATCGGCCGGGGCGTCCGCGGCATAGCGGGAGACGACGGTGTCGACGTCCTCCCCGGCTTCGAGGTCGGCGATGAGGGCGGGGAGGTCGGCTTCGGGGACGTAGTGGTCGGCGAGGTCGAGGGCCAGCGCCGCGCCCGGGCCCACCGCGGTGCCGGTCAGCGCCAGGTGCGTGCCGAGCTCGCCGGGAGCGCGCGCGAGCAGGTAGGTGCCGCCGACGTCGGGGAAGAGTCCGATGCCGGTCTCGGGCATCCCGACCTTCGTCGAGTCCGTGACGATGCGCTCGGAGCCGTGCCCGGAGATCCCGACGCCGCCGCCCATCGTGATGCCGTTCATGATGACGACGTAGGGCTTCGGGTACTCGGCGATCGCGGCGTTCATCCGGTACTCGCGGTTCCAGAACTTCGCGTTCTCGCCCGTGCCCTCGACGATGTCGGTGTAGACGGCTTTGATGTCCCCGCCGGCGCACAGACCGCGCTCGCCGCGGCCGGTGACGAGCACGGTGGTCACGGTGTCGTCGTCGTACCAGCTGCGCAGGGCGTCATCGATGCCGGCGACCATGTCGAGGCTGAGCGCGTTGATCAGCTTCGGCCGGTTGAGTTCGATCCGTCCGAGGCCGCCGGACGCTGTGGCGATGATGCTCGGATTCTCTGTCGTCATATCAGCCCACTCCTGTGCTCTTGCGCGAGATGATCACGCGCATGATTTCGTTGGTGCCTTCCAGAATCTGGTGGACGCGCAGGTCGCGAACCAGCTTCTCAATCCCATACTCTGTCAGATACCCGTAGCCGCCGTGGAGCTGGAGGGCCCGATTGGCGACGTCGAAGCCGGTGTCGGTGGCGGTGAGCTTCGCCATCGCCGAGAGCAGGGACGTGTTCGGGTCGCCCGCGTCGTAGGCGTTCGCGGCCCGCCACAGGAGGGAGCGTGCGGCTTCGAGCTTCGTCTGCATCTCCGCGACCTCGAAGCGCAGCGCCTGGAAGCCGGTGAGCTCGGTGCCGAAGGCCTGGCGCTCGCCCATGTAGTCGATGGCCTTCTCGAGCGCGGACTGCCCGCCGCCGAGCGAGCACGCCCCGATGTTGAGGCGGCCGCCGTCGAGGCCGGACATCGCGATCTTGAAGCCCTGACCGAGGTCGCCGAGCATGTTCTCCTTCGGCACTCGGACGTTCTCCATGATGACCTGGCGGGTCGGCTGGGCGCGCCAGCCCATCTTCTGCTCGTTGACACCGAAGCTCAGTCCCTCCATCCCCTTCTCGAGGATGAACGCGGAGATCCCGCGGGCGCCGTCCTGCCCGGTGCGGGCCATGACGAGGTAGGTGTCGGTCGACCGGCGCCGGAGATGAACTGCTTGACGCCGTTGAGGACGAAGTGGTCGCCGTCCTCGCGCGCCGAGGTGCGCAGGGCACCGGCATCGGAGCCGGCGTTGGGTTCGGTGAGGCAGTAGCTGCGAGGTGCTCCATCGAGACGAGCGGGAGGAGGTACCTCTCCTTCTGCTCCTCATTGCCGTACTTGTCGATCATCCACGCGACCATGTTGTGGATCGAGATGTAGGCGGCCACCGACGGGCAGCCGGTCGACATCGCCTCGAAGATCAGGGCCGCATCCATCCGGCCCATCCCGGTGCCGCCGGACTCCTCACGGACGTAGATGCCGCCCATGCCGAGTTCCGCCGACTTCCTGATGACGTCGACGGGGAAGTGGTGGTTGGCATCCCAGTCGAGTGCGTAGGGGGCGATCTCCGTGTCGGCGAAGTCGCGGACCATGGCAGAGATCGTCTGCTGCTCCTCGGTGAGGCCGAACGGCAGGGCAGTCACAGTGCTGCGGGACATGGTTCCTCCAGGATGACGGGTGAGCGGTGGTGCGCTCGTGCGGGGTGGGCGGGGTGACCGCGATCACGGGCACGGCATTGTCATCAGGATACGGAGAATTTACTAGGACGTCCAACTAATTGCCCCGAGGCCGCTCTCACCTGGTGGTGAGCGGAGAGCAGAGAGCGGAGAGCAGAGCGCGGTCCGGGAGGGCGGTGGGGGAGTCCCGGCAGAGTTCTGGTGTCAGGCAGAGTTCCGGAGCCGGGCAGAGTTCCGGAGTCGGGCAGAGTTCCGGAGCTCGGTGGACTCAGGAGTGCAGCAGGCGAATCAGGCGGGGTCTTCGAGGCGCACCCGCAGCGCCTCGAGGTGGGGGAGGAGCTCGCCTCCATCGGTGCCGGAGACGGCAGGGGACGTGAAGACCTCGTCATTGAGCGCCGAGGTGGCGCGGGCGGCGAGCTCGCGACCGGCCTCGGTGAGGTCGACGAGCGTGGTCCGGCGGTCGTCGGGATGGCTGCGGCGACGGACGAGGCCGGCCTTCTCGAGGCGATCGACGGAGTTCGTCGTCGACGTCGCGTGGACCTGGAGGCGCGCGGAGATCTTCGACATCGGCAGGGTGCCGGACTTCGTGAACGAGAGCAGAGTGAGCACCTCGTAGCGCGAGAACGTCAGGGAGAAGGGCTTGAGCGCGGCGTCGACCATCGCGAGGAAGAGCTGGTGGACGCGCATCACGGAGATGACGGTGTTCATGCCGTCCGCGGCCTCATCCCAGCCGTGCGCGAGCCACTGCTTCCGTGACTCCTCGATGGGATCGAACCGTACCGCTGTGCTCTTCTCCGGCGCCATTGTCGACAGTGTAGTGAAGTGAGAGGATTGGCGCATGTGCGGTCGACTCAACCTGTCATCTGACCCGGCGGACCTCGCCGACGAGCTCCGCCTCGACGTCGTCTCCTACGACTACACCCCGCGGTACAACGTTCCTCCGGGTGCCGACATCCCCATCGTCGTCGAGCGCCTCGACGACGACGGACAGCTCACCCGCCGCCTCGAAGCGGCGTCGTGGGGACTCGTGCCCAGCTGGGCGAAGGACCGGGCGATCGGGTTCAAGGCCTTCAACGCGCGCTCGGAGACGGTGCTCGAGAAGCCGATGTTCCGGCAGGCGATCAAGCGCCGGCGGTGTGCCCTTCCCATCCCGGGCTACTACGAGTGGGAGGTCACCGAGGACGGCAAGCAGCCGTGGATGATGTCGGCGGCAGGCCAGGACCCGCTCTTCATGGCGGGGCTCTTCGAGTTCTGGAAGCAGCCCGACGACTCCTGGCTCGTGTCGACGTCGATCCTCACGATGGAATCGGCCGGTCATCTCCGCGACGTCCACGACCGGATGCCGGTGTTCCTCGGTCGTGACCACATCGACGACTGGATGAATCCGGCGCTGCCGAGCGGCGAGGTCCCCGACCTGCTGGCGGCCACGCTCGCCCAGGTCGATCCCGCGAGCGTGACGAAGCACCGGGTCGGCAAGGCCGTCGGCAACGTCCGCAACGACTCCCCGGCCCTCATCGAGCCGGTCGCCTGAGGACGCTGGACCGCCGGAATCCCGCGAGGTGCGGGGGCTCGTTGGAGCGGTGAGCGAGATCACCCTCCGAACGGCATTCTGCCCCTTGTGGGCGCCGATCCCGGTGGTGTAGAGTAGATCGAGCTGCCGGCCCAATGGGCCACAGCGAACGCTTCAGATGGATTTCGATCCAAGTGACGCGGAGGTGAACTCCGGGTTGCGGACATCGATGAGACACTGTAGAGTAGAGATCCGCTGGTACGGCGGGCCGCAAGGCGAAGAGTACCAAATCCTGTGGATGCCCCCGGTTGATCACGCGGAAAATGTTTCGTGTGATGGTTGGGTGTGTGTTTGTGGTTTGAGAATCCAATAGCGTGTTTGTTTGAACAATGTGATGCCAGAAAATTTTTTC
>NZ_JBNFOM010000049.1:0-7493 GCF_057364785.1 Brevibacterium sp. LAARM2_SD2 | reverse complement strand
CGACACCAGGCGGCCGCGCCCACTCATACCGAGACGCCGGCGCGTGGTGCCGGCTGCCCTCCGGCAGCCGGGTGAGCCTCGACCCGCTCCGGCGGGTCCGAGGCGAACGGGCGAGTCATACGAGCCTCCTGGATCACGCGCCCAACGCGGGAGCCAGAACGGTGGTCGCGGCCTACGCGGCCACCGTCCGCCCCCGGCAGGGCAAGGGGATTGTGTGTAACACGAAAGTGGCAGCGAGGAACGAGCGGTGCGCCACTTTCGTGTTACACACAATCATACCTTGCATCGCTCATCGCGCGTCCGACTGTGGAGGAAAATTTGCGCGCGATGAGCAGGGGCACGCGGGGTGGGCGGGCGTGTCCGACGAAGGAGGATAGAGCCGCGCCCGCCCACCCCGCGTGCATCCGTCCCGAGCTTGCGAGTGGGCGGATACGGTTTCGCCTGCGCAGCGCGAAACCGGACCCCAACGCCACGATCAAGAATCCGAACAAGGGTCGGTCCGGACACTGGCAGCAGAGCCGCACCAGCGGGGATGCCCCTGCTGCGTGTCAGGCTCGAATCACGAACACGACACGACCCGCGTCCCACACACGGCTGTCGTCTGCGCATAGGAACCAAGAGAACCAGCCGTCACCAACCAGGAGAGTCCAGTGAACCGTATCCCCGCACACCTGTCCGTCGCGGCCGTGATCATCTTCGTCGTCACGGTCCTCGTCATCTGCCCACCCGACCGCATCAGCCCCATCCTCGACTGGTTCACCATCATCGCGGGCATCGCGAGCTAACGCCCGCTACGAAGAAACGGGTACCCCGGATCTCGGGGTCGGGTTCTCTGGTGGGGTGACCGTTTCTGCGCAGCCACCGTGCACTGTCCTGCGTGTGGTGGACTCCCAGACAGAGTGAGGGTTCCAGCGCGGCCAAGTTGGGGGAGTGGGTGCAGTCCCAGCGGCCGCCGAATCGGACCTCGCTACGCTCGGACAGACAAACACGTCCGCCGGAAACATCTGACTTGGTATGTCCCATGTTGAACACGCCGACGGATGTCCGATGCTGAACGGTCTTTCTGTGGGAGCGTGATTGGTATGAGCACTTCGAGCACGGAAACCTGGGGCCAGATGTGGCTGCCACTGTGGCCCCTGGCCTCTGATGACCTGCTCCACGGCATCTATCGCACCAGCCGCCACAACGCCCTAGACCGGCGCTACATCGAGGCCAATCCGCAAGCCATGAGCAACCTGCTCGTCGTTGACATCGACCACCCCGACGCACTCATGCGCGCGATGTGGAATCGCCAGCAGTGGCAGCCCAACGCCGTGGTCGAGAACCCCACCAACGGCCACGCACACGCCGTGTGGGCACTCGCGGAGCCAGTCACCCGCACCGAGTACGCCAGGCGCAAGCCGGTCGCCTACGCGGCCGCCGTCACCGAAGGGCTGCGCCGATCCGTCGACGGAGACAAAGGCTATTCCGGACTGATGACGAAGAATCCCACCCACGACCAGTGGGAGGCTTCCTGGCTCACAGACCACCTCTACAGCCTCGATGAGCTCACAGAGCATCTCACCGTCGCGGACTTCATGCCGCCGGACTCCTGGCAGCGCACCAAGCGCAAGAAGCCCGTAGGCCTCGGCCGCAACTGCACGCTCTTCGAGACCGCCCGCACCTGGGCTTATCGGGAGATCCGCCATCACTGGGGCGACTCTTCCGGCCTGGTCGACGCGATCAGCCTCAAGGCCCACGACCTCAACGGCCAGTTTTCCGAACCGCTACCAATCAGAGAAGCCGAGGACATCGCCCGGTCGATCAGCCGGTGGATCATCACCCAATCCCGCATGTGGTCCGGCGGCCAAGAAGCGTACGAACGCAAATTCAGGAGCATCCAAACAGCCCGCGTTGGGAAGCGGTGGGGGACGACCTCCGAGGAACGTGAACAGCGACGACTCGCAATCTTGGAGGGATCGAAGTGACCGCACAGCCAACCCGCGCACGTCGGGGACAGACCGCGCGTGAACTCGCAGACCGATTCGGAGTCTCACCACGTACCATCAGGCGCACCGTGGCAGAGGAACGATCCGAATTCCTCAACCGCGCGCAGCAGCGTCGTGAGCGAATCCGTGAGCTGCGTGCGACGGGCCTGAGCTATCGCGCGATCGCGGCCGAGGTCGGGTGTTCCGTCGGCACTGTCCACAATGCCCTTCGCAGAGAGGACGACGATTCATGACCGAGAACGACGACACGTCGAAGTTGAAAGCAGCTGGGATACGGCTCGATCCAGATCTCTTATACACGTTGAAGCTACATGCGGTGCAGTCCAGCACAACGATGCAGGCTCTCGTCGACAAGTACATTCGTGCAGGACTGGCCTACGATCAGATTCCCATCACCCACCGGCCGCACTCTGATAGCGAAGGTACTAAGTAGAAGTGGCTGAGCGTCCCTCCTGGGGAGTCCAACAGGCTGCGCGTGAGTGTGGAGTCTCCCCGGCAACGATCCGCCGCCGGCTCAAAGACGGTTCGTTGCCCAATGCGGCCCAAGGTGCTCGAGGTGCCTGGTCGATCCCGGTCACTGATCTCATCGCTGCCGGCCTCAACCCTGGTCAACCCTCTCCACCTGACCGTGTGCAAGGGGTAGTCACCGACCCTACTCACGCCAAAAATGACCATAGTCATGACTATGGTCAAAGAACATCGTCGCAGGACACAGCCCTCCGAGACCTTGAGCAGAAGTTACTCAGTGAGCAACGTGAAGTTGAGCATCTGCGTACCCAGGTGAGTACCCTGCAGAACAATCTCGATGATCTGCGCACAGCCATGCGGATGCTAGAAGCAGCCCCCGCTGACCGATCCGAAACGCCCCAAGAACCAGCACCAACGAATGAGCCTGCACCAGCTCCCGAGCCTGCACCTCGCACGAGCTTCCTTGGACGATTGTTCGGCCGAAAGTAGCAGAAGGTATAACCGGCTTACACGCTAAAAGGCTCCTGCAGGTACCTGCAGGAGCCTTCCGTTCAGCTGGCTGTGAGGGCATCTAGCGATCCGCTGGGCTTCACCGAAAGAGGGACTCCACCCAGGTTCTCACTAGAAGGGTTTGCCGAAAGAGGGCCTCACCTGAACCAGTCACGCCGCTCCACGTCATGCATCTTGTAGAGCTAACTGAACACCTCCAGAATACCACGACTATTCCGGATCTTCTGGCATCAATATCTTTTGCGCATCTTGCATGGGTACGCTAGCGCAACCTATAATTGGATTTCCTTCATGTATAAGCTTACTCCGCGCGCTTGAAAAGAGAAAATTTTGGAACAGCGTACGACGAGAAAAATTAACCACCGCCGGCAAGAAGTTTTCGCCTCCATCACCCGCAGCATGCACCTCCGGCTAGGCGCACCCGTACGCGATTCCTTCTTCCACTGGGAAGACGAATCCGGCAGCCACTATCCGTTAGCCAGCCTGATGAGCTCTCGATCAGGGAAGGCCGGGGGAGGGCGTGGGGGGAAGACGCGTCTCGCCCTGTACCTCAGCTTGCTTTGGGTGGCCGCCGGCAAAGACCACTCAAGCAATAGACCGACCAGCACGTGGGCAGCCCTCTTGGGCCTCTCTGATCCCGACAGAGCAGGCAGCAGAGCTATTCGAGCTACGTGGAAAGAACTTGAGCAACGTGGGTTCGTGACCATCTCTCCCGCTGCCAAAGGCGATGAACCACCGACGATTACACCTCTCCGAGAAGACGGATCCAGAAGACCCTACACACGACCTCAGGGTCTAGAAGGAGACACCTATAGGCGCATCCCCGAGTTTGCGTGGCGGTCCCTTTTCCCAGACGAGGAACTAACAGGACCAGGACTTGCCATGTACCTCGTTGCGCTTCGAACTGCAGGAAAAGCGCAGACCACATCCCGACTAGTCTTCCCTGCGGACTATTTCCGAGAAGAGTACGGCCTCGGCGAATCCACACGAAAAGCGGGACTGCGGAACCTTTCGTACTTAGGTGTCCTCGATGCACGGCAAGACAGCACTGACCCTTACGGGGATCCTTCCCGCCGGCGCCGTCGGAGAAACACCTACGATCTCCTTGAAGCGTATGCTTCCCCACCGCCTATACCCCGCGAAGAGACAGAACGACCAGCACAGGAATCCAAAGAGAATCGTCGCTGACCATAACTTTTACTCCTACGCAGAAACGGTCACCCCTACCCGTTTATGCGTAACAGGGGTGACCGTTTCTGCGTGATCTGAAGACAGGCGAAATGACACCGTTTCGTGTCAGTGCCGGTTGATAAGGTTGATAGAGCGTTGCTCTCGACCCGAGAGAACCCGGGCTAGTTTGGTCTCTGGACCAAATGAAAAACCACCCGTTGGCGCGGGTGGTCGTTCCGCCATCTAGTGGCTACCAAGGAGGCATATTCCTTGTGTTAAGACACATCCAGAATACGCGTGAGACTTCTCGCAAGTCAATACTCGCGCGCTCAGCCTCACTGGGGCCACCCGGCCCTAGGAGGCATCATGGAACCGAAGCGGAACCGTGAGCCGAACTGGGCGTTCTTGGGATTCTGCCTGAACGGTGCTCGCATCGTTTGGGAGATCATCAAGACGCTCGTTCTCGGTGAGTAAGTAGACGGCAGGGGCGAGACCTTCGGGTCTCGCCCCTCGCTATTTTGACCGCCCGGTTCAGGATTTCTCATCAAGGTAGTCCCGGACCAGTGACCGAATGCACCCGCACGGCTCATCGGCTCCGTGGTGGTGACCGATGCATCGGTCGTCCGGGCAGCCACATGCGTCGCCGTGCCACTCTGGGTCTCCATCCTGCCAGTGCATGGCCCACTGACGAACGCTGATCCCGCGCCCGTCTAGAAACTGCTGCGCTTCCTCATTCAGTTGCATCTTCGAACACTCTCATTCACCACGGACACGGCACCACGCGCAGGGCAGCACGCGGTTGGTGCGCAGAAACGGTCACCCCACCAGAGAACCCGACCACGCGCTCACCCCGCCGGTTCTCACATGTCTCACATGATTCCCGGAACACGTCATCGGCACTGGTCAGACATGTTTTCTAACAAAATCTAACGACGGTGTTCAGCGCCCTCGCCGGGCCTCGGCCTCCGCATCTGCACGGCGCAGATACTCCTCACGGTCGATAGCACCACGCGCACGGTCGGTCAGGTTCTTCACGTCCTCCCGGTTGGGCACCCACCCCTCATGCCACGCATCCGCGAACGCCTGGATGACGGCGTCGCGCTGTATCTCATCCAGGCCCTCGAACAGGTCGGGCCAGCGGTTCTCGATGTCGAATCGTTGACTCATCCTCATCACCGTTTCAAGACAGGGGCAGACTGGGTGAGCTTCGGGGCCGGCTTCGGGGCGGCCGCCTGATCTTCGCGGCCCTGGCCTGAACCTTTGCCCGCAGTTCCTTCTGGAACTGCGCTGTCTCAGCCGGCGCCCGCTTACTCGCATCAACCGGTTTCGACTGCGCCAGCTTCTCAGCGGCCGCGGTGCGCTCAGGCTTCTCGGTGACCTGCTGGGTCGGCGTGCGCTGCTTGCCTGCGATGGCCTCGGCCGCACGCTCCAACGAGTGCGTGACGACGTTGGCGTCATCACCACGCACGTGCAGGGCGTAGCGGATCTGTCCATCGATCTTCTCGCGCTCGATGGCGTAGTGGACCCCGTTGGATCTCAAGTTCTTCTCCAAGGCACGCATGACGTGCTCGTCCTCAAGGGTCACCACCTCGCGGCCGGCCTGGCTGGGCAGCTCGGAGAGCTTCTTCATGCTCACCTCACCGCCGGGACTGCGAACGGCAGCCGCCGCCCATTTCAGGCTCGTCGCCGCCGAGGACAGGCCCTGCGCCAACAGGGCATGGGTCAGGTGCCCTGCCCGGTTTGCGATGAACGTCAACGCCACCCGTGCGCCGGCCTGCGTAATCTCGCTCGAGACCCGCTCGAGTCGCTCTTCTCCGTTGTCGATCCCGCTCATGGTTGCTCCTTTCCGGTGATGGTCAGTCGCGCGGCAGTTCCGCGTCCTTCATCCACTTCCACGTCGTGAACTCATCGACGTCGGTCGGTTTCGTAGTGAGCTTCTTGTAGACGAATTTGGTCAAGAGGATGAGCTTCACCAGCACCCACCCCAGAACGAGGATCACGCCCGAGAGCACCAAGCCCACGGCGGAGACCACGGCGTCGACGACAGCACCGACGACGGCCGAGACCAGCCTCATCCCACCCTTGATGAACATCAGGATCAGGCTCGTGGCCACGGCGGCAACGATCACCCCGAGCACCCACATAGCAACCCCCTATGGTTGGTCTGCCTTCCAGTACACCACGCCCCACAGACGCCTCACCGCCTGAATCGGGGCTGTGGTGGTGCCTGCCGGTCCGGTTTGCTTCGAGGCGCCTCCGCTTGGCGTGCCGCCAGCCGCTTCGCCACTGTCTCCCGCAGAGCCTTCTGCTGCTCCTCCCGGCTAACCCCGGCAGACGTCAGCGCCGAAGGTAGCGACGATGCCGGCGCCCTCGCCGGCTGCTGCGCCGGTGAGAGCCGGCGCAGCCGGCTCAAGGCTGCCTTCCGACGCTGCACCGTGCGCACCTGAGCCACAGTCTGCTGCGGTCCCGTCTTCCGCCGAGGAGCGACCTCGAGACCATGCGCGCGTTCAAGGGCCTGACACACCGTCTGGGCCTGCCGGCGGTCGTTGCGACCGTGCCACACGTTGCCCTCGTAATCGACCCGCGAGACCACGATGTGCACATGATCGGCACCGTGGCGCACCACCACCCACGGATGGTTCTCAAACCCCATCTGCTCCGCGAACGACTGCGCGATCTCGGCCCACTCCTCGTTCGACAGCACCCGATCATTCACGGTGTTGCGCAACGATGCCTGCCAGATGCCCTTGGTGATCTCCGGCCGGGTCTGCTGGGCAGCCCGCAACTCCGGTGCCCACCGGGCCGGATCCGTCTGCCCCTCAGCACCGATGTTCGACCCGATGACCTGACCGCCTGAGTGCTCCTGGCCCATCGCGTCGTAGTAGACGTGCTCGTTGGCCTTGCCCGGCCCATGCAGATACGCCCCGATGTCACCGGCCCGGGCACCGCGCGTGATCTTGGCAATCATCGCCTCTCCACCAGCCTCCGCAGCAGTTCGCGCACCTCGTCCTGCCCGGCACGCAACCGCGCCAGGTCACCGGCCACCTCGTCACGGTCGACCACCGGCCCACCCTGGGCCTCGGCGTTGAGCGCCCGAGCGATCTGATTGATGTTGCCACCCAACCGGGTCATGGCCGCACGCACCTTCGCGACCTCCTCAGCCACTCCCGGCCGATCCCGCTCCGCTGCCAAGTGCCCGGCCACAACCGACCGCGCCCAAGCCGCGAGCTGCCGCTCACCGGCAGCCGTCGACCACTGGGTGTACTCGTCCTCACTCAACGCCAGATTCACCCTCCGCGTGCGCTTGGCCTCCCCCGGCCGGCGGCCGGCCAGCCCGCCGCCGGCGCGCGACCGACG
>NZ_JBNFOM010000048.1:0-11166 GCF_057364785.1 Brevibacterium sp. LAARM2_SD2 | reverse complement strand
AGAGCAGGTCGAGCCGGCGGCGGCGCGACCGAGGGTGCCGGCGAGCCAGATGCCGTCACCGGCTGGCCCGGCCCGGGTGATCGCGTGACCGGCCTCGGCGGACCCGAGCGCGGTGATCGCGACGACGATGAGACCCGAGGACGAGAGGTCGCCGCCGATGACGGGCACCGCGGTCCGAAGCGCCTGCCCGGCCCGGTCGGCTTCGGCGACGATGCCCTGGAAGAGCGCTTCGAGGTCGGCCACCTCGGTGGTGTCGGGGACGGCGAGGGAGACGAGGAGTCCGTGCGGGAGGGCCCCCATCGCGCACACGTCGGCGAGGTTCTGGGCGGCGGCTTTGACGCCGAGGGCGTGCCAGTCCAGCCACGTGCGCGTGAAGTCCTCGTTCTCGACGAGCATGTCGGCAGTCGAGACGAGCCGGCCCGTGAGATTCGTCACGGCGGCATCGTCGCCTGGGCCGACGATCTCGACGGCACCTGCGCGTCTGTGGGCGAGAAGGCGGTCGAGCACGTCCGCTTCGCCGAGTTCGGACAGTTGTGGCATACATCCAACCCTATAGGGACGATACGGTAGTTCCATGCGTTCGTTCCTTCGCCGGTCGCCCGGCTCGCAGGCTCAGTCCAGCTCGCCCGTGCTGCGCTCCGCGGCCGCCGTGACCCTCGCCCTTCCCGTGCTCGGCATCGCCCTGTCCGGCTGCGCCCGCACGGTCGTCGTCGAACCCGCGGCGGATGCGGCGAACCCGCAGTGCGCGGACATCATGCTCCGCCTGCCCGACGAACTCGACGGCCAGCAGGTGCGCGACACCTCCTCGCAGGGCACGAAGGCGTGGGGCGATCCCAACGTCGCCGTCGTCCGCTGCGGCGTCACCCCGCCCGGTCCGACGACGGACCAGTGCGTGAGCGTCAGCGGCGTCGACTGGATCTCCAAGGGCGGGGAGGACGACGACACGTGGGTGTTCACGAGCTACGGACGGACCCCCGCCGTCGAGGTCCTCGTCAACCGCAAGCTCGCGTCGGGCTCCGATGTGCTCGCCACCGTCTCGCCGGCCATGCAGGTCTTCGAGGCCCAGGACCAGTGCGTCGGCGCCGAGGATGTCGGTGAGATCCCCGGTCAGCCGAGCACCCCGCCCGGTGACTCCGGCGTCGAGGTCTCCCCCGGCCCGACCCCCTGAGCGTCGGTTCCCCCGACCCCGGCGAGGGTCAGACCACCTGAGCGTCAGTCCCGCGTGCGGCGGGCGTGGTCGATGAGGGCGATGCTGATGAGTTCGCTCACCAGGCTCGGGTAGTCGATCCCGGAGTTCGCCCACATGAACGGGTACGCCGAGGTGGGGGTGAACCCGGGCAGCGTGTTGAGTTCGTTGATGATGACCTCACCGGAGTCCGTGACGAACGTGTCGACGCGGGCGAGCCCCGTGCAGTCGAAGAGCCGGAACACCGCGGCCGAGAGCTCCCGGATGCGTGCCGTCGTCGCCTCGTCGACCCGGGCCGGGCAGCTCAGCTGCGCATCGGCGAGGTCGAGGTACTTCGCGTTGAAGTCGTAGAAGTCGTGGTCGCCGGAGACTTCGATCTCCCCGGGGTAGGAGGTGCGCACCTCGGCGTCGAAGAGGGAGCCGAGCACCGCGCATTCGATCTCCCGGCCGATGACCTGCGGTTCGACGATGACCTTCGTGTCATGGGCGAACGCCTCGAGCAGAGCCGCCTCGAGGCCGTCGGGACCGGCGACGCGGCTGACGCCCATCGAGGAGCCGGCGCGGGCGGGCTTGACGAAGACGGGGAAGGTCAGGGCCGCCACCCGGGATTCGACATCGGCCCGGTCGGTCTGCCACATCGTCTCGGTGACGAGCTCCCACGGGCAGGTGGGGATGCCGGCGTGGGCGAGCAGGGTCTTCGTGTAGTGCTTGTCCATGCTCGCGGCCGAGGAGAAGACCCCGGAGCCGACGAACGCGGTGTCGCTGAGCTCGAAGAGCCCTGCAGGGTCCCGTCCTCGCCGTACTGGCCGTGGAGGACGGGGAAGAAGACGTCGACGGTCTCGAGTTCGGTGACCGTGCCGTCGGCGTCGCGCTGGAGTAGCGGGGCCCCGACCGCGGAGACGCGGGGAATGATCTCTGTGCCGTTGTCGGTGACCTCGGGCATGTTCTCCGGGTCGAAGTGCATCTCGGCCCAGTCGTCGACGATGCGCCACACCCCCGACTTCGTGATGCCGATCGGCAGGACCCGGTAGGCCTCGTCGTCGATGGCGCTGATCACCCCTGCCGCCGTGACGCAGCTGACGGAGTGTTCACTCGAGCGTCCTCCGAAGAGAACTGCGACGAGCGGCCGGTGATCGGTGTCTGACATATCGGTCCTTGATCGGGGATGGAACTCATCGTCCCCGCACGCCCGAGCGTGCGGGGACTGGGAAACTCTAGCTCAGTCGGCCTCGTATGTGCATTCGAGCCACGCGCGGCCGATGCCCTTGAAGTACATGTTGAAGCCGGCGAACGCCGGCGTCGAGGAGGCGTCGATGCCGAGCGGCTCGGAGAGTGCAGTGACGATGAAGTAGTAGCGGTGGGGTCCGTGTCCCTCGGGCGGGGCGGCGCCGACGAAACGGGGCTGACCGGCGTCGTTGGGCAGGGTCACGGCGCCGGCGGGCAGGAGGTCGGCCTCCGGGTTGCCGGCGTCGGTGGGCAGGGAGGTCACCGAGGCGTCGAGGTCGATGACGGCCCAGTGCCAGAATCCGGAGCCGGTCGGGGCGTCGGGGTCGTAGCAGGTCACGGCGAACGCCTTCGTCTCCGCGGGGAAGCCCGACCACGACAGCTGCGGGGACTTGTCCTCACCGCCGGGCACGCCCATGATGCCGGAGGCCTGCGGGGCCGGGAGGGCCGCCCCGTTCTCGATGTCGGTGCTCGTGATCTCGAAGGTCGGAAGCTCGGGAAGGTTGAAGAACGGTGAGTTGACGCTCATGGGTGCTCCTTGGGCTCGTGGGGATCGATCGGCAGCCGTGACGGCCTCAGGCCGGCGGGCCTTCGTGCTTACGCTTCCGAGACAACAGCAAAGCGGCGAGTTCGTCAACCCGCAGACGCCCGGCGAGAACCGCGCTGACCGCCTCGGTGATCGGCAGGTCGACACCGTAGCGGCGACCGAGGGCGAGCACCGCGGGAGAGGACTTCACGCCTTCTGCGGTCTGCTCGGTGTGCGCGATCGTCTCCTCGAGGCTCATCCCCTCGCCGAGGTGGCGGCCGAAGGTGCGATTGCGCGAGAGCGGGGACGCGCAGGTGGCGACGAGGTCGCCGAGTCCGGCGAGTCCGGACAGGGTGTGCGCCTCGGCGCCCATCGCCGCGGCCAGTCGGGAGGTCTCGGCGAGTCCGCGGGTGATGATCGAGGCCTTCGAGTTGTCGCCGAGGCGCTGCCCGTCGGCGATGCCCACGGCCAGGGCGATGACGTTCTTCACGGCCCCGCCCATCTCGACGCCGACGACGTCGGTGTTCGTGTACGGACGGAAGTACGCGTTCGCGCTGATCTCGGCGACCGCCTCGGCGGTGGCGATGTCCGAGGCGGCGACGACGGTCGCGGTCGGCTGTCGGTCGGCGATCTCCTTCGCGAGGTTGGGTCCGGACACGACGGCGATCCGACCCTCGGCGATGCCGGTCACTTCGGCGATGACCTCCGACATCCGCTTGCCCGTCTCGACCTCGATGCCCTTCATGAGGCTGACGAGGATCGCCCCATCGCTCAGGTGGTCCCTCCACCGGCTGAGGTTGTCGCGCAGGGTCTGCGCGGGCACGGCGAGGATGACGATGTCCGCCCCGGTGACGGCCGCGATGTCGTCGGTCGTCGCGGTGATGAGCTCGGGCAGCACCCGGTCGCCGAGGTACCGGGCGTTCGTGTGGGCGGTGGTGATCTCCTCGGCGGTCTCGGCGCGACGAGCCCAGAGGGTGACGGGGAACCCGGCATCGGCGATGACGGCGGCGTACGTCGTCCCCCACGATCCGGCGCCGAGCACGGCGATCTTGGGCGCGCTCACGAATCGGCCTCCTCGGTGCGGAAGCGGGCTGGCAGCTCACGGCCGGAGAGGTCGGCGACCATGCCCGCGATGGTGTCGGTCAATCGCTTCGTCAGCGCTGTCATCGAACTCTTCTCTTCCCTGTGCTCCCAGAGATCCTGGTAGTCGATCGGCGGCCCGAACCGCACCACGGAGGTGTGGGTGAGCGGGCGGAAGCGCGGTCTCAGCGTGCCGCGCGGTTTGACGTCCTCGAGCCCCCAGTGGGCGGCCGGGATGATGGGGGCACCCGTCTCGAGGGCCAGCCGGGCGGTCCCGGACTTGAAGTGCTGGGGCCAGAAGTGCTCGTCCTTCGTCAGCGTGCCCTCGGGGTAGATGACGACGATCTCCCCCTTCGCCAGCGCGTCCTTCGCGTACTCGAGGGAGTCGCCGGCCTGCGCCGAGGCGCGCAGCACGGGGATCTGACCGAGTCCCTTGAGGACGATGCCCAGGGGGCCGGAGAACAGCGTCGACTTCGCGAGGAAGTGCGGCAGCTTGCCGCTGCGCCACAGGCCGAGGCCGACGAGGATGGGGTCGAGGTGGTTGGCGTGGTAAGCCGCGACGATGGCCCCGGTCTTCTCCGGCAGGTATCCGGGGTTCTCGATGCGGATCTTCGAGGTCAGGCGGAAGAGCCCGTACGCGGCGGAGGCGACGACGAAGGCGACCCGCCGCTGGGAGCGGACGTCGCCGGGTGCGAAGGAGACGATGTGGCCGCCGGGTGCATCCCCGCCGGTCGCGCTCATGCGGAGACCTCGGCGCCGAGTCCGAGCAGCTTGTCGAGGAAGTTCTCGTACCCGCGGTTGATGAGCTCGATCCCGTGGACCTCGCTGCGCCCCTGTGCGGCCAGTGCCGCGATGAGGTGGCTGAAGCCCCCGCGCAGGTCGGGGACGTCGATGCGGGTGCCCTTGAGGTCGACGGGCCCGGAGACGACGGCCGAATGCGCGTAGTTGCGGCGCCCGAACCGGCATGGGGTGCCGCCGAGGCATTCGCGGTAGAGCTGGATCCTCGCCCCCATCTCGACGAGGGCGTGGGTGAAGCCGAAGCGGTTCTCGTAGACGGTCTCGTGGATGATCGACAGGCCCTCGGCCTGGGTCATCGCGACGACGAGCGGCTGCTGCCAGTCGGTCATGAAGCCGGGGTGGACGTCGGTCTCGAGGGCGAACGAGGCGAGCCTGCCGCCGGGATGCCGGAAGCGGATGCCGGACTCGTCGACCTCGAACTCGCCGCCGATCTTGCGGAAGATGTTGAGGAACGTGATCATCTCCGGCTGCGAGGCGCCCTCGACGAAGATGTCCCCGCCGGTCGCCAGGGCCGCGGAGGCCCACGAGGCGGTCTCGTTGCGGTCCGGCAGCGCCCGGTGGATGAAGCCGTGGAGGGTGTCGACGCCCTCGATGCGCACGACCCGGTCGGTGTCGACGGTGATGATCGCGCCCATCTTCTGCAGCAGTGCGATGAGGTCCATGATCTCGGGTTCGATCGCGGCGTTGCGCAGCTCGGTCACGCCCTCGGCGCGCACCGCCGTGAGCAGCACCTGCTCGGTCGCCCCGACCGACGGGTACGGGAGTTCGACCTTCGTGCCCTGGAGGCGGCGCTTCGTCGTGAGCATGATGCCGCCGGCCGTCTTGTCCACCTCGGCGCCGAACTGCCGGAGCACATCGAGGTGGAAGTTGATGGGACGGTCCCCGATGTGGCAGCCGCCGAGGTCGGGGATGAACGCCTGCCCGAGGCTGTGGAGGAGGGGTCCGCAGAAGAGGATCGGTATCCGCGAGGAGCCGGCGTGGGCGTCGATGTCGACGATCGAGCCCTGCGCGACCTGGGAGGGGTCGAGGCGCAGCTCGCCGTCGGCGTGCGCGCCGTCCGGTCCCGGGGTGACACTGACTCCGTGGAGCTCGAGGAGTCCCGTGACGATCTCGACGTCGCGGATCTGCGGGACGCCGCGGAGCACGGACGGGGTCTCCCCGAGGAGGGAGGCGACCATGGCCTTCGGCACGAGGTTCTTCGCGCCCCTGACCCGCACGGTTCCCCCGAGCGGATTTCCGCCGCGGACTTCGAGCATGTTCCTCCCCTGGTCGCTTTCCGGACTCGTCCGCGGACTCCAGCGACGGTTCTCCGCCGGCTGTCCTCGGACTCGTCCAAGACTAGCGCAGACGACCGTGCGACCCGGCCTCAGACCTTCGCGGGCAGGGTGCGCGGCTTGTGGACGGGACGCCTGGCCTCGAATGCCGCGATCTCGTCCTCCTTGGCCAGGGTGAGGCTGATGTCGTCGTGGCCCTCGAGCAGCCGCCAGCGCGTGTAGTCGTCGATCTGGAACGGGACGGTGACCGTGTCGCAGGTGACGGTCTTCTCACGCAGGTCGACGCTGATCGGGGTGCCCGGATGGTTCTCGATGATCTTCCAGATGATCTCGATGTCGGCCTGCTCGAGCTGTGCGGCGAGGAGACCCTCCTTGCCGGAGTTGCCGCGGAAGATGTCGCCGAAGCGAGAGGAGAGGACGACCCGGAACCCGTAGTCCTTGAGCGCCCACACGGCGTGTTCGCGCGAGGATCCGGTGCCGAAGTCGGGGCCGGCGACGAGGACGGACCCGGAGGCGTAGTCGGGGTCGTTGAGGACGAAGTCCTCGGCCGTGCGCCACCGGGAGAAGAGGGCGTCCTCGAATCCCGTGCGGGTCACCCGCTTGAGGAACTTCGCGGGGATGATCTGGTCGGTGTCGACGTTCGAGCGGCGCAGGGGCACGCCGACGCCGGTGTGGGTCGTGAAGGCTTCCATGGCTGCTCCTTACGCGGTCGCCGAGGTGGGGGTCAGGGTGAGGGTGGGACGGTCGTCCCAGGGCACGGGCTCGGCATCGCGGGGCAGGTCCTCGACGTCGGCGGGCGAGGACAGCGTGCCGCGCACCGCGGTGGCCGCGGCGACGAGCGGGGACACGAGGTGCGTGCGCCCGCCCTTGCCCTGCCGGCCCTCGAAGTTGCGGTTCGACGTCGAGGCGCAGCGCTCCCCTTCGGCGAGCTGGTCGGGGTTCATGCCCAGGCACATCGAGCAGCCGGCGAAGCGCCATTCGGCGCCGAAGTCCTTGAAGATCCGGTCGAGGCCCTCGGCTTCGGCTTCGAGACGCACCTTGGCGGAGCCGGGGACGACCATGAAGCGCACGGAATCGGCCTTCTTCCGGCCGCGCACCACCTCGGCGGCGGCCCGGAGATCCTCGATGCGGGAGTTCGTGCACGAGCCGAGGAAGACGGTGTCGACGGCGATGTCGCGCAGCGGCGTGCCCGGGGTCAGGCCCATGTAGGCCAGGGCGTTGGCGGCGGCGATCTTGTCGTTCTCGTCGGCGAAGTCCTCGGGCGCGGGCACGTTCGCCGACAGCGGCAGGCCCTGACCGGGGTTCGTCCCCCACGTGACGAAGGGCTCGATGTCGGCGGCCTCGAGGACCACCTCGGCGTCGAAGGTCGCGTCCTCATCGGTGTAGAGGGTCTTCCAGTACGCGACCGCCTCATCCCATTCCACGCCCTCAGGGGCGTGCGGACGGCCCTTGACGTACTCGAAGGTCGTCTCGTCGGGGGCGACCATGCCCGCCCTGGCCCCGGCCTCGATCGACATGTTGCAGATCGTCATCCGGGCCTCCATCGACAGGGACCGGACCGCCTCGCCGCGGTATTCGAGGACGTAGCCCTGACCGCCGCCGGTGCCGATCTTCGCGATGATCGCGAGGATGATGTCCTTGGCCGTCGAGCCCGGCGGCAGCTGGCCGTCGACGGTGATCGACATCGTCTTGAACGGCTTGAGGCTGAGCGTCTGCGTCGCGAGGACGTGCTCGACCTCGGAGGTGCCGATGCCGAAGGCGAGCGCCCCGAACGCGCCGTGGGTCGAGGTGTGCGAGTCGCCGCAGACGACGGTCGTGCCCGGCTGCGTGAGGCCGAGCTGCGGTCCGACGACGTGGACGATGCCCTGATCGGCGTCGCCGAGGCTGTGGAGGCGGATGCCGAACTCCTCCGCGTTCTTCCGCAGGGTCTCGATCTGCGTGCGCGAGGTCGGTTCGGCGATCGGCTTGTCGATGTCCCACGTCGGCGTGTTGTGGTCCTCGGTGGCGATCGTGAGGTCGGGGCGGCGCACGGGGCGCCCGGCGAGTCGGAGTCCGTCGAACGCCTGCGGACTCGTCACCTCGTGGACGAGGTGGAGGTCGATGTAGATGAGGTCGGGTGCGCCGTCCTGACCTGGGGAGACGACGTGATCGGCCCAGACCTTCTCGGCCAATGTGCGTGGCATGGTTCCTCCCGCCGGAGCGGAGATCCTCCGCCCGGGTAGTGCTCTGGGGCGGCGGCCGGAGTGCGACCGCCTGAGGCGACCGCGGTCGCGGTGCGCCCCGCCTCGTTCGAGGTGTGGAGTGAAATCTACTCGCCCGTATCGCATTTCGAACTTGCATCTCGCTCATTGAGACGCGCACAATGGTCTCTATGACAAGCAATGGTAGCGGCGTCGGCGTCATCGACAAGGCCGCAATGGTTCTCTCCGCCCTTGAGGCCGGACCCGCGTCTCTCGCTGAGCTCGTCTCGCTCACCGGACTCGCGCGACCGACCGCTCACCGTCTCGCCGTCGCCCTTGAGTTCCACCGCATCGTCGGCCGCGATCTGCAGGGCCGGTTCGTCCTCGGA
The DNA here is from genome assembly GCF_057364785.1 of Brevibacterium sp. LAARM2_SD2. Lineage (NCBI taxonomy): Bacteria > Bacillati > Actinomycetota > Actinomycetes > Micrococcales > Brevibacteriaceae > Brevibacterium > Brevibacterium sp. LAARM2_SD2. Next base: position 2,509 of record NZ_JBNFOM010000048.1, on the reverse strand, counting down.
CCGCGTCTGGCCGAACTGTCCTCGGCCGCCGGCGAGGACCGGCTGCTCGCCGCGGCCGGGCCCGTGCTCGGGCAGCTGCGCGATCAGACGGGTGAGTCGGCTCAGCTCTTCCGCCGCCAGGGCGATCTGCGTCTGTGTGTGGCCGCGGCCGAACGGCCCGTCGGCCTGCGCGACTCGGTGCCGATCGGGGCGACCCTGAGCATGCGCGCGGGCTCGGCCGCCCAGGTCCTCCTCGCGTGGGAGGAGCCGGACCGGCTCCACACCGGTCTGCGCGGGGCCCGCTTCTCCGCGACGATGCTCTCCGGCGTCCGGCGCCGCGGCTGGGCCCAGTCGATCGCCGAACGCGAGCGCGGAGTCGCCTCGGTGTCGGCGCCCGTCCGCGGACCGAGCAATCGCGTCGTCGCGGCCGTGTCGATCTCCGGCCCCGTCGACCGCCTCACCCGGCAGCCGGGCCGCCTCCACGCGAAGGCCGTCGTCGACGCGGCACGTGCGCTCACCGAGGCGCTCGTCCGCGGGTGACCCGACCGTGGCTGACCCGTCCGTCACCGACCCGGCGCGGCACCAGCCCGATCACGTCGACCTCGAGCACGGTGTCACCCGTGCCGTCGTCACGCGGGCGGGCGCCGGACTCCGGTCGCTGACGGTCGACGGCCGTCCCGTCGTCGTCTCCCCTTCGGCGGCCGGGCCGGTGACCGCGGCGGCGGCCGGGGCGGTGCGGATCGGGGAGTTCTCCGATGCCGCGTGGACCGTCGCCGCGCGGTCTGCGTCGACTCTCACTCTCAGTGCCACCGGCGATCACGGTCAGGTGGCCGCCTCGGTGAGATTCGCACTCACCGACGACGGTCTCGAAGCCGCTCTCCACGTCCGTTCCCCGTCCGCCCTCGACATCAGTGTCCGTGCCTGGTTCGACCCCGGCGGCGCAGCCGTCGATGAGGCCGCCCTGCGCCTCGACTCCGCGGGATGGCTCGGCGGGACCGCGGTCGCGCCTGAGCGCCTCGACCGCGCGGCGGCAGCGTTCGACACGGGCTCGTGGGTTCCGCGCGACCATGCCGCCGCGGTCGACGCGTGCGTCCTGTGTCGGGACTTCCGCGCTCTGCGCAGTCTCGACGGGGTCGTCCTCGACGATCTGTTCACCATGGCACCGGGGACCCGGTCGCAGTGTCGGATCAGGCGCGCCGACGGGGCCTCCACCCTGTTCTCCGCGAGTTCGGGCTTCGATGTGTGGCACGTGAGCACCGGGGACGGACTCACGCCGTCGCGAGCGGCGCTCGCTGTGGCCGCACGCTCGACCGCCGCCTCGGCGCTCGAGTGGTCCGTGCGCCTGGCCTGAGGGAGAACCGGCCACCTTCGGCGTCGGCTCACAGCACCGTGTGAAACGCATCGGAACTCGCGTGATCTCGCCCTGATAGATTGCGAATACGCAGGTGGGCGGCGTCACACCGCCCCGTGATCCTGAAACCGACCGCGAAAGAGGATGCGACGATGTCGACATCGCACGACCCGGAGAAGAGCAGCTCCGAGACTCCCCACCACTCCCCCAGCGCCGACAGCGCCGTCCCGCGAGGCGCTGCGCCACGAGGCGAGACCGCACCGACCGACTCCGCGCCTCCCCTCCACGCCGACGAAACAGCATCGAGGGCCGGCGAGACCGCACGCAGCGCCGCCGACGAGTCAGCGCCCAGCGCAACCGCCGACCGTGCCGCCGACAACGGTGCCTCTGACCCTGTTGCCACTGACCCTGATGCTGCTGACCAGCACTCGACGCTGCAGTACCAGCCGGGGCATGCCGACGGCGACCAGCGCGCCGCTGATCTCTACGGACACAGCCAGCACAGCGCCGGCCAGCACAGCGCCGGTCAGCAGCCCGGCTCGCCGCAGACACCCGGCCACTACTCCGGCGGCCACTACTCCAACGGTCAGGTCGCCGCTGATCAGCCGGCGGGATCGCAGCAGCCCGGAGCTCATCAGTACGGCTCTCAGCCCGGGGCCGCTGCGCCCGGCTCTCAGCCCGGAGCCCACCCGTACGGCTCTCAGCCCGGCAGTTACGGCCAGCAGGCAGAGTACGGCCAGCAGGCAGAGTACGGCCAGCAGGCGGTCTACGCCCAGCCGACCGGATATGGTCAGCCGACCGGATACGGCCAGCCCAGCACTGCCACGCCTGCGGACCAGCGCGGCTTCTTCAAGTCGCTCTTCGACTTCCGCTTCAACACGTTCGTCGCCACACGCTGGGCGGGGATCATCTACATCCTCGCGATCGTCGTCGCCGTCTTCGCCTGGATCGCGACGATCATCAGCGGCATCGCGGCCGGATCGGCGTCGCGGGTCGCGATGAGCTACTGGGAGCCGGAGCCGTCGTTTAGTCCGTGGCCGCTGCTCTTCGCGATCCTCGGGTTATAGGCCAAAAAGTGTGTCCGTGATCGTCCCGGATCCCAGCCACACCAAGGACAATCACCTGATTGCTTAGCTCTGATCGCTTAGCATTCGTAGGGTGCTTGCAATCGACCGAAAT
>NZ_JBNFOM010000047.1:0-11522 GCF_057364785.1 Brevibacterium sp. LAARM2_SD2 | reverse complement strand
GACCCAGCCGCCGACTCAGCCTCCGCCCTCACCGTCAGATCCGCCGACCACGGAGCCGCCGACGAGCCCACCGCCGACCTCGCCGCCCCCGACCTCGCCGCCACCGACGTCTCCTCCCCCAACGTCTCCGCCGCCAACGTCTCCGCCGCCGACGACGCCCACGCCGACGCCGACGCCGACGGACCCGGGCGGCCGCTGCCACGACCTCGGATGGGGATGGCACTGCCACTGAGAGTGATCCTCGTCTCCTGACACCGGTGCGCGCGTCCCCCGACTTCGGGTTGAACCTGTGCTCGGAGTAGTCTGAAGGTCGATACTTCACGCCTCTGACGAAGATTGCGAGTGGAAATGCCCTCAACGCAGGAAAAGGTCGACGTTGTCCTCATCGGCAGCGGCATCATGAGCGCCACCCTCGGCGCGATGCTGACCGAACTCCAGCCCGAATGGGACATCCGGGTCTACGAGAAGCTCGACTATGTCGCGAAGGAGAGCTCCGACCCGTGGAACAACGCCGGCACCGGCCACGCCGCTCTCTGCGAACTCAACTACACCCCCGAGGACGCGAACGGCCACATCGACCTGACGAAGGCCGCGCAGATCAACGAGCAGTTCCACCACTCACGCCAGTACTGGTCGCACCTCGTCGACAACGGCGTCCTGCCCGAACCGAAGAACTTCATCAACCAGGTCCCGCACATCAGCTACGGACGCGGTGAGAAGGGACGGGACTACATCAAGAACCGTCGTGAGCAGATGGTGCGCAACCCGCTGTTCGCCGAGATGGAGTTCACCGACGACCCGGCCACGCAGGCCGAATGGCTGCCGCTGATGTTCGACGGCCGCGGCCCCGGGCAGGTCAACGGCATCTCCCGCACCCAGATCGGCACCGACGTCGACTTCGGATCGCTCTCCCGCCAGCTGCTGCGCTACATGGCCGACAAGGGCGCGACGATCCGCACGAGCCACCAGGTCACCGACCTCGACCGCTCCTCCGACGGCTGGACCGTCACCGTGCGCGACCTCCTCTCGCGGGAGACCCACAGGATCGGGGCGAAGTTCGTCTTCATCGGCGCCGGCGGCGGCGCCCTCCCGCTGCTCCAGAAGTCCGGCATCCCCGAGGGTCGCGGCTACGGCGGCTTCCCCGTCTCCGGCATCTTCCTCCGCACCGCCAACCCCGACCTCGTCGCCCGCCACCAGGCGAAGGTCTACGGCCAGGCGTCCTTCGGCGCCCCGGCGATGTCGGTGCCCCACCTCGACACCCGCGTCGTCGACGGCGATGAGTACCTGCTCTTCGGCCCCTACGCCGGGTTCTCCCCGAAGTTCCTCAAGCAGGGCCGCTTCACCGACCTGCCGTTCTCCGTGCGCGGCAACAACCTCGGCACGATGCTCGGCGTCGCGAAGGACAACACCGACCTCGTCACCTACCTCCTCTCGGAGCTCGCGTCCTCGAAGAAGGCCCGCTTCGAGTCGATGAACGAGTTCATCCCCTCCATCGACCCCTCGGACTGGGAGTTCATCCAGGCCGGTCAGCGCGTCCAGGTGATGAAGAACGTCCCGGGCAAGGGCGGCGTCCTCGGCTTCGGCACGGAGCTCGTGTCCTCGGCCGACGGCTCGATCGCCGCCCTCCTCGGCGCCTCTCCCGGAGCGTCGACGGCCGTGGCGATCATGCTCGGTCTGCTCAAGACGTGCTTCCCGCGTCAGTACGACGGCTGGGAGCCGGCGCTCAAGGACATGGTGCCCTCGCTCGGCCGTGACCTCGCCGACGACGAGACCCTGCTCACCGAGCTCTCCGAGTACACCGCCCGCACCCTGCAGCTCATCTGAGGCCCTGCGCCTCATCGGAGACTCTGCAGCTCCTCTGCGCAGCTCCTCTGCCGCCCTGCCGCTCGTCCGAGCCGCAGGGCGGCAGTCGTCTGTGAGTCCGAGAGCCCTACAGCTCGACCTGCCGGTTGACGTCCTTGTAGAGCAGGTAGCGGAAGGGTCCGGGACCACCGGCGTAGCAGGCCTGGGGGCAGAACGCGCGCATCGAGATGAAGTCGCCCTCCTGAACCTCGACCCAGTCTCCGTTGAGGCGGTAGACGGCCTTGCCCTCGAGGACGTAGAGCCCGTGCTCCATCTCGTGCGTCTCCGCGAACGGGATGACCGCGCCGGGTTCGAACGTCACGATGTTGACGTGCATGTCGTAGGCGAGGTTCGCCGGATCGAGCGGCCGCGTCGTCCGCCACCGGTTGTCGGTGCCCGGCATCGCCGCGGGCTCGACGTCGGCCTCGTTGCCGAAAGCCGCCTCCGGGGTCAGCCCCGCAACCGGCTGGTAGCGCTTGCGCACCCAGTGGAAGCGGGCCGCCTCGGTGCCGGTCGAGTGCGCACTCCACGCCGAGGCGGCCGGCAGGTACGCGAACCCGCCGGGGGTGAGCACGTGCTCGGTGCCCTCGTGGGTGACGGTGAGCTCGCCGGCCATGAGGAAGAGGAAGCCCTCGACCTCGGGCTGCGGCTCCGGGGCCTCCGACCCGCCGCCGGGCGCGACCTCGAGGATCGTCTGCGAGAACGTCACCGCACCCCCGGCCACCGGCTTCGACAGCACCCATGAGCGCGTGTCCGTCCACTCCGGCAGCGCCGAGGTGACGATGTCGCGCAGGACGCCGCGCGGGATGACGGTGTAGGCCTCGGTGACGATCGCCCGGTCGGTGAGCAGATCGGTCTGCGGCGGGTGTCCCCCGGTCGGGGCCCAGTAGGTGGTCATGCGTGCGTCTCCTTCGTCGTCGTGGACAGCGGCTCACCGGTCAGCGTTCCCGTCCGGGCCAGCAGCTCGAGGTCGCCGGCCGACAGGTCGGTGCGCTCGGCGATGTCGTCGGGGGTGTGGGCGCCGCAGGTGAGGCCGCGGCTGAGGTAGCGGGCGAGCGCCTTCGCCGTCGCTGGTTCGTCGAGGACCGCCGAATCCGTCGCGTGGACGTAGTTGCGCAGGCGGGCGGCGGCGAGTTCGAGGCCCTCCCGGTAGAACCGGAAGGTCGCGAGGAACCGGGTCGGCAGCTGGTGCGGGTGCATGTCCCAGCCCTGGTAGATGCCGCGGCGCAGGTGGCGGCGGACGAGGCGGGCGTGGAGGCTCCATGCCTGGTGCATCGCCTCGGGGTCGCCGACCGGGAGGATGTTCGTCGACCCGTCGGAGAGGTGGACCCCGGTCCCGGCGACGGCGAGGAGCATCTGGTTCTTCGCGAAGTCCGCGACCGGGTGCTCCATCGACTGGTAGGCCGCGGCGATGCCGAGCGACGCCGAGTAGTCGTACGTCCCGTAGTGGAGGGAGGTGATCCGACCCTGCCCGGCGTCGAGCGTCCGGGTCAGCGGCACGGTGCCGTCGGCGCCGAGGACGATCTGCGGGGTCTCGACCTGGACCTCGAAGGTGATCGATCCGGCGGGCAGGCCGTGCTCGTCCTCGAGGCTGCGCACCGCGAGCACCATGGCGCTGACCTGGTCGACCGTGCTCACCTTCGGCAGGGTGAGCACGAGCCCGGTCGGCAGCGCTCCCCCGTTCGCGGCGAGCACCTCGGTGACGAAGAGGTCGACGGTGCGCAGTCCGCGCGCCCGGGTCGCTGCCTCGAGCGATTTGAACCGGATGCCGACGAAGGCCGGCGCCCCGGCCTCGGCGCGACCGGCCACCGCGGTGCGCGCGGCGGCGATGACGGCCGCGTCCTCGGCGGCGTCGCCCTGGCTGCCGAAGCCGTCCTCGAAGTCGATGCGCAGATCCTCGATCGGCTCGGTCGCAAGCTTCGTCGTCACCGCCTCGGCGAGCTGCTCGGCCTCGCGGGCGACCTGGTGGAGGCTCGGCGGGACGGCCCCGAAGCTCTCCCCCATCTCCTTGCGGGAGGCGACGATGACGCGTTCGGCCAGTTGGACCATGCCGCCGCCGGCCTCGACGGCCGCCAGCGCCTGCTCACCCCACTCCCGCGGCAGCGTCGGGGTGACCTGGTGACCTGGGACGTAGACCGTGTGGATGGGTTGGCGGACGTCCCGATCGCCCGGATAACGCGTGCTCAGCACCTCGTCGGTGTCCGTGAGGAGAGCATCGATGTCATCGAGCGTGGATTGCTTCACTGTTCCTCTTTCCCTGTCTGTCGGCGCGAGCCCGGCCACGATGCCGGGATCACCCCATTGTCGCTCATGTCTGATCTCTGCGCCCTCCCGCTCACTTCGACACCGAGGCGACCGCCTCGGCGACCCTGCTCGCGACCTCCGGGTCGAAGACGGAGGGGATGACGTAGCCGGGGTGGAGGTCCTCGGGTGCGATGCACGAGGCGATCGCGTCGGCGGCGGCGACCATGATGTTCTCGTCGACATCGGTGGCCTCGGCGTCGAGGAGGCCGCGGAAGATGCCGGGGAACGCGAGGACGTTGTTGATCTGGTTGGGGTAGTCGCTGCGCCCGGTGGCGACGACCGCGGCGTGCTTGAGCGCCTCAGCGGGGTCGACCTCCGGGTCGGGGTTGGCCATCGCGAAGACGAGGGCGCCCTCGTTCATCGCCGCGATGTCGGCGCCGTCGAGGATGTTCGGGGCGGAGACGCCGATGAAGACGTCCGCGCCGACGACCGCCTCCTTGAGCGTTCCGGTGAACCCCTCGGGGTTCGTGTTCTCCTGCAGCCACCGCTTGTGCTCGGTGTCGACCGTCGAGTTCGGGCCGATCGCCCCGTCGCGTCCGCAGGCGATGATCGTCCGGGCGCCGGCGACCTGGAGGAGGCGGATGATGGCGTGGCCGGCGGCGCCGACGCCGGAGACGACGATGCGGACGTCGCCGATGTCCTTGCCGACGACGGTGAGCGCGTTCTTCAGCGCCGCGAGCGTGACGATGCCCGTGCCGTGCTGGTCGTCGTGGAAGACGGGGATGTCGAGTTCCTCGCGCAGGCGCCGCTCGATCTCGAAGCAGCGGGGCGCGGAGATGTCCTCGAGGTTGATCCCGCCGTAGGCCGGGGCGATCGCCTTGCAGATCGCGATGATCTCCTCGGTGTCCTTCGTGTCGAGGGCGACCGGCCACGCGTCGACCCCGGCGAACTGCTTGAAGAGCACGGCCTTGCCCTCCATGACCGGCATCGCGGCCTCGGGGCCGATGTCGCCGAGGCCGAGGACCGCCGTGCCGTCGGTGACGACGGCGACGGTGTTGCGCTTGATCGTCAGGCGCCGGGCGTCGTCCTTGTTCTCAGCGATCGCCTTGCACACGCGGGCCACCCCCGGGGTGTAGGCGCGGGAGAGGTCGTCGCGGTTGCGCAGCGGGACCTTCGGGGTCGATTCGAGCTTCCCGCCGAGGTGGAGGAGGAAGGTGCGGTCGGAGACCTTCCTGACGTCGACGCCGGGCAGGGACCCGAGTTCGCTCGCGACCTCCTCGGCGTGGGGGACGTCGCGGGTGTCGGCGCTGACGTCGATGACGACGGTGTCGGGGGTGGATTCGACGACGTCGAGCGCAGTGATGCCGGCTCCCGTCTTCGCCGCGGCGCGACGAGATCGGACGTCGACGACTGGCGACGGCGGTGGCCACGCGCAGGGTGATGGAGTATCCGGGACTGGGAACAGCCATGACTGTCATCCTCTCTGATGGAATCATTTCCGTATTATGGATGTTAGCTTCTGTATTGCGGAATATCTAGCGGGCGGCGGCGCCGAACGGAAACTTTCTTCCATTCGACGCTAGACTGTGCGGAAGTGTCGCCCACTTCGAGGAAGAGGACAACGGATGACCACGAACGACGCCGAGACCCCTGCGGTCCGCCAGACCAAGGGCGGAGTCCAATCCGTCGAACGCGCATTCGGCCTCCTCGAGTGCATCGCGAACTCCGCCGGCTCGGCGACGCTCAGCCACATCGCCGCCGACGTCAACCTGCCGCTGCCGACGATCCACCGTCTGCTCGGCACGCTCGTCAGCCTCGGCATCGTCCGGCAGCTGCCCAACCGCGGATACGCGCTCGGCCCCGGACTCGTCCGCCTCGGCAACCTCGCCGGCGCGCAGCTCGGCGCGATCGCCCGCCCCCACCTGCGCACCCTCGTCGCCGAACTCGGGGAGTCGGCGAACGTCGCGACCCTCGACGGCGACATGGTCGTCTACGTCGATCAGGTCGCCTCGGAGCGGCAGATGCGGATGTTCACCGAGGTGGGCCGCCGCACGCACATGCACGACACGGGAGTCGGCAAGGCGATCCTCGCGCAGCTCGACCCCGCGCAGGTCCGCAGCATCGTCGCCACCGCCGGGATGCCGACGCCGACCGAGCACAGCATCGGCACCCTGGAGGAGCTCGAGGCCGAACTCGACCGGATCCGGGAGCGCGGGTACTCGATCGACGAGCAGGAGCAGGAGCTCGGCGTCCGCTGCTTCGCGATGTCGGTGCCCGGCGCCCCCTCGCCGCTCGCGATCTCCGTGTCCGGTCCGATCAGCCGCGTCGACGACGACTTCGCCGCCCGCGCGATCCCGCTCCTGCGCTCGGTCGCCGAGCAGATCGCCGCGGACATGCAGCCCGGGGCCTGAGCCTCAGGAGTCCCCGCCGGCGGTGCCCGAGGTGCCCGCCGTGACCTCGCTGAGACGGTACTTCGCCGCGGCCTCGACCGGTGCTCCCCGGTCGACCTCGCCGCGGTCGGCGAGGAGCTGCAGGGTGCGCACGACCATCGAGTGCGCGTCGATCCTGAAGTGCCTGCGCGCCGCGGCCCGGGTGTCGGAGAAGCCGAAGCCGTCGGCGCCGAGCGTCGCGAAGTCCTGGGTGAGGAACGGCCGGAGGAGATCGGGCTGGGTCGAATCGAAGTCGCTCGTCGCGACGATCGGCCCCGGCTCCGACCCGAGGCGCCGGCGCACATACGGCACGCGCGGCTCCGCCGCGACGTCGACGAGCCGCTGCGCCTCGCAGTCGAGCGCCTCACGGCGCAGCTGCGCCCACGACGTCACCGACCACACGGCCGCGTCGACGCCCCAGTCGGCGGCGAGCAGCTCGCGGGCCTCGAGCGCCCACGGCACGGCCACGCCCGAGGCGAGCAGCTGAGCCTGCGGCCGCCCAGTGTCGGCGTCGGACGGCGCACCGGCCCCCGCCTCGGCGATGCGGTGGATGCCGGCGAGGATCCCCTCGACGTCGACGCCCTCGGGCTCGGCCGGCTGGAGCATCGGCTCGTTGTAGACGGTGAGGTAGTACATGACGTTGCGCTCATCGTCGCCGAGGTCGTGCTCGCCGTACATCCGGTGGAGGCCGTCGCGGACGATGTGGGCGATCTCGTAGCCGTACGCGGGATCGTAGATCCGCAGCGCCGGGTTCGTCGCCGCGAGCACCGGCGAGTGCCCGTCGGCGTGCTGGAGCCCCTCCCCGGTCAGGGTCGTCCGCCCCGCGGTCGCGCCGATGATGAACCCGCGGGTCATCTGGTCCGCCGCCGCCCAGAACGCGTCGCCGGTGCGCTGGAAGCCGAACATCGAGTAGAAGACGTAGATCGGAATCATCGGCTCACCATGAGTCGAATACGCGGTGCCCGCCGCGGTGAACCCGGCCGCCGCCCCCGCCTCGTTGATGCCGACGTGGAGGAGCTGCCCGGTCGGGGCCTCCTTGTAGGAGAGGAAGAGCTCCCGGTCGACGGCGAGGTAGTTCTGGCCGTTGGGGTTGTAGATCTTCGCCGTCGGGAAGAACGCGTCGATGCCGAAGGTCCGGGCCTCGTCGGGGATGATCGGCACGATCCGCTCGCCGACGCCCTTCTCCCGCATGAGGTCCTTGAGCAGGCGGACGAAGGCCATCGTCGTCGCCGCCTGCTGGTGGCCCGAGCCCTTCTTAGCCTGCGCGAACGCCTTGTCGCTGACCGCGGGCAGGGCGATCTGCGAGCGGGAGCGCCGCCGTTCGGGGACGAAGCCGCCGAGGCTCCGCCGCTTCTCGAGAAGGTACTCGATCGCCTCGTCGCCCGCGCCCGGATGATAGTAGGGCACGGCGTAGGGATCGTCGTCGATGACCCTGTCGCTGATCGGGATGTCCATCCGGTCGCGGAAGACCTTGATGTCGGCGGCGGTGAACTTCTTCATCTGGTGCGTGGCATTGCGCGACTCGAAGCTCGTGCCCAGCCCGTAGCCCTTGACCGTCTGGACGAGGATGACCGTCGGCCTGCCGGTCACCGCGACCGCCCGGTCGTAGGCGGCGTAGACCTTCTGGTAGTCGTGGCCGCCGCGCTTGAGGTTCCAGATGTCGTCGTCGCTCAGATGCTCGACGAGGCTCTTCGTCACCGGTGAGCGGCCGAAGAAGTTGTCGCGGATGAACCCGCCGGACTCGGCCTTGAACGTCTGGTAGTCCCCGTCGAGGGTCTCGTTCATGATGCGCACGAGCTCTCCCGTGCGATCGGCGGCGAGCAGCTCGTCCCATTCCCGGCCCCAGAGGACCTTGATGACGTCCCAGCCGGCCCCGGTGAAGGTCGCCTCGAGCTCCTGGACGATCTTGCCGTTGCCGCGCACCGGCCCGTCGAGGCGCTGGAGGTTGCAGTTGACGACGAAGGTGAGGTTGTCGAGCCCCTCGTTCGCCGCGAGCTGCAGGGCCCCGCGCGATTCGGGCTCGTCCATCTCCCCGTCGCCGAGGAAGGCCCACACCCGCTGGTCGCTCGTGTCGGCGATGCCCCGGTGGTGGAGGTAGCGGTTCATCTGCGCCTGGTAGATCGCGTTGATCGGGCCGAGGCCCATCGACACGGTCGGGAACTGCCAGAACTCGGGCATGAGCCGCGGATGCGGATACGAGCTCAGGCCGTTCGGAGCCCGGGACGCCTCCTGGCGGAAGCCGTCGAGCTGGGCCTCCGTGAGCCTGCCCTCGAGGAACGCCCGGGAGTACATCCCCGGGGAGGCGTGGCCCTGGAAGAAGACCTGGTCGCCGCCGCCGGGATGGTCCTGGCCGCGGAAGAAGTTGTTGAGCCCGATCTCGTAGAGGGTCGCGGCCCCGGCATACGTCGAGATGTGGCCGCCGACGGAGACGTCGGGGCGCTGCGCGCGGTGGACGAGCATCGCGGCGTTCCAGCGCAGCCACTTCCGGTAGCGGCGCTCGAGCCTCTCGTCACCGGGGTAGGCCGGCTCCTGGTCGGCGGGAATCGTGTTGACGTAGTCGGTCGTCGTGACCTTGGGTGAGGCCACGGAGTTCGTCGCCGCGCGGCGGCGCAGCGCCTCCATGATCTCTCCGGCCCGCGCGGTGCCGCGGGCGGCGACGAGTCCCTCCCAGGACTCGAGCCATTCGTCGACCTCCTCGTCGGCGGGACTCGTGGACAGGGCGGCATCAGGGCGTGATGACAGTGCGGTCATAGGGGTTTGCCTCTCAGTGGCCCACCGCGCTCAGGGGCGGGTCCGAAGGGTGCGGCACCGAGGCGGGACGGCGCAGGATCGGCCGTCCCGCCTCGGCGGTGATGGGAACGGGTCAGCAGAACCCGGCGATGTTCGTCCAGGCGCTCTTCGACTCCTCCACCCCGTCACGGGTGAAGGTCGCCTCGATGAGGCCGTAGGGACGGTCGGCGACGATGAAGACCTCGTTGGGGTTCTCGAGGCCGAAGCGCTCGATGTCGTAGAGGAAGTGGTGCTTGTTCGGGCACGAGAAGCGGATCTCGTCGATCTCCGGGACCTCGCTGATGACCCTCTCGCCCATCATGTAGAGGGTCTGCTGGAGGGCCTTCGAGTAGTGGTCGGTGAACGCCTCGAGGATGATGCCCTTGACCTTCTCATACGTCTCGTCGAAGTCGAGGTCCGTGGTGTTGTAGATCCACCGGGTGGCGATGTCGGTCGCCAGGATCCGGTCCTCGGTCTCCGGCAGCGACGTGTACTTGTCCTTCGGGTAGCCGACGAAGCCCGACTCCGTCGTCTTGAGCACCGTGAGGTCGCGGAAGCCGGAGATCAGCGTGTCCGTGTCACCGTCGCGGGTGAGCACGACCGTGCGGATCTCCGGGGCCGCCCGGTAGAACGAGTGGTCGTGGTCGTTGATGCGGTCCCAGCCGAACTCCTCGGCCTCCCAGCGTCCGCCGCTCACCCAGTCGAAGCTGCCGGTGAAGTGGTCGGCGAGCCCGAGGAGGAACTGCTCGGGCGAGGACACGCCGAGCTCCTTGGCTTTCGCGAAGATCGTGTTCTTCTGGGTGTCGGTGGCGACGACGTGCTCGTTGTCGCCCTCGGTGTGCGCGGTCTCGAAGTCGCCCCACAGCTGGGAGGTGACATTGAGGTCGCGGATCTCATGGCGGTCCGAGTCGCGGTAGACCCGCATGAGTCGGTTCTCCGCCTTGCCGTACTGGTTCGTCGTCAGTTTCACAGTGCTCATTGCGTACTCCTCGTAGTGCCGCCGCGCATGCGCGACAGCCCGGATATCTGACGAGGCCGCCGGTTGTCTCCCGGTCGGCTTCGGCGGTTTGTTGAGGATGGAGATCCTGCAGGGGGCCTGCTTCCCCTGATGACGATGTGCGGGCCTCAGCTGCCCCGATACGTGCTGTAGGCGAAGGGGCTGAGCAGCAGCGGGATGTGGTAGTGGGTCTCGCCCGGGGCGACGGTGAAGTCGATCGTCACCTGCGGGTGAAAGTGGTCCTGGCCGCGGGCGGTGAAGTACTCGCCGGTGCCGAAGACGATCCGGTACGTGCCGGGATCGAGGGTCTCGGGGCCGAGTTCGGAGACCCGCCCGCCGGCGTCCGTGCGCGCCTGAGCGAGCGTCTCCTCACCGCTGAGCAGCGTCACGGCGAGGTCGGCGGCGGGGGTGCCGGCGGTCGAGTCGAGGGCGTGGGCGGAGATGAAGCTCACGAGAGGATTCCTTCCAGTCGGATGACGGCGATCTCGATGAGCTGAGCACCCACCTCGGCGATCTCCTCGTCATCGGAATTGGCCATCCGGCGGTCGAGTTCGGAGAGGATCTCCGCAGGCGTGCGGCCCGCGGCGCGGATGAGGAAGACCCGGTCGAAGCGCTCCTCGTACGCGGCGTTGCCGGCGCGCAGACGCTCTTCGACGTCGGTCTCGAGCGCGCCCAGGCCCGCCTGCTCACGGGAGGAATGGGCCGCCTCGGCGGAGTCGCCTTCGGCTTTCTCCCCGATCCTGGGATGATGGGCCAGCGCGGCCTCGATCTCCTGCGGCTGCAGGGGCGAGGCGGCGGTGCGGGCGAACTCGGCGGCCGCCGCGACCGACTCGAAGGGGCGACCGGCGACGACGGTGTCGATCCAGCGGTCGACGTCGAGGCACGGGCGCACCACGTCGCGGGCCTCGCCCGCCGGCAGCCGATCGAATTCGATCAGGTCCACATCGACCTCGTTTCGCATCTCGGAAGTTCTCTTCCATTCGTTTCCACGAGTGTGGCCTGCCTCTCGCCGGGATGTCAAATCCTTTTTCCACACCGCGCGGTCGATTTCGGAAATTTTTCTTCCGTATCATGGACAGCGACGGCGCCGGTCGCGGTGCCATCGACAGTGGTGTCGAGAGAATCGGTGAGGTTGAATGTGGCTATGACTCCGACGATCGTCTGCGCCCCCGATTCCTTCAAGGGCTCCGCCGGCGCACCCGCGGCCGCGGCGGCGCTCGCGCGCGGGGCCCGGCAGGCTC
>NZ_JBNFOM010000046.1:0-13719 GCF_057364785.1 Brevibacterium sp. LAARM2_SD2 | reverse complement strand
CGGCTTGGGCATGGATGACGAGCTCGACAGCACGAGCCTTGAGTTCGTCGGTGTATTTCACTGGCAAGAGAGAATCTCCTTCTTCCAATCTCCCTGCCTCTATTATCCCCGGGGCATGACACAGCATCCGATTAAAGATCGCACGAATATCAGCCACCCGCACCGTCGGCGCATAGGCGACGAGGCGTTTCTCCACATCCGCCCGCTGCTCGGCACTCACCCAGTCAGGCAGGGCGGCCAGGCAGTCATCAATGGTCTTCGCCTGCCCCGCCGACAACGCACCCGTGTGCAGGGCTTCGGAGACTTCGGGACACAAGGGTTTCAGGGCCTGCCCGGCCAGATCCACCCGCCCACCAAGGTTCTTGGCCATCTCGGCCCGCCGGTGGGCTTCTGTCCGGGTGAGGTTGAGTCGGTCCTGGATGAGGGACTTCGTGTCCTTCGCCCCCGTATCCGCCGGTGTCCCCACCCGGTCGTAGACGGACAGGGCGAGGATCGACAGGGCTTCCGAGACCCGAGAGAGGGCTTCGGCCCCGTCGACGAGGAGGAGTGCCTCGTCGGGTCCCATGGGTTTGTCGAAGGACCGCAGTTGGGCATCGAGGTGCATGAGGGTGGTGATGCCGGTGGTGACTTCCGGGGCGAACGCGGACAGGTCCGCCCACGCCCTGCCGGTGAAGAGGGGGTGTCGGCTCACCCAGGCGGGCACGTCGGTGTCCCCGTCCAACGCGGCAGCCGCCGCAGCGATCTCAGCGATCTCGGTCTCAGCGCGGCGCTGTTCCTCGTCCTCGACTGACGGGGCATCCGTCGGAGTCGAATCCCCACCGGCGGCATCAGTGGTGTGGCGGCGGGCCACAGGACGGTCATGCTCGGTCACGGGACCGTTTGCGGCATCGTAGGCACCACCGGTGGCATCGTCGTAGCCAGAAGGCTCGTTGCAACGCCCGTTGGCGCTCGTAGGGTCAGCACCGGCGGAACCGAGTTGGTCAGCATCACTACCGTCGACGGCATTGTCATCACTGTCGTCGTCGACGTTATCGAAGTAGGTGCTCTCCGGCTCGGGTTCGGGATCCTCGGCGGGTGGGGCGGAGGCGAGGCCGGCGAAAGTGTCGGCGAGGGGGTGTCCGGTGAGGTCGATGCCGGCGTTGGTGAGCTGATCGAACAGCGACTCGGCGTTCGGGGTGTCACCAGAACATGGGGAGGACTCCGGCGCCGAAGGCCCGCCCGTATGCGCACCCGCGGCGTCGTTGCCGGGGGTGGGGTGCTTGCGGCTCGGGGTGAGAGTCATGGTGCTCAGGGGTCCATTCGCCATTGTCCATGTCTTGTGACCTATTATACACCTGTGTGGAGTGTGTCAAGATGTTTCTTTGTTTTTTTGTTCGACTATTTTTCGGTGTTCTAGGTGCTTCGATTCCTAGAGCAAGCAGTGTTGTCTCAGTGCCGATGTGTGTCGCGACATCTGTGTCAGCAGAGGTTCGTGTGCGCCGGGGTGGGTCAACGCTACAGGTCGGCACAGACACGACCACACAACAGACACGTCCACACGAGAGACGTCTGCCAGGCTCGTGACAGCAGTACGCGCCGACCGTTGACGACGGCGGTTCGGGCAATGAATGCTGGACGAGTAAGCACCGCTGGTCGGACGATGACCGCGGGTCGAACAATGCCCGCCGGTCGAATAACGACCGGCGATCGAACAATGGCCCATGGTCGAGCCGCTAACCCAGCGATCGGCAATCGAGCGGCGAACTCAGCGCTTGGCAGTCGAGGCGCAGACTCAGTCAGCGCTCAACGGCCGACCCGCGAACTCAGCGCTCGGCAGTCGAGCCGCGGCCCTCACTCTCGGCGAGCTGTCGGAGGTAGTCGTTGTAGGCGTCCAGCTCCTTGTCGCCGTGCATCGCAACTTCACGGTCACGGATCTTGTTGTTCTTCGACTCCTGACGGAACCACGTGATGAGGATGATGAGGAGAATGATGACGGCAGGACCCTCGCCGTACGCCCACGCAATCCCACCGGCGAGTTTCTGATCTTCCATGGGGTCGATCCCCCACCTCGGCGGGAGTTGGGCGAACCGATCGACCAAGGGCAGCGCCGCCATCATGACGATGACACCGAAGAACGCGTGCAGACCGGCCTCCATGAAGGAATGGAAGATGCGGACGACGTGCGATTCGGGGACGGGAAGCGGGTCGGCAGGGATGAGCGTTGCGTTGAAGACGATTCCCGTGAAGAGGAAGACGAGTTCGAGCGCGATGTGGACGCCGATGCCCTGGTTGAAGACCCAGCTCGCGGCGTCGGAGAGATAGAGGCCATAGAAGAGGGCGAGGAACAGCGGGATCGAGAACAGCGGGTGGACGATGATCTTGCCCGGCCACGATCGCAGGCCGAAGATGGCCGTTCTCAGGACCATCCGGCCCGGCAGATTCCGCGGTGTCGAGCGGAGCAGGAGCGTTCCGGGAGCGCCGAGGAGGAGCAGCGGTGGCACGGCCATCATGAGGGTCATCTGCTGGAACATGAATACCGAGAACATGACCTGGCCGTAGCCCTCGATCGCCAGTCCCATGGTCGCGGCGAGGAGCAGGCAGCCGAGGAGGAACAGGATCCCCCGCCATGCCGGCCACGGGCGCTTCTGGACGGCGAGACGGATCCATCCGATGACGTAGGCGAGAGCGACGAGACCCGCGATGACGGGTATGACGGGTATCGGCTGCAGGTCGAAGCCGAGAAATGCTTGCAGGGACGGCGTTGCGGTCGGAATCCACGCCAGGTCAGTCATGTTGCGTACGGCACCTATCTCACACGGGTCTCGCTGTCTCAGCGAGTAGGTCTGACGACTAGGTTACTCCCCTGTCAGTGCCGGCGAGTGAACAGCCGACTCGTGAGCAGGTTATCCACAGATTCAACTGCATCTGTTCTCAATCCATGAGTTCTCGCATAATGTGGGACACCCTGGCGCCTGGCCATCAGAGGTGCCGTCGGCACGAACCGCAGTGTCAGCATCACGGACCACAGAGGCGTGGAATGAGAACCGGAATCGCTACACCAGCTCGTCGAACCACCATACGTCGCCGTCTCCGCACGGTTGCCGCAATCGCGGCTGTGGCAGCCCTCGGCGCGGTCATCTCGGGGTGCGAGGACAACTCTCCCGTTGCAGCGCCGACGTCAACTCTTCCTGCGGCAGATCCCTCGGCCGGAGCGTCGACGCCGACCGTGCCCGAGTACACCACCGACCTCGACCTCAACGATGACGAGAAGAAGGCGGTCGACGGGGCGCTGGTGGCGTTCGAGGGGTTCTGGACTTCGGTCAATGAAGCGTACTCAGGTGACTTCGGTGCGATAGATGAGTTCCCAAAGTACGCAAGCGGCGAAGCTCTCGAATCAATTGAGAGTGAGGCGGAGTCTATAAAAACGGATGCCGCGACGTTCGAGGGCGAGATCGTTCCGTCGTCCGTAAGTGTCTATGACGTTGTCGTGGATGACGGTAATCCTGATGCCTCTAGCGTTGTAGTGCAGTTCTGTGTTGACACCTCGAAGTGGACGTACACAGAAAGTGGCAATTCGCCTACGACGAATCCTGACGGAAAAGTCACAATGGAGCACAAGATCGGGCGCGAGGGCGAAGCTTGGAAGGTCAATGAGCAGGCCCTGTGGGAGCGAACGTGTTGACTGTTTACCGATCACTCCGTGTTTCGACGTTCATAACGTTTCTCGTTGTCGTACTCACTCTGAGCATTGCTAATCCAGCTGCAGCCGGTCCTGGTTGCTCAATTGGCGACACAAGCAAGTGCGACGTGATCAAACCACCCGCTCCCCCAGGTCCACCCGGCGGAGGCGGCGGTGACGGAGGAGGCTCCGGTGGCGGTGGCGGCTCTGGCGGCGGCGGAGGCTCCGGCGACAGTGACGGAGACGGCCGCCCGGACTGCGTCTACGAAGAGCTCGGCTATATCTGCGCTGACCTGCCCGGAGGCGGTGGCGGAGGGGGCGGAGGAGGTCCGGCGCGACCAGCACCGCCGACGGAGATCCCCGAATCGCAGTTCCAGACATTCGACATCCCCGCGCCGACTATTCACGCCTGGCCCAAGGACTGGGCGGTCATCGGCAAACCCGCCGCCTTCTGGACGAATGCCGACGTCAGCTACATCGACATGACCCTCCTCACCTACGCCGTGCAGGTGAAGGTGACTCCGGAGAAGTACAGCTGGAACTTCGGCGACGGCACCGGCGCGACGACCACAACCAAGGGCTCGAAACCGCAGCCCGGCGACAAGCCGGAGATCGGCCACGACTTCCAAGAGGTCGGACCGACTACCGTCGAGATGACAACGACGTTCACCGGCGAATTCTCCGTCGACGGCGGCCCCTGGATCCCCATCGACGGCTACGCCTATGTCGCCAGCAATGAGCTGACCATCGACGTCTACCGATTCCACCGCTACCTTGTCGACGAGGATTGCAATGCGAATCCGAATGGTCCGGACTGCAATTGACCCAGTTGCAACTGAAGTGGAATCGTCCCGTACCCGCCCACGACACCTGCTGAATCGCCGTCTGTTCGCCCGTGCCCTCTATGTCCCTTCGCCCGTTCCAACGACGTCCGCCCGCACCCGCCGAATCGTCGCCAATTCACACAGGAAAACCTCAAGGCTCCCTGAGAGACTATCGCCATGGTTTGCCGACTCACCGAGTTGCTCGTTGACTCACACTGGCGCGTTGTCATCATCGGCGCAGGTCAGGCCGGTCTCTCGGCCGCGCACTACCTCTGGCGCGATGGTTTGAAACCTGGTCGGGACTTCATCGTCCTCGACGCCAGCGACGGCCCCGGCGGTGCCTGGCGGCAGCGCTGGGAATCCCTGACGCTCGGTTCGACGAATCACATCGCCGATCTCCCCGGCTTCCCCCTCGGCGCCCCCGACCCATCCGTGCCCGCATCCGAGATCGTCACCGACTACTACTCCCGCTTCGAGAAGGAACTCGAACTCTGCGTCGTCCGTCCCGCCGAGGTGGCCCACGTGACCTCCGACGACACCGGCACCGGACCGCTCAAGCTCACCGTCATGCTCGACGGCGAACGCCTCCACCTCACAAGCGACTACCTCATCAACGCGACGGGCACGTGGACCCACCCCTACGTCCCCTACGTTCCCGGGATCGCCGAATTCGAGGGCAAACAGCTCCACACCGCCCAGTTCCGCGAGGTCGAGGACTTCCGCGGCCTGCGCACTCTCGTCGTCGGAGGCGGCATCTCCGCCACCCAGTTCCTCCTCGAACTCGCCACCGTCACCGACACCCTGTGGGCCACCCGCCGTCCACCGAACTTCACCGCCCGCGAATTCGACGGCAACTGGGGACTCGAGGTCGAACGCGCAGTGCGCTCCCGCACTCTCGCCGGACTCCCCCCGGCCAGCGTCGTCCGCACCACCGGGCTGCCGCTGCGCCGCGAATTCCTCGACGGCGTCGAATCCGGAGTCCTCGTCTCCCGCGGCATGTTCGATGAGATCCTCCCCCACGGCGTGCACTTCCCGGCCCGGCCCGCTGAGGAGGCGGTGACCTCCGAGGGCCTCGGCCCCTCCCACAGCGACCGTCTCGCCCTCCCCCAGTCATGGCAGCCGTTCCCCGAGGAGCGCATCGAAGAGGTCGACGTCATCTTCTGGAACACCGGATTCCGCGCCGCCCTCAACCACCTCGCACCCCTCCACCTGCGCACCCGAGAGGGCGGCATCGCCATGGACACCGAGGTGGCCGTCCGAGACGATCACCGCATCTTCCTCGTCGGCTACGGTTCCGCGAGCTCGACGATCGGCGCAACCCGCGCCGGTCGCATCGCGGCCCGGGAACTCCTCAAACGCCTCGAGACCACCGCTGACGGCGGCTCGGCCGGCCAGAGTCCCGCACCCAATACCGCAACTGCGGACGGTCGAACGGCGGAAGCAGCTGCCGGCACCGCTGAGACGACCAGTCATGAGAACCTCAGCGCTCAGGCACCCGGCACCGAGGCGGCCGACAGTGACGCGGCGATCGCTGGCTCAACCCGCAACGACGAGTCCGTTCCCGCCGTCGCGCTCGACGCCGTACCTCAGGCTCAGCGCCGGGCCGGAGCGACCGTCAGTTCAGCCCCGGCGGCGGAGTGAGGCTCTCGTCGGCCAGACGCACCGTCGGCAGCATCGTCGCGAAGACGTCAGCGGTGGCCTGATCCTCGCTCTTGACGACCATCTCCAGCGTCACTTTGAACTGTCGACCCTCCACCTGCACACCGGCTGCCACCCCGTAGATCAGTGACTCCGAGGACTCGATCGACCGCATGTCATCGGGGCCGAGAGTGCCGGTGAACGTCCAGTACTCTCCCCCGGTCACCTGCCCGGTCTTCTCCGACGACATCTGGGATCCTGCCGAGTCGAAGGTCGCGTCCTGCGCTGACTTCACGACGTCGGCCGGAGTGATGTCGTCGTCTTCATAGCAGTTGACCGTCATGAGCGCGCCGGGCCCGCGCTCGAAGAGGCGGTACCCGTCGTATCCCGTCGAGTCGCTCCACTCGTCATCCATCGCAATCGCGATGGGCACCGGACACGACTGCCCCACGTCGATGGTCTGCTCCGTCATCCCCGGCGGAATCGCCCCGACACCGGACTCCGCGGACGGCGTCGACGTCGACCCATCGCCGACGCCCACCTTCACGGGCGCGGAATCACCCTCGTTCGTGCTCACCCGCATCGCTGAACAGCCGCTGAGAACCACGGTCAGCGCGAGAAGGCCGGTGGTCAGGGATCGCAGGGTCATCATCGGGCCTTCCGTCAGAGTCACCACCATCCTACCGGCGGGCGCCGCCTGCAGCCTCGCCTCAGACGCCATCGCCGGGCGACGTCAGCAGCGCATCCTCCGACGCCGATGCAGAGGACGGCAAAGCTCATCTCAGCCCCGGCGGCGGCGTGACCGGATTCCCCGCGAAGCGCACGGTCGGCAGCATCAGCGCATAGACGGCGGCCGCCTCGGCGTCGTCCTTCTTCGCTGCCATCTCAACACTGACCCTGTAGAGCCGACCCTCATCCCGCAGCCCCGCCACCGCACCATAGAACACCGACTCCGTGCCGCCGATCGAACGCACCGATGAGGCGCCCAGCTCTCCCTGAACGGACCAGTAGACTCCGCCCGGCATCTCGCCGACCTTCTCGGTGACGACGCGGGAGCCGGGGTCGGTGAGGATCACATTCATGGCCTCCTCGGTGACGGACTCCGGGCCATCGCCGCCCCAGGCATAGCAGTTGATGCTGATGAGGCGCTCCTCACCGTTCGCGTAGACCTGATAGCCGCTCACTCCCCCGGCGTCGGTCCAACGCGGGTCGACGGCGAATTCGATGGCGATCGGGCACTCGTCTCCGAGGGCGGCCTCGACCTCCTGCCACCCTTCCGGAATCGCGTCGGCGTTCCCCGTCTCCGGTGAGCCGTCACCGACGCCGACGGCCACCGGTCCGGAATCCTGCTCGGATGTGCTCACCCTCAGGGCAGAGCACCCAGAGGTGAGCAGACAGGCAATCAGCATCCCGCCGAGCAGCCGCCGAGGGGTCATCGTCACGCCTTCCGTCGCAGTCAGCAACATCGTACGGCACGGGCCACGGCCGGACCCTGGCGTGAATGCCGCCCGGGGCATAGCCTTGAGGACATGGCTGATCTCCCCCTCCTCGACGACTCCGACATCGACCGCGTCCTCTGCATCGTCGCCCACCCCGATGACATGGAGTACGGCGCCTCGGCGGCAGTGGCGAAATGGACCGGCCAGGAGAAAACCGTCGCCTACCTCCTGCTCACCGGCGGTGAGGCAGGCATCCGCACGATGCCGCCGGACCAGGTGGCTCCGCTCCGCGCGGAGGAGCAGGCGCGGGCGTGCAGCATCGTCGGCGTCGACGACCTCGAGATCCTCGAATTCCCCGACGGCATGCTCGAAGTCAACCAGGAGCTGCGGCGCGCGATCGCGAAGAAGCTGCGCGAGTTCAGGCCGGACGCCGTCATGGTGACGAACTGGAATCTCGAGACGGCGTGGGGCCTCAACCACGTCGATCATCGGGCGGCCGGCATCGCGACGGTCGACGCGA
The DNA here is from genome assembly GCF_057364785.1 of Brevibacterium sp. LAARM2_SD2. Lineage (NCBI taxonomy): Bacteria > Bacillati > Actinomycetota > Actinomycetes > Micrococcales > Brevibacteriaceae > Brevibacterium > Brevibacterium sp. LAARM2_SD2. The sequence continues at coordinate 5,640 of NZ_JBNFOM010000046.1, read as the reverse complement.
TCCGGGACGCGGACAATCCGTGGCTGTTCACCGACCTCGCCGATTCCGGTCTGGAGGCGTGGAAGGCGAGTCGGCTGCTCGTCACCGGCCCCGATTCACCGACGGATGCGATCGAACTGAGCGCCGAGGATGTCGCCAAGGGCGTGGAATCGCTCGAAGCGCACACGGTCTACCTCGAAGCGCTCGGGGATCATCCCGAGCCGAAGGACATGATCACCGACATCTGCGCGAACACCGGCGCACAGGCGGGCGTCGAATACGCCCTGCCTGTGCGCGTGTACGAGATGTGAGGATCAGGCGCCGAGGGACGCCATCGCCGCATCGTAATCGGGTTCGGTGGTGATCTCGTCGACGAGCTGCGTGTAGATCACCGTTCCCGTGTCATCGAGGACGACGACGGCGCGGGCGAGCAGTCCGGCCAGCGGGCCGTCGACCATCGTCACGCCGTACTCCTTGCCGAAGGCGCTGCGGAACGCCGAGGCGGTGACGACATCGTCGATGCTCTCCGCACCGCAGAAGCGGGCCTGCGCGAACGGCAGGTCGTTCGACACGCACACGACGGTCGTGTTCTCGAGACTCGCGGCGAGTTCGTTGAACCGGCGCACCGAGGCGGCGCACACTCCGGTGTCGACGCTCGGGAAGATGTTGAGCACGACCCGGGAGTCGGCGAACTCCGAGGAGTTGACCTCGCCGAGGTCGTTGCCGACGAGAGTGTAGGCCGGGGCCTGCGTGCCGATGGCCGGGAGGTCTCCGGAGGTGTGGACGGGGTTGCCTTCGAGTGCTGTGGTCGCCATGCTTCGATCGCTCCTTGACGGAAGATGAATGGGTCGTTCCTCACTCTACGGCAATCGTCGTCGGCCTCAACCGACCGTCCAGCGCCGAGGCGAACCACCACCTCGGCGGGTCGCCTCAGTGGGCGGACGGCTTCGCGGCGAAGCGCTTCTCGACGATGATGAGGATGATGACGACGATCGCCCCGGCGACGGCGAGGAGCACCGGGCCGAGCACGGGGTCGTAGGGGGCGAGCAGGCCGCCGGCACCGTGCGGTTCGCCGTCGGAGCCCACCTCGGCGGCGGACTGCCACGGCCACAGAGCGCGGAGGGATCCGAGCATGAGTCCGGCCATGATGAGCAGCGTCCACCAGCGGTGATTGTGGAGGAAGTAGCGGAGGATGTTGACGAAGACGGCGAGGCCGACAACGGCGCCGAGGCCGAAGACGGCGATGTAGACGAGGTCGCGTTCGTCGACGGCCCGCAGAGTCGTCGTGTACATGCCGACGGCGAGAAGGAAGAACGAGCCGGAGACACCGGGCACGACGAGCGCGCAGATCGCGACCGAGGCGACGAGGAAGACGGCGATGAGCGGCGGGTTCTCCACCTCGGCGCCGCCGGCCAGCCCGGTCATCCAGAACGCCAGCGCGGCCGCGGCGATGAACGCGAGGATGCCGAGCGCGATGGGTTCGCGCCGCGTTCGGGGCGGCAGCATGAGCAGGGGCACGAGGATGCTCGCGGCGACGAGACCGAAGAACAGTCCGCGGGCGAGTTCGGGGTTGTCGGTGACGAATCCGGCCATGAGACCGGCGATGCTGAAGACGGCGGTGGCCATGCCGAGGAGGACGGGGATGATGAGGAACCAGTCGGTGCGCTTGAGCTCCGCGAGAGCCCCAGAGAGCCGATCGGGGCCGGTGACGAGCGTCTTCGCCGCCTTGACGACGTGTGCGGCGGAGTCGATGAGCTGGTCGTAGACACCGGTGACGAGGGCCACCGTGCCGCCGGAGACGCCGGGGACGAGCTCGGCGGAGCCGATGAGGAAACCGCGCACGAGGTCGAGGGGAATCCACGCCTTCGAACGGCGCGGTGCGTCAGTGGGCGTGCTGGTGTGATTGGGGGCAGGAGAAGTCAAGGGTCGCTTTCGTCCGACGACAGGGCATTGGATTCGCCTCTATCGTCTCACAGCGGTCTGCGCCCTCCCTGATCGCGCAGGTGAGCGGCCCGACCCGATCAGTCGCCGACGGCTCCGTCGATGCTCTCTCGGAGGAGGTCGGCGTGGCCGAGATGTCGGGCGTACTCCTCGATCATGTGGATGAGCACCCACCGCACATTCTGCACGCTGCCGTGGGAGCGGCGGCGCAGCGGTGTGCCGAGATCAGCGATGCCGGCGAGCACCTCCCGTGAGCTCTCGACCGCGCGTTCGTGGAGGTCGAGCAGCTCTTCAGGCGAATCGTCGGCGGCGCTCTCGAAATCCCAGTCGCGGTCGCTCCGCCAATCGATCGCCGCGAACGGCTCGGGCAGTGCCTCCCCCGCCGTGCGATCGAGGAACCACGTGTACTCGACGAGGCTGAGATGCTTGACGATGCCGCCGAGCGTGAGACTCGAGACGCCGACGGTGCGCCGCAGCTCCTCCGCGCTCAACCCGGCGACCTTCCGGCGCAACACCTGCCGTTGGTAGTCGAGGAATTCGACGAGTCCCTCACGCTCGTCCGGCTGGTCACGGGGTTCGTCCAGCGGCAGGTTCACCGGAGCTCCTCATTCTCTGCCTGGCGACTCTCTGCCTTGCGGCGACCGATGTCGAAGACGTAGCCCTCGGGGTCGGTCAGCGTCGTCCATTCGATGCCGTATTCGTCGAACGAGGCGACCTTCGTCGCTCCCAGCGCCACGGCGCGATCGACGTCGGCAGGATAGTCGGGGTCGTCGAGGTCGATGTGGAGAGGATTCTTCGCCACGACGCGACCTGCGCTCTCCGCGCCGGCACCCGGAGCGTCCCGGTCATCGACCTTGAGGAAGAGCATGCCCGGGGTCGGCGATGCCCCATCATGGATTCCGCCGATGCTCGCGACGAACTCGTCGGCACCCTCATCGATCTCGGCGTGGAGCAGCTCCGCCCAGAACAGCGACTGGGTTTCGACGTCAGTGCAGTCGAAGGTGATGCTCAGGGAGTTCAGCGAGGCCATGACACGTGGTCCTTCCTTATATGGTCGAGCAGTCGATGACGGGTTCCACCCTATGCCGCGGCACTGACGCGGCCGCCGCTGACCGAGATCCGCTGTCATGTGCCGTCTCACCCGGCCGCGAGGTGCGGGCTCAGGCGCGCGGCTGGCGCGCAAGCTGACGGGACTGGGCGACGAGGCGACCGGCTGAGTCCCACAGCTCGCAGTCCTCTTCGAACATGCCGCCGGCGATGTTGCGGGTCTGCACCTTCACGCCGATCCAGCCCGGTGCCGGGTTCGCCCGCACGTGGGCGGTGAGCTCCATCGTCGGCGCCCAGTTGAAGCGTCCGAGGTCGAACATCACCGGCGGGAAGGCGTCGAGGAAGGCGAGCAGCGCCAGCGGGTCGGGATCGGCGCCGTCGGCGAGCCTGATCCACCCTTGGAGGAGTCCGCGCCCGCTCGGGCGGCCCGCGGCGAATCCTGCGGTGGCGGGGTCGAGACGCATGTCATAGCGGAAGACGACGGGTGCGGAGTCGAGGAACTCCTGCGGTCCCTCGGCCATCGGAATGCAGTCGTCGGGGTCGGGAAGCTCCGGTGGCTGCGCGGAGGTGCCGACGTCGTCGGGAAGCGCGCCGAGGCTGCCGAACGTCGCGAGCGCAGTGATCCTCGGCCTCCCCTCCTGACTGAGATCGGCCCCCAGCGTCGCACTCGAGCGCCCGGTGCGGATGGTCCGCACTGCCACCTCGGCGGGCCCGGAATCACTGGGACCGAGGTAGTACGCGGAGATGACGAGCGGATCCGGCGTGGCGGGAACGGTCTGCGCCATCGCTCGACCGATGACGCCGAGGAGGTAGCCCCCGTTGACGGCGCCACCGACCTTCCAGCTGCCGTCGAGGTCGGCGGTGAAGCGGGCGTCGCCACGCGGAGTCACTGCGGTCGCGTGGGCGAACTCGCTCTGGGTCTCTTCGGTCATGTGACCCACGTTACCAATTACTGATCGGTAGACAAGTCATCGCGAGCGACGACTTCGGCGTTCGTTGCCGCGGCGATAGTTCCCTGTCGCTCGCGCGAGCAGCTGCTGGTCGGCGGCATCGCTGCGACCGAGCTTGGGAATGAGTGCAGCGGCCTGACGGCCGCCGAGCTCCATGACGGTGCGGCCGCCGCGTCCGATGACGATGACTCCGGACTTCGTGATCCGGTAGTCGAAGGGATCGTCGTCGATGCTCACTGTCGCTCCCCATCCTGCCGTGACGGACTACCGTTGTCGCCATGAGCATATCCCTCGAGCCGATCGTTCCTGCAGGCCGCGATCGCGCCGCACTCATCGAATTCTTCTCGACGAACGCCTTTCCCTACCATGCGCGGGCGGGAGTGCGGTCGGTCGGTGAGGCCGCCGAGTTCGTCGACTCCGGTGGCTTCCTCGGCGATGACGGCGTCGCACTGTGGGTCGTCGACGCCGAGATGGGTCGGATCGGCCTCGTGCGCATCGACGACCTCGGCGCTGACACACCGGAGTTCGACCTGCGCTTGGCGGCGGATCACCGCGGCAGGGGCCTGGGCGAGTCGATCCTCCGCGCGGTGACGGACCATCTGTTCACGACCACCTCGGCGCAGCGCTTCGAAGGAATGACGAGGGCGGACAACGTCGCGATGCGGAAGGTGTTCGTCCGGGCGGGGTGGACGAAGGAGGCTCACCACCGGCGGGCCTGGACTGTCGAGGGAGGCGACCGGCTCGATGCCGTCGCGTATGCGATTCTGCGCGAGGAATGGGAGACCAGCGAGAGGATTCCGGTCGCCTGGGACGACCAACCGGACTGAGCGCAGAGACCGGGACTGAGCGCAGTGTTCGGAACTGCGTGCACAGATTCGGACACCGCGCAGAGTTCGGGGACAGCGAAGCGCCCCTGGTGATGTCCACCAGGGGCGCTTCTGCTGTACTCACGCGATCACTCAGTGATCACAGAGTCTCAGTTCTTCTTGACCCGACGCATCGTCAGCACCACAGCGGCACCGCCGACGAGGAGCAGGCCTGCACCGGCAGCGAGACCGGTGAGCTCGGCACCGGTGCGGGGCAGGTCGCCGCCGCCGTCACCGCCGTCCTTGCCACCATCGTCGCTGCCACCGCCGCCGTTGCCCTGGTCATCGGAGACGACCTTGAACGACCCGGTCAGGGGCGACTCGTCGTCGGTGTCGTTGGCACCGGTGACGGACACGTCGTACTTGCCGCGGTAGACCGAGGGGTCGGAGGCGCTCGTGCCGTAGATCGAGAATCCGGCGACGCCGTCGGCGTTCGCAGTCTCGGTCAGCTCGATGCCCTCGACGTTGTCGGGACCGGCGACGACCTTGAGCGTGACGGTCTCACCCTCGTCGAAGCCCTTGACGGTGATCTTCACACCCTTGTCCTTCTGGACGAAGTCCGTGTCGACGATCTCCTTCGGGGTGATCGAGATCGCGCGCTCAGCCGGAGCCTCGCCGCCGTCCTTCGAATCATCCGAGTCCGCGTTGGCGTCCTTCGCGTCGGCTGCGGCGTTGGCACCCGCATCCTTCGCATCGGCACCCGAGTCCGCGTTGGCGTCCTTGGCATCAGCACCGGCATCGGCTTCTGCGCCGGAGTCAGCCTCAGCACCGGTCGCACCAGCGTCAGCCTCAGCACCCGTGGCACCAGCGTCAGCCTCAGCACCCGTGGCACCAGCGTCAGCCTCAGCACCCGTGGC
>NZ_JBNFOM010000045.1:0-14251 GCF_057364785.1 Brevibacterium sp. LAARM2_SD2 | reverse complement strand
GGCTGCCTTGGCCATCTCCAGACCCCGACTGGCGCAAACTTCCGGCGCGTGGGGCTGCCGGCCCGGTGGAGCGAGGACCCGCTTGGTGTCGGGCCGCAGCGCAGTCGGCCGCGCGAAGTGCATCCGCCAGCGGGAAGATCGGCGCAGAAGAACCGTGGCCCCGTCACTGACAACGGGGCCACGGCTGATTGGGGTGCCTCGGCGGAAGAAATCCATGCTCCGGCACGCGGGACTCACGCCTCGGCGAGCGAAACGCCCGCCTCACCGAGCACGAGCGTTCGACCACCGAACGCGAACTTCGTAGCGACAGGCCTGCTCGCTCAGAACTCGATGACGACGCGACCGTCGATCTTCGCGTGGATCATCTCGTCGAAGATCGCGTTGATGTCCTCGAGCGGACGCTTCGTGTACGTCGGGTGGATCTTCCCGGCGGCATAGAACTCGAGAGCTTCGACCATGTCCTGGCGAGTGCCGACGATCGAGCCGCGGATCGTCAGGCCCTTGAGCACGATGTCGAAGATCGGGGCCGGGAAGTCGCCGGGCGGCAGGCCGTTGAAGACGATCGTGCCGCCTCGGCGGGTCATCCCGATCGCCTGGCCGAACGCCGCCGGATGGACGGCGGTGACGAGCACTCCGTGGCTGCCGCCGATCTTCTCCTGGATCACCTCGGCGGGGTCCTCGGCGAACGCGTTGACGGTGATCTCCGCGCCGTGCTTCTTCGCCAGTGCGAGCTTGTCATCGGCGACGTCGACGGCGACGACGCGCATGCCCATGGCGACGGCGTACTGCACGGCGATGTGCCCGAGTCCGCCGATGCCGGAGATGACGACCCACTGACCGGGCTTGACCTCGGTGCGCTTGAGTCCTTTGTAGACGGTGACGCCGGCGCAGAGGACCGGGGCGATCTCGTAGGGGTCGGCGCCGTCGGGGATGACCGCGGCGAACTTCTCGTCGACGAGCATGTACTCCCCGAACGACCCGTCGATGCCGTATCCGCCGTTGACCTGGGACTCGCACAGCGTCTCCCAGCCCTGCCGGCAGAACTCGCAGACGCCGCACGCACTCCACAGCCAGGCGTTGCCGACCATCTGGCCGACCTCGACCTCGGTGACGCCCTCGCCGACCTTCTCGACGATCCCGACCCCTTCGTGGCCGGGGATGAGCGGGAGCTGCGGCTTGATCGGCCAGTCGCCGTGCGCGGCGTGGAGGTCGGTGTGGCACACGCCCGAGGCGATGAGCTTGACGAGCGCCTGGCCGGGCCCGGGCTCGGGGATCGTGTTGTCTCCGACGACGAGATCCTCGCCGAATCCTTCGACGACTGCTGCTTTCATTTCCGACATCATCGACTCCTTTGTTGTGATGGTCATGCGGTGATAGGTGGTGCCGGGGTTTGGCTTGAGGGGCCGCGGGAGCACAGGGGCATCGCCGAGGCGGGGCTGGCGTGGAGCACATCAGCGAGGTGTGGGGTGTGAGGGTGGGGCCACGGAGCGAATCGCGTGGTCCGGGTGGTCGGGGTCGTCCGGGTGGCAGGGCAGAGGGGTGGGTGTGTTCGAGGCCGGGGGCAACGTGGTCGGGATGGTCCGGAGGGCCGTGGTCTGGGTGGCCGCGACCGTCCGGGGCCGGGGGCAGCAGGGGGGCAGCCCTGGGCTCGTCGTGCTGTTCGAAGTGACAAGGTGTGCCCGTGCTGCCGGAGCCGGGGCGGTGTGAACGGACCGCGCCGAGGTGGGGGTGGTCTCGCGGGTCGATCGCTGAGATCACCGTGATCGCAGAGACCATCGGGATCGCAGGGATCGTCCGGTTCAGGTGCCGCCTCCGGCTGGGGTGAGCGCCAGGACTCGAGGGGGTTTGGGTGCCCCGCGCGCAGCTGGGTCGGTGCGCTGCGCGCGGGACGGGTTCGGGTGCTCGAGGCGAGCCCTCAGAAGAAGCCGAGGGCCTCGTCCGAGTAGCTGACGAGCAGGTTCTTCGTCTGCTGGTAGTGGTCGAGCATCATCTTGTGGTTCTCACGCCCGATGCCCGAGGCCTTGTACCCGCCGAACGCCGCATGCGCGGGATACGCGTGGTAGTTGTTCACCCACACGCGGCCGGCCTGGATGTCGCGTCCGGCCCGGTAGGTCGTGTTGCCGTAGCGACTCCACACGCCCGCACCGAGGCCGTAGAGCGTGTCGTTGGCGATGCTGATCGCATCGTCGTAGTCGCTGAACGTCGTCACCGACACGACCGGTCCGAAGATCTCCTCCTGGAAGATCCGCATGCCGTTGTCGCCCTTGAAGATCGTCGGCTGCACGTAGTACCCGCCGGAGAGGTCGCCGTCGAGTTCGGCCCGCTCTCCGCCGATGAGCACCTCGGCGCCCTCCTGCTTGCCGATGTCGAGGTAGGACACGATCTTCTCGAGCTGATCGTTCGACGCCTGAGCGCCCATCATCGTGTCGGTGTCGAGCGGGTTGCCCTGGATGATCTTCTCGGTCCGCTTGACGACGGCTTCGAGGAACTCCGGCGCGATCGACTCCTGGACGAGCGCACGCGACGGGCACGTGCAGACCTCGCCCTGGTTGAGGGCGAACATCGTGAAGCCCTCCTGCACCTTGTTCCAGTACGCGTCGTCGGAGCTCATGACGTCGGCGAAGAAGATGTTCGGGCTCTTGCCGCCGAGTTCGAGGGTGACGGGGATGATGTTCTGCGAGGCGTACTGCATGATGAGGCGACCGGTCGTCGTCTCACCGGTGAACGCGATCTTCGAGATCCGCTTGTTCGACGCCAGCGGCTTGCCCGCTTCGAGTCCGAATCCGTTGACGACGTTGACGACGCCGGGCGGCAGCAGATCGCCGATGAGCTCCATGAGCACGAGGATCGAGGCAGGAGTCTGCTCGGCCGGCTTGAGGACGACGGCGTTGCCGGCCGCAAGCGCCGGGGCGAGCTTCCACGTGCCCATGAGGATGGGGAAGTTCCACGGAATGATCTGGCCGACGACGCCGAGCGGCTCATGGTAGTGGTAGGCGACGGTGTCCTCGTCGATCTCGGAGATCCCGCCCTCCTGCGCCCGGATGGCCGCGGCGAAGTAGCGGAAGTGATCGACGGCCAGCGGCAGGTCGGCATTGAGCGTCTCGCGCACGGCCTTGCCGTTGTCCCAGGTCTCCGCGACCGCGAGCATCTCGAGGTTCTCCTCCATCCGATCGGCGATCTTCAGCAGGATGTTCGACCGCTCCGTCGGCGAGGTCTTCCCCCAGGCCGGTGCGGCGGCGTGGGCGGCGTCGAGGGCGAGTTCGATGTCCTCGGCGGTGCTCGCGGGCACCTCGGTGAAGGGCTGGCCCGTCACCGGGGTGGGGTTCTCGAAGTAGTTTCCGTTCGTCGGGGCCACCCACTCCCCGCCGATGAAGTTCTCGTAACGGGGCTTGAAGGTGACGAGGGATCCGTCCTCGCCGGGCCGGGCGTACACAGTCATGGCAACTCCTTTGCTGCGATGTCCTCGGGAGAGGTCTCTCCGATTGGACTTCACGCTACCGGCGGCAACGTTGCATCACAGTTGCATCGTCGTCCGGCCGGTCAGTGCCCGAGGGATTCGAGCCTGACGACAGCCGCCGTGCGCTCAGGCGCATCGGGCGGCGCGAGCCGGAGGACGGCCATGAGCACCTCGGTGTCGGCCTGGGCGTGCGGCATCGCAGCGTAGCGCCACAGCTGCTGCCACGTCCCGTCGGTCAGCAGCGTCTCCCGCAGCAGGACATCGAGTTCGGCGCTGATCTCCCGCACCCCCGGTGCCTCCGACTCCGGCAGCACCGCGCCCCGGTACGCGCACAGCGCGGTCTCGGCGTCGCCGGCGGCCAGCGCCCGATGAGTGCGCTCGACGTCGCTGTCGAGTCGTCCCCGGATCCGGTAGGGCCGGCCCAGGACCTCGATGTCGCCGAGGCGGCTGATCGTCTTGCGCAGCCGTGCGATCTCCGCCCGCACCGTGACGTCGCTGCCGCCGAGGGGCCACAGCCGATCGGCGAGCTCCGCGTTCGTCAGGCCGGTGGGGTGACGGTGGAGCAGGAGGAGGATCTCGGCGTGGCGCTTCGACAGGTCGATGCGCTGCCCGCCGGGCCCGCTGAGCACCGGTGTCGGACCGCTCACCTCGAGGAACGCGTCCGTCGTCGCCTCCGGAGAGGGCCCGGTCGTCCCGTCGCCGGAGGCATAGAGCTGCGACAGACCCGCCGAGGCGGCTTGCGCGGTCGAGCTCAGCAGCGGCAGTACGATCGCGGAGACCGCATCGTCTCCCCCGGTGACGTCGATGATCCCGATGACCTCGCCGGTGACGGGATGGGTGACCGGCACGGCGCTGCAGCTCCACGGGTGGACTTCGCTCGCGAAGTGCTCGGCCCGGCTGATCTGCACCGCTGAGCGTGAGCGGAGCGCCAGGCCCGGCGCCGAGGTGCCCATGGCGTCCTCGGACCAGTCGGACCCGGGAACGAAGCCCATGGACTCCGCACGATTGCGGACCGGCTTCTCCCCCTCGACCCAGAGGAGGCAGCCCTGTTCGTCGCCGAGTGCGACGAGGAGTCCCGCCTCGGTGGCCGGTTCGATGAGATGGGACCGCAGCAGCGGCATGATCGAGTGGAACGGGTGCCGACGGCGGACCTCGGTCAGCTGGGCCTCGTCGTAGGCGACCGTCGGGTGCACACCTGCCGGATCGCGGAGTCGGTCGAGGCTGCGGGTCCAGGATTCGAGGACGGTCGAGCGCACGCCGAGGCCCGGCTGCGGTGCCAGTGCCGGACTCGCGAGGTTGTCATGGGCCCGACGCACGATCAGCTGATAGTCGTCGCGCAGCAGCGGTGTCGAGTGCATCGCGATCCGTGCCACCTCCATCGGCGGGTGTCAGTCAGTTGACCAGGATAGGGACAATCCTATCGCGAACCGATCCGGGGGCAAGGCGCGGGAGGGGCCCTCGCGCGCGAGAGACGAAGCGCGGGAACGACGAAGGGCGGGAAGTGAAAGTCTCACTTCCCGCCCTTCTCAGGCAACGGTCGCGGATCAGTCCGCGGCCGGCATCAGGCGCGCAGCGCGGCTGCGTCGACCGGAACGCCGGGACCGTTCGACGTGGTGATCGTCGCCTTGGTGATGTAGCGGCCCTTCGACGAGGACGGCTTGAGGCGGAGGATCTCCTCGATCGCGGCATCGAAGTTCTCCTGCAGCGCCTGCTCGGAGAAGGAGGCCTTCCCGATGACGAAGTGGAGGTTCGAGTGCTTGTCGACGCGGAACTCGATCTTTCCGCCCTTGATGTCCGTGACGGCCTTGGCGACATCCATGGTCACGGTGCCGGTCTTCGGGTTCGGCATGAGGCCACGGGGACCGAGCACCTTGCCGAGACGTCCGACCTTGCCCATCATGTCGGGGGTGGCAACCGCAGCGTCGAAGTCGGTGAAGCCGTTGGCCACCTTCTCCAGCAGGTCATCGGAACCGACGTAGTCGGCACCTGCTTCGCGGGCTGCCTCTGCACGGTCGCCGGCGGCGAACACCAGGACCCGGGCGGTCTTGCCGGTACCGTGCGGAAGGTTGACGGTGCCGCGCACCATCTGGTCCGCCTTGCGGGGTCGACCCGAGGCGGAGGGCGACCTCGACGGTGGCGTCGTACTTCGACACCGAGGTCTCCTTGGCCAGGTCGATCGCCTGAGCCGGTTCGTACTTCACATCAGCGGCGATCTTCTCAGCCGCGGCCTGGTAGGCCTTTGAGCGCTTTGCCATCTGCTTCTCTCCTTGCAGTCGTGGTGTGGGCGGCGCATCCGCCCTGCCACAGTGGAATGTCTGGTGACTCTAAGAGTCTCAGACCTCGATGTCGGTGGTGATGCCCATCGACCGCGCGGTGCCCGCGATGATGCGGTCAGCCATGTCGAGGTCGTTGGCGTTGAGGTCGGGCATCTTGGTCGTCGAGATCTCACGCACCTGGTCGGCGCTCAGGTGAGCGACCTTGACGGTGTGCGGGGTCGCCGAACCGGACTTCACGCCGGCAGCCTTCTTGATGAGCTCAGCGGCGGGCGGGGTCTTGAGAACGAAGGTGAACGAACGGTCTTCGTACACGGTGATCTCGACGGGAACGATGTTCCCGCGCTGGGATTCAGTCGCAGCGTTGTACGCCTTGGTGAATTCCATGATGTTGACGCCGTGCTGGGCAAGCGCCGGACCGATCGGAGGCGCCGGGTTGGCGGCACCTGCCTGAATCTGGAGCTTGACGAGGCCGGCTACCTTTTTCTTGGGAGGCATATGCGGTCCTTAATCTTGAGAGTTTCCATGCGCCGAGCGGCGCATCATTCGCTGCCGCCTCCGCCGATACAGAGACGACAATCAAACCACACCAGTATTCCATGTCCGCTCTCCCCCAGGCAAATGGTCGTGAGCGGGAACACAGCACCGTGGGCGGGTGGACGCAGAACGCGACGGGGCCCGGTTCTCACCGGGCCCCGTCGCGACTGAAGTGCGTTTCTCAGGTCAGAGCTTCGAGACCTGATCGAAGCCGAGCTCGACGGGAACGTCGCGCTCGAAGATCGAGAGCAGCACGGTGAGCTTCTGCGAGTCGGGGCGGATCTCCTGGATCGTCGCCGGGTGACCCTCGAACGAGCCCTCCTTGACGAGGACGGACTCGCCGACCTCGAACTCGACCTCGGTGATCGGAGCGGACTTCGCGGCCTGCTCGGCGGCGTGGCCCTCAGCGGCGGCGGCCTCGGCCTGGCGCTCCTCGAAGACGGGGGCGAGCATCGTGAAGACCTCGTCGATCGACAGCGGCACCGGATCGTAGGCGTTGCCGACGAAGCCGGTGACGCCCGGGGTGTGGCGCACGGCGCCCCACGACTCATCGGTGAGCTCCATGCGGACGAGCACATAACCGGGCACGCGCACACGGCGAACCTGCTTGCGCTGGCCGTTCTTGATCTCGACGACGTCTTCCATCGGCACCTGCGACTCGAAGATGAAGTCTTCGAGGTTGAGGCTCACCGCACGGTTCTCGAGGTTCTGCTTGACGCGGTTCTCGTAACCGGCGTACGAGTGGATGACGTACCAGTCACCCTCCTGCATGCGCAGCTCCGACTTGAACTCCTCGGCGGGGTCGACGTCGTCGCCGGCCGCAGCCTCGGTGGACTCGTCCGCTTCCGCGGACTCTTCAGCCTCGGTGGATTCGTCCGCATCCGCGCTGGTGGACTCATCCGCATCCGCGGTGTCCGTGTCGTCGGCATCCGTGACGTCGGCGGCATCGTCCGCGGAAGCAGAATCGTCGGCGGACGCGCCCTCATCGGCAGCCGCGTCGGTCTCTGCGGTCGTCGCGTCGTCGGCGGTCACCTCGGCGACATCCTCCGTCGACGCCTCACCGGCGACGTCCGGGGTCTCAGGTGCGTCGACCTCTTCAGGTGAACTGGTATCCGACACCGATCAATTCCTCGCTTCGCGTGTAGTGGTCCCCTGCACGGGGATTGTGAGAAGTTCTATCGTATCCAGGTTATCGCCGCTGCCGGCGAGTCACCACAGCGGCCAGAGCGGAGTTCCGCCGAACACGAACCCGACGAGCTTGCCGAAGACGAGGTCGAGGACCGTGACGATGACCATCATGACGAGGATGAATCCCAGCACGACGAGTGTGTAGTTGACCAGCTGCTTGCGCGTCGGAGTGACGACCTTCTTCAGCTCCGCCACGACCTCGCGGAGGAACTGGATGATTCGTCCGAAAAATCCGAGCTTCTTGCGACGGGACGTGGCCTCGGGAGCCTGTCCAGTCTTCTTTGCCGGTGTGTCGCTCACACATCCTCACTCGGTCGGTTTCTTCAGGGGATCGCACAATTGCTTCAGCCAATCGAGGACTGCGCCCTGCCCGGCGATTGAGAGCCGCGGCAGATGTCAACTGCGCAGGGGTGACAGGACTCGAACCTGCAACCTACGGTTTTGGAGACCGTTGCGCTACCAATTGCGCCACACCCCTTCGATTCGGCGACGCCCCCATCCGAGGGTGTGCCCAACCACGAGAAACGAGCATACCGTCTCCCACCGGGTTCCGTCGAACCGAGGCCGACACGCACCCCGACACCCGCCTCACGGTGCGGGTGCCACGGGTCTCGCAACGAGCGGCAGCGGTGCGGGGAAGCGCACCCACGGGCCGATCGACACGTCCTCACCAGGGGTGACGGTGATCGTCTGGACGTCGATCGGCATCTTCGTCACATTGTCGACGCGGATGACGCTCACCTCGGCGTCCATCTTCAGCGGCCCCGGCGTCAGCGCGTTCGCCAGCGCCCCGCCGGTGGTGGAACTCACGTAGCGCACTCCCCTGCCGAACTGCTCGGGACCCACCTGCCGGTGCCAGTGTCCGCTCAGGGCGTAGGGGGCGCACCCGGACTCGAGGGCGGGCTGGGCGATGCGCGGGTCGTGGACGAGCATGATGTCGAAGTCGGTCCGGCACGCCTCGTCGCGCAGCTTCGCCGCGTACTCGTCGGCGGTCAGCTCCGTCTCGAGCTCCGGACCCGAGCCGAACACGGTGCGCCTCGGGTCGGGGCCGCCGAGGAAGCGCACCCCGGCCAGCTGCGCGGTCGAATCGTCGAGCACCGCCCAGCCCCGGCTGCGGGCGTGCTTCGCGGTCTCCTGCGAATCGTGGTTGCCCTTGACGAACATCTTCGGCACGTCCTGCGGCAGTTCGTCGTCGAGGACGTCGAAGCAGTAGTTCTCCGCCGAGGTGCCCGTCATCGTCACATCGCCGGCGTCGATGATCCCGTCGGCCCCGGTCAGCCGTGCGACGTCGCCGACGACGCGCGCCATCCCGTAGTTGCAGTGGACGTCGGAGCTGAGCACGAACGTCGAGACATCGGCGCTGCCCGACGCCGGTGGGACCATGCCCGCAGCCGACCAGTCCCCGCTGAGCGGGCGGTTCGTCCAGCCGGCGTGGAGACCGGCGATGACCGCGTCGTAGAACGCGTCGTTCTCGTCGGAGAACTCCTTGACCGCGGTGAACGCCTCATCGATGATCCCGCCGAGGCGGCCGGTCACCTCGGCGCCGGCGAGCGGAGTGCCCGCGAACGCCGGATCGGGCTGCGGCGGGGCGGGACGGGTGAGGACGAGGGCGCTGAGACCGCCGAGGACGAGGACGACGACAGAGCCGATGGCGATGAGCTCCCGTCCGGCCAGGGCCCGACCGAGGGCGGCGATCCGGGCAGGTCCGAGCAGCGCCGTCACCCCGACGAGAAGGCCTGCGATGACGCAGACGGCGAGCGCCCAGCGGATGAGGATGTCCCGGGTCAGGCCGGTGACGATCTCATCGATCTGCGTCTGCGGGGCCGAGAAGAGGGAGGCATAGGAGGCGATGTCCCCGCCGAGGGCGTCGACGACTCCCCCGCCGACCCCGCCGGCGGCATCGGTGCCCAGCGCCGAGGCGGCATCCTCAGTCTCCCCGGAGACCGGGATCTCCCCGACGTCGACGGACAGGCCGAGACCGAGCGGGAGGAACTCGTCCGCGGGCACGAGCAGGGAGCCCAAGGGCCCGAAGTCCAGCGTCAGCCGCGCATCCGCCGTCACCCGGTACTGCGCCTCATGGGGACCGAAGCTGAGGTCGGCCCGCGCCGAGAAGATCGCCCAGGGCAGTGTGAGGGCGGCGATGACGGCAAGGAGGACGATGAGAGCTGAGGTCTTGCGGCGGGGTGACACGGACCCATTCTAGGGAGGCAGCACCCAGGTGTCCGTCAGGCGAACACGGCTATCCTTGAGAAGATGACGGACCCGCTCGTGTCCCTGCCGAAGGCACACCTCCATCTCCACTTCACCGGTTCGATGTCGGCCGACACCCTCGAAGACCTCGCCGCCGAGGCGGGGATGCCGATGTCCGAGCAGCTGCTCGGCGACAGGGTGACCGGGCTGAGCCCCGATGAGCGCGGCTGGTTCCGCTTCCAGCGCCTCTACGACATGGCCCGCGGCGTCGTCCGCGGGGAGGAGGTCATGCGTCGGCTCGTCCGCGAGGCAGCCGCCGCCGACCGCGCCGAGGGGTCCCGGTGGCTCGAACTCCAGGTCGACCCGACCTCGTATGCCCCGTACGTCGGCGGCATCACCCCGGCGCTTGAGATCATCCTCGACGAGGCGGCAGCGGCCAGCGATGACGACTTCGGGATGGCGATCGTCGTCGCGGCCTCGCGCACCCGCCACCCCCTCGACGCGCGGATGCTCGCGCG
Source organism: Brevibacterium sp. LAARM2_SD2 (assembly GCF_057364785.1). NCBI lineage: Bacteria > Bacillati > Actinomycetota > Actinomycetes > Micrococcales > Brevibacteriaceae > Brevibacterium > Brevibacterium sp. LAARM2_SD2. The sequence goes on along the minus strand of NZ_JBNFOM010000045.1, from coordinate 4,088 downwards.
GCTCGCGGCCCACCATGCCGGCACCGGCCCCGGCAAGGTCGTCGGCTTCGGCCTGTCGAACGATGAGCGCCGCGGCACCACGGCGGACTTCGGCCGGGCCTTCGACATCGCGCGGCGGGCCGGACTGCTCTCCGTCCCGCACGGCGGGGAGCTGCTCGGGCCCGACCACATCCGCGCCGTCGTCACCGAGCTGGCGCCGAACCGGCTGGGCCACGGCATCCGCGCCGGTGAGGACCCGCGCCTGCTCGACGAGATCGTCGCGGCCGGCATCGGCCTCGAGGTCTGCCCGGGATCGAACGTCGCCCTCGGGGTCTATCCCGACATCGAGCACGTCCCGCTGCGCCGGCTCCTCGACGCCGGTGCCGACATCGCCCTCGGCGCCGACGATCCCCTGATCTTCCACACCCGGCTGGCCGACCAGTACCGGTTCGCCGCTAAGCTCGGTCTCACCGACGGCGAGCTCGCGGGTCTGGCGAAGTCCTCGTTCGCGATCTCCGCGGCCCCCGCCGAGGTGGTCGCCCGGGCCGAAGCCGACATCGATGCATGGGCGGCCGGGCGGGGCGATGCCGAGCGGGGAGACGCCGAGTCCGACCGCAGCGACTAGCGCGCGGGCCGCGGTGGGCCCGGCGCGACGTCGTGTCAGAGTTCGGTGCCGATGAAGGTCGGTTCGGGTTCGAGGACGATCCCGAACCGCTCGTTGACGCCGGCGACGATCGTGCGCGCGAGATCGACGACATCGGACGTCGTCGCCCCTCCCCGGTTCGTCAGGGCCAGGGTGTGCTTCGTCGACAGGCGCGCCCGGTCGTTGAAGCCGTAGCCCTTCCCGAAACCGGCGCGTTCGATGAGCCACGCCGCCGAGGTCTTCGTCAGCCCGGGGATCGTCGCCCCGCTGAGCGGATCGGTGACGGGGAACCGCGGGGCCTCGGCCGGCAGCGCCGCCAGTGCCTCGGGGCTCTCCACGATCGGATTGGTGAAGAACGATCCCGCCGACCAGGTGTCGTGGTCGTCCTCGTCGAGGACCATTCCCTTCGACCGGCGCAGGTCGAGCACGGCCTCGCGCACCCGCAGGGCCGGCACGCGGGTTCCGATCGCGACGTCGAGGGCGCCGGCGAGCTGCGCGTAGCGCACCGGCAGGGAGTCCGTGCCGCGGGGCAGGGCGAACGTCACCGAGAGGACGATGTGCGCGGGCGTGCCCGCCGCTCGTGCGGCGCGTTTGAGCGCCGAGGTGCGGTAGCCGAACTCGAGTTCCGCGGCGGTCAGTCGCCGCACCTGCCCGGAGAGCCGGTCGTAGACCTCGACGGAGGTGATGAGTTCGGCCACCTCGGTCCCGTAGGCCCCGACGTTCTGGATCGGGGTGGCGCCGACGGAGCCGGGGATCCCGGAGAGGGCCTCGAGTCCGGAGAGACCTGAGGAGAGGGTGGCGGCGACGAAGTCATCCCAGCTCTCCCCCGCCTCGGCGGTCACCTGCATCTCCGTGTCCGAGATCTCCGTGAACGTCACTCCGGTCGTCGCGACGACGCCGACGGGCCCGGCGAATCCGGCATCGGAGACGAGCAGGTTCGACCCGCCCCCGATGAGGAGGATGTCCGGCATCGACCGGTCGCCGGGTGCGAGTCCGTTCGCCTCGGCGAAGGCGATGAGATCGTCCCGGGACCGGGCGATGGTGAGATCCGGTGCGGCCGCCGAGGTGGAACGTCGTGAACTCGGAGAGGTTCACCGTCCGACTCGGATCTGCGTGCGGCTGAGCACGTCGGCATCACCGGCGGTGACGGCGGCGTCGATGCGCAGGGTGCCCACGGCCGCGTCGACGGCGCCGACGGTGGCCGTGAGGTGCAGCGAGGTCGTCGGGGTCGAGGGCGGTCCCGACTCGGCGTCGGGCACGAGGACCGGCGCGGAGAAGCGGGTGCGGTAGTCGACGACGGCACCGGGATCGCCGAGCCACTCGACGATCGGGGCGATGACGACGGCCATCGAGAGCATGCCGTGGGCGATGACGCCCTCGAGGCCGACCTCCTCGGCGAAGCGCTCGGACCAGTGGATCGGGTTGTGGTCGCCGGAGGCCGCGGCGTAGTCGATGAGCGAGGCCCGGGACAGCGGGATCTCCGTATCGACGACGACGTCGCCGATCGTCAGCTCGGACAGATCGATGAGGCTCATTCTCCGTCTCCTCTCACGACGATGGTCGAGGTCACCGTGACCACGGGCTGGTCGGCGATGTCGATGATCTCCGTGCGCGTGGTGATCATCGCGTTGCTGCCGGCGGCGCGGACGCCGTCGACATGGGTCGTCGCCTTGAGGCTGTCACCGGCGACGATGGGCCGGTTGAAGCTGAACTGCTCGGAGCCGTGGACGACTTTCGAGAAGTCGATGCCGGAGTCCGGGTCGGTGATGTAGGCCGCCTCGGACTTCTGCGCGATGATCACGGCGAACGTCGTCGGGGCGATGACGTCGCGGTATCCGAGGGCCTGCGCCGCCTCGGCGTCGAATGGTAGTCGGCCCCCGCGTTCGTCGCGCGAGCGAACTCCGCGATCTCCTCCCGGGAGACATCGTAGGGGCGCGGCAGGGAGTAGGTCGCCCCCTGCTTCTCCGCGTTCACCGGCATATCAGCTCACTTTCGAAAGAGGCATCGGTCGGCTCAAGCCTAGCTTCCGGAATGCGGGCAGCGGGAATCGGCGAGCGCCGATGCTTCCACTGCCGGGCACCGCCCGGTGGTCACGATTTCGCCTCCCATTCACACATTTGCTGAACCATCAGCCACAGACGCTGAAAACTGAGATAGGTTGTCCCCATCACATTTGCTGTAGGCACGTCTCCCGGGCCGACAGCGGAGCCGACGAGACCTCGGTCGTCGCCATGGCGCCCGACGGTTTCCCGTAAGGAGCACTGCCATGACGAACCACCCCTCGAGCAGCACCACCCCCACCACGAAGAACGACAAGGCGAGCGGAGGCGGGGCGGGTTCGACGCGCAGGACCGCTGCGACGAAGAGCGCGGGGTCGTCCACCTCGACGAGCACTGCGGGCTCTGCGGCGAAGACGAAGCCGGCTGCCGCGAAGGCGGCGTCGACGTCGACGTCGTCGACGAACTCGACGTCGACCGCGAAGGCGTCTGACTCGAAGTCGGCAGCGAAGTCCTCGACCTCGAAGGCGTCGGCAGCGAAGTCCTCGGCGACGAAGTCCTCGGCGACTAAGGCGTCGACCTCGAAGGCGTCGGCAGCGAAGAAGCCCGCGGCGAAGGCAACGGCGTCGAAGTCGGCGGCGTCGAAGTCGGCGGCGAAGTCCTCGGCGACCAAGGCATCCGCGTCGACGTCGGCGACCACGGCGTCGACCTCGACCGCGGGAGCGAAGAAGCCCGCGGCCGCGCCGGCTGCCACCAAGGCGTCGGCCACCAAGGCGTCGGCCTCGACGTCAGCGGAGAAGAAGCCTGCGGCTGCGACGACCGGAGCGAGCTCGGCTTCGTCCGCACCGGCGACGTCGTCGATGTCGGCGGGTGCGGCGGCGAAGACGACGGCCGCGAAATCGGCGGCGCGCACGGTCGCGGAGAAGGGCTCGGCACAGGCGGCTCCCGCCAAGTCGGCCGCACCGAAGTCCGGTTCCGCGGCAGCGACGACAGCGACCGGGTCATCCCCCTCGGCCGCGTCGACGTCGACACCCTCGACGACGAAGACTTCCACTGCTTCTACGAAGACGTCAGCAGCGAAGTCGCCTGCGGGCGCCGCGAAGTCCTCGTCGTCCGCGAAGACCGCTGCGACCTCCACCGCGTCCAAGTCCACCGCGTCGAAGTCCGCAGCGTCGAAGCCCGCTGCGTCGTCGACACCCGCCTCGTCCAAACCCGCCGCGTCGAAGCCCGCAGCCGCCGCGGGAAAGAAGCCCGCTGCCACGAAGGCCCCCGCCGGCTCGAGCACGAAGGCCTCGACGGCGAAGGCAGCAGCGACGATCGCGACCCCGAGTGCGGAGAAGAAGCGCGCCGTCAAGGACGGTGTCGCCGTGCCCCGGCCCCCGCTCCACCGACCGAGCAGACCGTCGCAGCGGCGACGGCGGCCGCGAACGCCGCTGTTCCCGCCCGCGGCCGCGGTGAGCGCCCCCGGC
>NZ_JBNFOM010000044.1:0-15286 GCF_057364785.1 Brevibacterium sp. LAARM2_SD2 | reverse complement strand
TCCCGAATCGCTTCGGGAGGGGCCGGCGGTCCCGTGTGTGCAGGGCTGCTGCGCCGGGCTTACACCGAGGGCCAGTTCGGCAGGGTCGGGCGCTCGACCCGGCCCCGGCAGCAGTCGATGCTGCACGCCCCGCTGCCGGGGGTCAGCGCGCGTGTGCCGGGGATCGCCGGCGTCTCCGGGGTCTGCCCGGACAGCTGTGCGAGGCGCTCCTCGACGAGGTCGACGAGGCCTGCGACGAACGTCGGGTGCGTGCCGACGGTGGCCACCCGGGTGAACGCGAGGCCGAGCTCCTCCGCCGTCTCCTTCGCCTCGGTGTCGAGGTCGAAGGCAACCTCCATGTGGTCGGAGATGAAGCCGATCGGGGCGAGGACGACACCGGTGACGCCCTCGGCGGCGAGCTCTTCCATGCGGTCGTTGACGTCGGGTTCGAGCCACGGCACGTGCGGTGCACCCGAGCGGGAGCAGTAGACGAGCTCCGCGGGCAGCCGGTCCGCCTCGGTGAGGCCGCCGAGGAGGAACTCCATGAGCTCCTCATGCTGGGCCTGGTAGCCCACGGTCGCCACCGCCGAGGCCTCCTGCATGACGTCGGGGATCGAATGCGTGACGAAGAGGATCCGGTGACGGGCCGGGTCGAGGGCGCCGACCTGGGCCCGGAAGTCGTCGAGCCCCTCGCGCAGCAGCGTCGCGCACGCCTCGGCGTAGCCGGGATGGTTGAAGAACTGGCGGACCTTGTCGAAGCTCACCTCGATGCCCTCGTCGGCGAGTCCTGCGACCGTGCCGGCGAAGTCCTCACGGTACTGCCGGCACGAGGAGTAGGAGGAGTACGCCGAGGTGTCGATCGCGAGGAAGCGGGAGCGTCCGGCCGCCGCCTCGGTGCGGGCGACATCGGTGAGGTAGGGCTCCCAGTTGCGGTTGCCCCACACGAGCGGGAGGTCGAGGCCGCGCCGCTCGAGCTCGGCGCGCAGGGCCGCCAGCAGCGCCTTGTTCTGGTCGTTGATCGGGGACTTGCCGCCGAATCCGTAGTAGTGCTCCCCGACCTCCTCGAGGCGCTCGTCGGGGATGCCGCGCCCCGCAGTGACGTTCTTGAGGAACGGAACGACCTCCTCGGGCGATTCCGGTCCGCCGAAGGACATGAGGACAAGGGTGTCAATGGGGGCTGTCGTATTCACGTCAGAGATTTTACAGCGTGTAGAGATCGCTCGCCCGTTGTCCGCACCCTGAGCACGTTCGACTCACTTTCGCCGCCCACCGCTGCCCGCGCGTGCCCCGGCCTGCCGAATTCGCGACTCGCGAGCAAATCTGCGGGGCTGAGCGGTGCGGTCGTGACACGATTCTTCATGAGAAGCGATAAAGGAGCGAAATGCGTGAACTCATCTTGCACGGGGTCGATGCCGACGGCACTCATCTGCTCCTCGGCGATGACTCCGGGGCACAGTATCGACTGAAGCTCGACGAGTCCCTCTATGCGGCTGTGCGCAAGGACAGGGCCGTCGTGCGCTCCGACTCCCCCATCCGCCCGCGCGACATCCAGGCGATGATCCGCGGCGGGATGAGCGCCGAGGAGGTCATCGCGGCCACCGGCGCCGACCCCGACCAGGTGCGCACGTACGAGCGCCCGGCCCTGGCCGAACGCGCCCACATGGCGCACACCGCGAGCCGGCACCCCATCTATTCCGATCACGACCCCAACGGCGACCCGACCCCGCTCGTCGAACTCAGCCAGACCCGTCTGGCGATGCGCGACGTCGACATCGAGACGATGGACTGGGACGCGTGGAAGCAGCAGGACGGCAACTGGTACATCGAACTCAGCTTCATCGCCGCCGACCGCAAGCGCACCGCCGGGTGGAACTACTACCGCGGGTCGCTCACGGCCCTCGACGATGAGGCGAAGTGGCTCGCGGACTCCGGTCCCACGGACACCGGTCCGATCCCCGGCTACAGCTCGAGCCGTCGCACCACCGAGGAGATCGACACCCCTGACCCGCAGGCTTCGGCGCCGGAGCGGCCGGCCGAGCAGCCCGCGACGCTCGGCGATCACCAGGCCGAGACCGGGCGGATCCTCGAGAACCTCCGTCGTCGCCGTCGCGACGACGACGAACCCCGCGGTCGCCTCCGCGCCGTCACCGAGGACCCCGAGACCCACCCGCAGGGCGCGCACACCGCGCCCGGGCGTCCCGCCGATGCCACCGACGATGAGGTGTTCGCATTCGAGGACAGGATCGCCGAGGCGGCGAGCCGTCACAGCGCGGCGAAGGCCGGCGATCGCGGGCCCGCGCAGGCGGAGGCCTCATCCGATGCCGCTGACGAACCGCAGGAGCCGACTCAGGAGGTCGGCACGTTCGACGACGACAACCAGCTCTCCCTGCTCAACGAGCCCGGGGTGAGCGACGGGGTCGAGACGTCGAAGGACACCGAATCGAAGGCGAAGAAGAAGAGCAGCCGCGCCTCGGTCCCGAGCTGGGACGAGATCATGTTCGGATCGAAGCGGGACTGACGTCCGTTCCCAACCGCAGCACGCGGTCGCCTCCGTCGATGAGGCTCTCATCGTGGGTGACCATGATGACCGTGTGATCGGGGAGGTTGGCCCGCAGATCCGCGACGAGGCGGTGGGCCGTGGCCGCATCGAGGTGCGCGGTGGGTTCGTCGAGGACGATGACCTCGGCCCCGCTGAGCAGGGTGCGCGCGACGGCGAGGCGCTGTCTCTCCCCTCCTGAGATCTCCGTCCCGTGGTCCCCGACCCACCGGTCGAGGCCCTCGGGGCTCGCCCAGTGACCGAGTCCGGCGGCGGTGAGCGCGGCGAACATCTCCTCCTCGTCCGGCACATCCCGGCGCGCCAGGGCGAGGTTGCCGCGCACCGTCGACCGGAACACGTGCGCCTCCTGCGGGCACCACGCGATCCGACCGGCGAGCTCGTCGGGGTCGAGCGCGAGAACGTCGACGCGCTGCCCGTTCCGCTCCTGTGCGTCATAGCGCCCGCGCCACGGGGTGAGGAACCGCAGGAGGACGCTCACCGTCGTCGTCTTCCCGCTGCCGCTCTCCCCGCACACGACCGTCCACCTGTCCGCATCCGCAGCGAGGTCGAGGTCGTCGAGCACGGGCACGCCGTCCCAGCCGACGGTGACATCGGCGAGTTCGAGAGCGGTGAGCGCCGAGGCGGCCGCCGGGTCGTCGTCGGCCTCATCGTCGTCGTGGCGGGAGTCCGCGGTGACGGGCGGCAGGCGGTCGAGGGCGATCCCGAGGGCGGGCATCTGCCGCCACGCGGTGAGCGCCGAGGCCAGTGGGTCGACGAGACCGAAGGTGCTGAGGACGACGACGGCGAGGATCTCCGTGGGCGCCGGGGAGATGAGGGCGATGACGATCGCGGCGAGCACCGTCGTCACCTCGACCCACAGCTGTGCGGCGCCGAAGTTCCGCGCCGAGGCGCGCTGCGCGGCCTCGAGGTCGTCTTCGGCCGCGGTGAGCCGGCCGAGGACGGCGGCGTTCGCGCCGTTGGCGCTGAGGTCGGTCTTCGCCCCGAGCGCACGGGCGAGGAGGGAGAGGATCCGTGCCTGTCCTGCGCGGATCCGCCGCGCCCACGGCGCCTCGGCACGGACGAAGACGAGCGGGACGACGACGAGGTTGACGAGCGCGAGCGCGACGAGGACGGGCACCGACCCCGGATCGAGGATCGCGGTGGCGATGATGACGGCGACGATGACGAGGGCGGAGACGACTGGCGGGAAGAGGGTGCGCGGCACGAGGTCGCGGACCTCGTCGGCGTCGGCGACCATCGTCGTCAGCGCCGTGTCCGAGGTGAGCATCGTGCGGTCGCTCATGCCCGCGCGCTCGAAATGCGACCACAGCACCGAGCGCAGGCGCCCGAGCGCGGAGAAGATCGCCGAATGGAGGTTGAGTCGGCTGACGTAGAGGAAGATCGAGCGGCTGAGACCGAAGAAGCGCACCCCGACGATCGCGACGAGCAGCGTCATGATCGGCGGCCCGTACGAGGCCTCGACGATGAGCCACCCGGAGAGTGCGGTGAGCGAGATCGCCGCGAGGCTCGAGGCGCATGCGGTGAGGAGGGCGATGAGCATCGTCCACCGCATGAGCGGCAGCGCGGTGCGCAGCGTCGCCGCGCGCCGGCGCAGACTCCCGGGTGCGGGCACGTCGCCGGAGCCGCGTTCGGGAGACACGACCGCGGTGTCTCCGGAGCGGTCACCGACTGTTGGGGCACCAGCTGACACCGCGGCACCAGCTGAGGCCGGGGCCAGGTTCGGGGCCGCCACGGTCGCCGTCGTTCCCGCGGTCGTCGTGCCCGCGGTGTCATGCGAGTCGTCCGTCGCGGTGTCCGCAGTGCCCTCCTCGACCGGTGCGGTGGAGGCGGAGACCGGGGCCGCGGTGACGCGCGGGGTGATCGTGTCGGTCGCGAGCGCGAGCACCCGCGGGTCATGGCTGGCGAGGACGATGCGGGTCGCGGCGGCCGCCTCGGCGAGCATCGCGATGATCAACTCCGCATTGTCGTCGTCGAGGTGGGCCGTCGGCTCATCGAGGATGAGGAGGTCGGTGTCCCTGCCGCGCACCCGCACGAGGGCGAGACGGCGCAGCTGCCCGGGGCTGAGCGCGCCGGTGGGCAGGTCGAGGGTGGGCGGAAGGCCCGCGGTGAGCAGCGCGGCCTCGGCTGCGCCACCGGTGAGTCCGAAGGTCGCGAGCTCCTCGCCCAGGGTCGCCCCGAAGGTCCGCGGGGTCTGCGGCACGAGCGCGGCGCGGGCGGGTGCCAGCGTCGTCGTCGCCCCGGCCGCGAGGCTGCCCGAGAGCGCCGCGAGGATCGTCGACTTCCCCGCTCCGGAGGGGCCGAGGACCGCGGTGATGCCCGGGGTCGTCGGGATGGAGCCGTCCCAGGCGACGGTGGTTCCGTCGGCGTAGGTCACGGCGTGGTCCGCGTGCGCAGCCGCCGAGGCGGGACCGGCTTCCTCGTCGTCACCTGCGGCGAGGAGGGCCTGGGCCCGATCGTAGGACTCACGGCCGTTCTCACTGGCGTGGAACCCGGCGCCGAGGGCGCGCAGCGGCATGAAGCACTCGGGAGCGAGCAGCAGCGCGAGCAGTCCGTCGCTCAGGTCCATCGTGCCGTAGACGAGGCGGACGCCGATGACGACGGCGACGAGCGCCACGGAGATCGTCGCGATGAGTTCGAGGGCGAGGCTCGAGAGGAACGCGATGCGCAGCGTCGCGAGATTCGCCTGGTGGTAGTCGGTGCTCAGCCTGCGCAGGGTGCGGGCGTGCTCCCGGGACCGGCCGAGCCCGATGAGGACCGGCAGACCCTCGGCGAGTTCGGCGAGGTGGTCGGACATCCGCTCGAGCGCACGGGTGCTCTCTGCCGTCGTCTCCTCGGTGTAGCGGCCGATGAGGACCATGAACAGCGGCACGAGCGGCAGGCACGCGATGATGATGACCGCCGAGAGGAGGTCGGCGAAGAGGATCCGCACGAGGAGCACCGCGGGCACGACCGCGGCCTGGGTGAGTGCGGGCACGACCGTCGTGAAGTAGTCGTCGAGGTCATCGACCCCGCGCGTCACCGTCACCGCGGCCTTGGCCCGGGGCATCCCCCGCCTGCCCAGCAGCGTGGAGAGGATGCGGGCGCGCAGTCCGCGCTTCGCCTCGGCGGCCAGCCCGGTGCCGAGGCTGTGGTCGGCCCACAGGCTCGCCCCGCGCAGTCCGGCGCCGAGGAGCCCGAGGACGATCCACAGCGGGAGCGATCCGAGGTCGAGGATCGTGCGCACGAGCGCCTCGGCGATGAAGACGATGCCGACGGCCCGCGCTGCCGCGCTCGTCACGGAGAGGACGAGGCCCCTCCTGCCGGCGGGCAGCGACAGGAGGATCCCCAGTGGCGAGCTCACGAGCGGATCGCCGCCGGCACCTTGTGGGCGTCGGGGATGTGCGACTCGGTGAGGCGGTTGAGGTACTGCCGGTAGCTGAAGATCTGGTAGCCGAGCACGATCGGGAAGAAGATCGCGGTGACGACGAGCATGACGCCGAGCGTGTAGTCCGACGACGATGCGGTGGCGATCGTCAGCGAGAACGCCGGGTCGAGCGTCGAGGGCAGGACGTTCGGGAACACGCCGGCGAAGACCGCGCCCATCCCGGCGAGGAGGAAGACGCCGTGGAGGAAGAACGCCTTCTTCTCCGCCCCGGCCCGCAGCGCGACGAACGAGGCGATGAGCGCGATGAGGGCGATCGCGACCGGCACGATCAGCCATGCGCTGTGGCGGATCGAGAGGGCGAACCAGATGAGGAAGGGAATCGCGAACGGCAGGGTCGTCGCCAGTGCCCAGCGGCGGGCCTTGGCCCGCAGCTCGCCTTCGGTCTTGAGGCAGAGGAACATCAGACCGTGGACGAAGCTGAAGCCGACACCGCCGAGTCCGCCGAGGAGGGCGGGCCAGCCGAGCCACGCGAAGGGACCGCCGACCATGTCGCCGTTCTCGTTGAGCGGCAGACCCGTCGTCGTGATGACGAGGAGGGCGCCGATGAGGAACGCGACGACGGTCGAGCCGATGGCCATCGCCCAGGTCCAGAACGTCAGCCAGCGCTGCGTGTGGCCCTTGCCGCGGTACTCGATGGCCACGGCGCGGAAGATCAGCCCGAGCAGGCACAGGGTGAGCGGGATGTAGAGGGCGCTGAACAGGGAGGCGTACCAGTGCGGGAACGCCGCGAACATCGCGCCGGCCGCCGTGATCAGCCACACCTCGTTGCCGTCCCAGACGGGTCCGATCGAGTTGAGCAGGACGCGCTTGCCGCGCTCGTCCTTCGTGAAGATCGGCATGAGCATGCCGACTCCGAGGTCGAACCCGTCGAGGAACAGGTAGCCGATCCACAGGACGGCGATGAGGACGAACCAGATCGTTGCCAGGATTTCCATCTGTCTTCTCCTCCTCAGTACGCGAACGACAGAACGTCGTCGTCGTTGCCGGTGATCGTGGGCTTCTTGTTGGACTCGGCGAGTTCGGGCATCGCCGAGGCGACCCCTCCTCTGGTGTATTTGATGATGAGTTTGAGTTCGACGACCATCAGCCCGCCGTAGACGAGGGTGAGGCTGATGAGGGAGAACAGCAGCATCGCCGGGGTCAGCTGCGGTGAGAGCGCGGCCTGGGTGAACATGTAGACGCCGTCGAGCTGTGCCGGGTTGGGGGCGACGACGAAGGGCTGGCGACCCATCTCGGTGAAGATCCACCCGGCCGAGTTCGCGATGAACGGTGCGGTGATCGCCAGAAGCGCACCGCGCATCATCCAGGGCGAGGCCGGCACCGTGCCCTTGCGCGTCAGCCACAGGGCCAGCGCGCAGACTCCGACCGCGACGAAGCCGAAGCCGATCATCGCGCGGAAGCCCCAGTAGGTGACGATCATGATGGGCTGGTAGTTGATCGGCTCACCGGCGTGCTCGCCGTAGCGCGGGTCGTCGGGCAGGTTCGTCCCGTACCGCTCCTGGTACTCCGGCAGCAGGGTGTTGACGCCGTGGACCGGGGTGGTGAAGTCGCCGTTGGCGAGGAACGAGAGCAGGCCGGGGACCTCGAGCACGGACTGGACGTCGGAGCAGTTGTTCGACTGCAGGTCGCCGACGGTGAGCACGGAGAACTCCGTGCCGTCGTGGCAGGCGCCCTCGGCCGAGGCCATCTTCATCGGCTGCTGCTCGAACATCAGCTTCGCCTGGATGTCACCGGTGATCGAGACGCCGGCGAAGGCGATGATGCCGGAGATCGCGCCGATGCGCAGGCACTTGATCCACACGCGGTAGTCGATCGCGTCGCGACCGGGCACATCGGGGGCGCTGCCGACGATGACCTTGCCGTCCTTGCCGACGGTGTCGATGCCGTCCTTGCGGCGCCGGTAGAGGTGGTACCACGAGATGCCGACGAGGAAGCTGCCGCCGACGGCGACAGCGCCGAAGAGCGTGTGGGTGTAGGCGGCGATGGCCGTGTTGTTGCCGAGCACCGCCCAGACGTCGGTCATCACCGGTCGGCCGTCGACGAGTTCGACGCCGACGGGGTGCTGCATCCACGAGTTCGCGACGATGATGAAGAACGCGGAGATCCACGAGCCGATGACGGCACACCACAGCACGGTGAGGTGGACGGGCCGGCTGAGCCTGCCCCAGCCGAAGATCCACAGACCGAGGAACGTCGATTCGAGGAAGAACGCGATGAGCGCCTCCATCGCCAGCGGTGCGCCGAAGACGTCGCCGACGAAGCGGGAGTACTCGCTCCATGCCATGCCGAACTGGAACTCCTGGACGAGACCGGTGGCCACGCCCATGATGAAGTTGATGAGGTAGAGCTTGCCGAAGAACTTCGTGGCCCGCAGGTAGACCTCGTTGTCGGTGCGGTGGTACATCGTCTGGAGGATCGCGACGAGCATGCCGAGCCCGAGCGTGAGGGGAACCATCCAGAAGTGATAGACGGTGGTGATGCCGAACTGCCAGCGTCCGATGAGCACCGGATCCAGTTCCATGGGCTTCTCCGTTCTAGTCGTCGAGGGGAAACTTTCTACAACACGTAGAATTCTACGCCTGGTAGAACTCTGAAAGCCACTGTCTCACATTCCAGCCCGGACCATCCCGGCATCCGTGTCCGCGCTGGTCAGCACCCGCAGACCGGAGATCAGGCGAGACTGACGCAGAGGCGCGTCTCACATGGAATTCGACACCATGTAGAGGTAGAATGGAGGCTCCAGCCGGACCAGCGCCGCAGGCGGCGCGGTCACTACCGAGGACAAGGACATCGTGGGAACTCTGGGCGAACTCGAACGCAGCGTCATGGACGCCATCTGGGCGCACGACGACGGCCTCAGCGCCGCTGAGCTGCGTGACGCCCTCGCCGACCGCGACCTCGCCCTCACCACGGTTCACACCGTGCTCACGCGTCTGGAGAAGAAGGGCTTCGTCACCCGCGATCGGAGCATCCGCCCCCATCGCTACCTCGCAGTCTCGACCCGTGAGGACCACGTCGCCGAGCTGATGACCGAGGTGCTCTCGCAGGCCCCGGATCGTCAGGCCGTCCTCGCCCGCTTCCTCGGCACCGTGTCGGAAGCCGACGAGAAGACCCTGCGCAGCCTTCTGGGGCGCAACCACTCGACGCGCTCCTGACGGCGGGCCGAGTACCACCATGAGCATCGTCGGGTGTCTCCTGGGAGTGTTGGCGTTCCTCCTCGCCTGGCCGGTTCCCGCACTGCTGCGCCGCTTCCGCAGCGACCCGATCTCCGAAGTCATCCTCTGGCAGGCCGTCGGACTCTCTGGTGGACTCTCGCTCATCGGCGCTGCCTTGGCCTTCGCCGTCGACCCCGGGGCACCGAATCTTCCCATCGGACTGTGGGATCTCATCCGCGGCGAATCGCACGCACGGCTGTCCGTCCTCGCGTGGGTCTTCCTCGTCATCGCGCTGGTGCTCATCGGGCGCCTCCTCGGCTGCCTCGCGCTGACGTTCTATTCAGCGCGGAGAACTCGACTTCGCCATGCCGAGATCTTACACCTGCTCAGCGAGCCGTCGCAGAATTATCCCGACACCCGCATCATCTCCTCGAACGAGCCCGTCGCCTACTGTCTGCCCGAGGGGCCGCGCAAGGGCACGGCGGTGCTGTCGACAGGCCTCCTTGAGGTTCTCAGCGAGGCCGAGCGCACCGCGGTCATCGCGCATGAGAAGGCCCATCTCGACTTCCGCCACGACATCCTCGTCATCCCGTTCGCGGCGTGGCATCGGGCGCTGCCGTTCTTCTCGGCCACCGCGATCGGGCTCAACTCCGTCAATCGCCTCATCGAGTTCATGGCCGACGACCAGGCTCGTCAGACCGTCGACCCGGCGGTGCTCGCGCGCGCCGTCGCTGCCGCCGCGGCGATCAGTCCCGAGCATCGGGAGGGTCTGAGCGCCGAGCGCATCGCACGCCTGTCCCAGGCGCGCCATCCCGCGCGCACGATGGTGCGCCTGTGCGCCTGCCTCGTCGCCGCGGGCCTCCTCCTCATCCCGACGGTGCTCCTCTTCGTGCCCGTCGCTCCCCTGCACTGATCCGCGGGAGCTGCGCTGAGCACCGCGCCCGGCACCGCTTCCCGCCGGGCACCGCGTCGCGCGCGGTCACAGCACTGCTGTCCCCCCGTGCCGAGGTGGCCCCGGCGCGGGTTGGTCCTCAGCTGTCGATGCGCTCGGCGTCGAGCACGGCGGCGCCGGAGACGATGAACTCCTTGCGCGGGCCCACCGAGGAGCCCATGAGGAGTTCGAAGGTCCGCTCCGCCGCCTCGGCGTCGGCCATCGTCACCCGCCGCAGGGTGCGGTCGGCGGGATCCATCGTCGTCTCCGCGAGCTGATCGGCGTCCATCTCCCCGAGGCCCTTGTAGCGCTGGATCGGCTCCTTGTACGTCTTCTTCGACTTGTCGAGCTTCTTCAGCAGCGCGTGGAGTTCGGCCTCGGAGTACGTGTAGACGATCTCGTTCGGGGTGCCGCGCTTCGTCACGACCTCGACGCGGTGGAGCGGCGGCACGGCGGCGAAGACCCGGCCCTCCTCGACGAGCGGCTTCATGTAGCGGAAGAAGAGCGTGAGCAGCAGCGTGCGGATGTGCGCGCCGTCGACGTCGGCGTCGGTCATGATGATGACCTTGCCGTAGCGGGCCGCCTCGAGGTCGAAGCTGCGGCCGGAGCCGGCCCCGATGACCTGGATGAGGGCGGCGCATTCGACGTTGGCGAGCATGTCGGCCAGCGAGGCCTTCTGGACGTTGAGGATCTTGCCGCGGATCGGGAAGAGCGCCTGGTGGTCGGAGTTGCGCGCCGACTTCGCCGTGCCCATCGCCGAATCGCCCTCGACGATGAAGAGCTCGGTGTTCGCGACGCCGCTGTCACGGCAGTCGTAGAGCTTCGCCGGCAGCGAGGAGGCCTCGAGCGCGGTCTTGCGGCGCTGGTTCTCCTTGTGGGTGCGCGCCGAGATCCGCGACTTCAGCTCCGCGACGACCTTCTCCATGAGGACCGCGGCCTGCTGCTTCTCCGCGCGCTTCGTCGACGAGAGGATGCCGCCGAGCTGGGCTTCGACGGTCTTCGCGACGATCTGGCGGACCGCGGCGGTGCCGAGGACCTCCTTCGTCTGCCCCTCGAACTGCGGTTCGGCGAGCTGGACGGTGACGACGGCGGTGAGACCGGCGAGCACATCGTCCTTCTCGAGGCGGTCCTTGCCGAGCTTGAGCTTGCGGGAGTTCGCCTCCACGGCCTTGCGCATCGCCTTGAGCGTCGCCTGTTCGAAACCGGCGAGGTGGGTGCCGCCGTGCGGGGTGGCGACGACGTTGACGAAGCTCTTGATCTTCGTGTCGTAGCCGGTGCCCCAGCGCAGGGCGACATCGACGCCGACCTCGCGTTCGACCTCCTTCGACACGAGATGTCCCGAGGAGTCGAGGACGGGCACGGTCTCCTTGAACGATCCCGTGCTCTGCATCCGCCATGTGTCGGTGATCGGCGGATCGATCGAGAGGTGGTCGACGAACTCGGTGATGCCGCCGTCGAAGCGGAAGTCCTCGACGCGTTCGGCGATGACGGCGCCGGTCTCGTCACGGGCGACGCCGCGGCGGTCGACGATGGTGAGTTCGAGGCCGGGGACGAGGAACGCCGTCTGGCGGGCGCGTTCGACGAGGTGCTGGTAGTCGAACTGGGCGCTGCCGAGGAAGATCTGCGGGTCGGCCCAGTAGTGGACCTTCGTGCCGGTGACTCCCCGCTTGGCCTTGCCGACGATCTCGAGGCCGGTGGCCTCGTGGAACTCCTCGAACGGGTTGTCCGGGCTCGGCGCCTTCCCCTTGTCGTCGAAGCGACCGGGCACCCCGCGCCGGAACGACATCTTGTGGATCTTCGAGCCGCGGGTGACCTCGACGTCGAGGCGTGAGGACAGCGCGTTGACGACGGAGGCGCCGACCCCGTGGAGTCCGCCGGAGGCGGCATACGACGAGCCGCCGAACTTGCCGCCGGCGTGGAGCTTCGTCATGACGACCTCGACACCGGTCAGACCGGTCTTCGGTTCGATGTCGACGGGGATGCCGCGACCGTGGTCGGTCACGGCCACGGAGCCGTCGGCCTCGAGTTCGATGAGGATCGAGGAGCCGAACCCGCCGAGCGCCTCGTCGACGGCGTTGTCGATGATCTCCCACAGACAGTGCATGAGCCCGCGCGAGTCGGTCGTTCCGATGTACATGCCCGGACGCTTGCGCACCGCCTCGAGCCCTGAGAGCACGGACAGATGCCGTGCGCCGTAGCTTTCCTCTTCCACACTCTTCCTCTCGTTCGATTGAATTCTAATCGCCGTGGTCCCCCGTGCCCGGGTGCGGGTCGCCGTGTCGGGCAGGTTTGCTGGAACAATGGCCCCATGACCCGCCCACGTCTCCCTTTGCGCGCCGCAGCCCTGCCCGCAGCCGCCGTGCTCGGCGCCGTGCTGCTCGGCGCCTGCGCCGCCCCCGACCCCGCGCCGAGCCAGCGGTCGACGACGGTCGCCGCCGAGCCGCTGCCGCCGGGGTCGTCCGGAAGTGCACCGCCCACCTCGGCGCGGGTCGTCGATGAGGACCTCACGGGAACGACGATCGCCATCGACCCCGGTCACAACGGCGGCAACGCGAAGGATCCCGCCGCGATCGCGAGCCCTGTGCCCGACGGACGGGGCGGGGAGAAGGCGTGCAACACGACGGGCACCGCGACCGACTCCGACTACTCCGAAGCGGAGTTCGCGTGGGAGGTCAGCGGACTGCTCACCGCTGATCTCGAGGCCGCCGGCGCCGAGGTGGTCCTCAGTCGCGACGACAACGACGGAGTCGGGCCGTGCGTCGACGAGCGCGGCACGTTCGCCGCCGACGCCGATGCGCTGGTGAGCATCCACGCCAACGGCAGCGAGTCGACGTCGGCGAAGGGCTTCCACGTCATCGTCGCCGACCCCGGGACGACACCGGAGCTCGAGACCGCGTCGACGGAGCTCGCCGAGGCGATCAGCGCGGCGCTGGCCGGGCCGTTCACCCCGAACCCCGCGTACGGGAAGGAGGCGATCAGCCCACGACCGGATCTGGCGGGACTCAACAACGCCTCGGTGCCGGCCGTCATCGTCGAATGCGGGGAGATGCGCAATCCCGAGGAGGCGAAGGCGATGGAATCCGCGGACGGTCGGAAGGAGTACGCCGAGGCGATCGCCCGCGGGGTCGCCGACTGGCTGGGCTGAGCCCTCCCGCACGGATCGCAGCGCAGACGACAGCGACGCCGGGTCCGCGGTCGGATGACCACGGGCCCGGCGTCGTCGGTGAGGCGTCTCAGTCGAGGTAGTCGCGCAGCACCTGCGAGCGCGAGGGGTGGCGCAGCTTCGCCATCGTCTTCGACTCGATCTGGCGGATCCGCTCACGGGTGACGCCGTAGACCTTGCCGATCTCGTCGAGGGTCTTCGGCTGTCCGTCGTTGAGCCCGAAGCGCATCGAGACGACACCGGCTTCGCGCTCGGACAGGGTGTCGAGCACCGAGTGCAGCTGCTCCTGGAGCAGGGTGAAGCTCACCGAGTCCGAGGGCACGACCGCTTCGGAGTCCTCGATGAGGTCGCCGAACTCGGAGTCTCCGTCCTCGCCGAGCGGGGTGTGCAGGGAGATCGGCTCACGGCCGTACTTCTGCACCTCGACGACGCGTTCGGGCGTCATGTCGAGTTCCTTCGCGAGCTCTTCGGGGCTCGGCTCCCGGCCGAGGTCCTGGAGCATCTGGCGCTGGACGCGGGCGAGCTTGTTGATGACCTCGACCATGTGGACGGGGATGCGGATCGTGCGCGCCTGGTCGGCCATGGCGCGGGTGATGGCCTGACGGATCCACCACGTCGCGTAGGTCGAGAACTTGAAGCCCTTCGTGTAGTCGAACTTCTCGACGGCACGGATGAGGCCGAGGTTGCCCTCCTGGATGAGATCGAGGAAGAGCATGCCGCGACCCGTGTAGCGCTTGGCGAGCGAGACGACGAGGCGGAGGTTCGCCTCGAGGAGGTGGTTCTTCGCGATCCGCCCGTCGTGGATGATCCACTTGTAGTCCATCGTCAGCCGCGGGTCGGTCACCTCGCCCTCGTCGAGGAGGTGCTCGGCGTACATGCCGGCTTCGATGCGCTTGGCGAGGTCGACCTCCTCGGCGGCGTTGAGGAGCGCCACCTTGCCGATCTGCTTGAGGTAGTCCTTGACCGGGTCGGCCGTGGCACCGGCGGAGACGACCTGCTGCGCGGGTGCGTCGTCCTCGTCGGCGTCGGAGACGATGAAGCCGCCGGCCTCGGTGACCGCGGCGTTCTTCTCCTTCTCCTCGGAGTTCTTCGTCTCGGTCGCCTCGGAGGGGCTGAGCTCGGTGGCGAGCGCGTCCGCGGTCGGTTCGACGTCCTCGGTCGAGTCGACGTCGGAGTCGGACTTCTTCTTCGTGCTCGCCGGCGCGTCGTCGGCTTCGGCGGACTTCTTCGTCGTCTTCTTCGCAGCGGTCTTCTTCGCCGCCGTGGTCGTCTTCGCGGCTGCGGTGGTCTTCTTCGCCGTCGTCTTCTTCGCGGGAGTCTTCTTCTCGGTGGTCTCCGAGGTTTCCTGGGTCTCCGCGCCTCGGCCGTCTCTGCCGCCTTGCTCTTCGCCGCGGTGGTCCTCTTCGCCGTCGTCTTCTTCGCGGCAGTCGTCTTCTTCGCCGCGGTCGTCTTGGCACGCGAGGTCGACGACGTCTTCGTCTTCGTTCCCTTCGCCGCTGTGGTCGTCGATCCACCCGACGAAGTGGCCTCCGACTCCTCAGTCACTGTTTTCCTGTCGACTGTCGGCACGTGTTCACCTTTCGCGAGCGCTGATACTTCCCAGTTGCACCAGGACATTACTAAGACCCTTGTCAAGGGGGCGCAAGGGTCGTGTGCCCAAGGGCGAGCGCACAGCTCTCCCAATATGCAATGACAGGGTCAACGCACAAGTCTGGCACGTTATTCCCCGCTTGGCGAATCGGCGGGAAGCCGCGTCCACGCACCGAAACGCCCTGTCCGGACACGGTCAACGCCGGCACCGTTGCAGAGATTCCCGCCGTCCCCCGCCCACCTCGGCGGCCCTCCCCCGGACGTCCTCTTGCCTCCCCCCGCCCCCGCGCACCTCGGGCGCCATGAAAAACTACCCCCAGCCGCACAAGCACCGTTCCGCTCACCGAGAGGCACCCGCAGCTGCACTCCCTACGCCTCGCACGGGCTAGAAGTGACGCTCAGGGTAGTGGACTCGAGCCAGCGCCGACCTCCGGCGCGTCATCGAACCAACTCCGCAGCCACCTCGGCGCATGAAAACTACCGGCAG
>NZ_JBNFOM010000043.1:0-15363 GCF_057364785.1 Brevibacterium sp. LAARM2_SD2 | reverse complement strand
CGGTCAGGGGCGGGGTCGAACGCCGGCGACCTCGGCAGCGCCGCGTCGCCTCGCGCGCGACCGCGGCGAGTCCGAGCATCCCGAGGCCGTTGACGAGCACCCGCCGTCCGGTCAGCTCCCCCGGCGGCGTCGAGGGCGGCCATGACGGTGGCCACCGCGCAGCCGGCGGTCGCCGCGACGGCATCGGGCACGTGGGCGGGAACGGGGGCGACTGCGACGCCTGCGGGCAGGAGGATGTGCGACGCGTAGGTTCCCGACAGGGCCCAGCCGGAGTCGGTCGCTTCGTGGCCGACCTTGGCGACCGCGGCGCATTTCGCGCTCAGTCCGCGCCGGCAGTTCTCACACGCCCCGCACACCGAGGTGACGGCGAAGACGACGCGCTCGCCGACGGTGAGTTCGCCTCTCGTCGCCTCGATGACGCCGACGCCCTCATGGCCGAGCACCGACGGGCAGGCCCCGGAGCGATGGCCGGAGACCGTGTGGCGGTCAGATCCGCAGACGGTTGCGGCACTCAGGCGCACGAGGCTCTCCCCGTCGGCGAGGTCCGGGATCGGCAGGGTCTGCCGATCGAAGCGATCGCCGCCGAGCCAGACGAGCGCCTCGGCCGTCGTCGCCGCCGGGCCGGAGGCAGGGTCAGATGCGGTGGCGGTGCGATCCGCGGGAGGTGTCGGCGCGGTCCGGGTCGCGGAGGCAGTCGGGGCGGTCCGGGTCGCGGTGGCGCGGCGGCTGGCGCTAGCGGTCGAGGTCTGGTCGTCCATAGACGACCAGTTGACCAACCCCCGACGTGACTTGTCTACACAAGTCGCCCGAGTTCACGCACGCGCCACGATGATTTCATGCGCTGTTGTGACAGTTCACGGCCTGGCGTCATCGCCTGATCCACCACTGCGGGCCCGGTGTCCCGGCAACGCCTCGGCTCAGTGAACGACGGGTTCGTCGCGCGATTCCTCGGGAGAGACCGCTCCGTTTCGCGCAGCCCTCACCCGTGCGGTGATGACAAGGGCGAGCCGACCACGATCATCGTCATGCAGGTGACGAACACGGCGAAGGGAAAACCGAAATGCGTCGTCGTGAATTCGACGCCGGTCACGGTGTCGCCGTGGCACTTCAGATACGGCAGAAGATAGTTGGAATCGATTCCGAAACCGAGGATCTCCTCACCCTGAAACGAAGACGGGCAGACGGGCGAGCCGTCACCGGAGTTCGACGCCCGATACCACGCCGCGTACTGGGTGAGGATGCCGAAAGGACCGATGACGCACGCCACCATGAGCAGTCCGACGCCCCACCGGGCCATCCGCCCCGCGGATCGTGGCGCTCCCCACGTGACCAGCGCTTTCACGGCGACTGCGCAGAAGACACCGAAGAGGGCGACAGTGCTGATCACAGCAATCGCGATCGCGAAGAAGGTGAGAATCGAGAGATTGCTGAACTCCGTGACGCCGAAGCCGCCGTCGGAGAACGTTGCTTCGCACGCATAGCCCCACACCCCGCGGCTGACGATCTCCATCTCCTTCACCTGGCCCATCGAGGCGAGGTCCGCGCACACGACGTCGACTCCGCGACTGCGTGCGTCGGAGAGTTCGACGAAGGAGAGAAGCGACTGCACGGCACCGAGAATCACGGCGACGACGAATCCGAGGCCGGGCAGCAGAAAGCCCCATTGGAGCAGGGTCAATCGGGGCAGCCTGCGCCGGTTCTCCGGTCCGGTCTGCCGCACGTCGCGCTTCCTTCTCACGAGCTCACCCTAGCCGACGCTGACGGCCTGGCCCCGGCCCGGGCCTTGGAGCCCCGGACCCCCGGGACCCAGCGGTCCGCGGACCCTGAGCCCCGCCTCGGCGGGAGTATCGTGAGGACATGGCGCACGCGCAGATGTTCGACGACGATGACCCGGTGCTCGCGCGGTTCCGCACGCTCGCGCTCGGGTATCCCGATGCGCAGGAGAAGGTCTCGCACGGTCGCCCCGCGTTCTTCACGAAGAAGGTCTTCGCGTACTTCGGCGGCACGGAGAAGCACGTGACCGGACAGATGGAGCAGCATCCGCATGCCGCCCTCCTCCTGCTCGATCCCCTCGACGCCGAGGTGATGCTCGAGCGGGACGACACGTTCGTCCCGATGTACCTGGGTCCCACCGGCTGGATCGGCATCGACATCGACGACCTCGACGATGACGACCTCGGCGAACTCGTTGCCGATTCGTACCGCAACACCGCCCCGACGCGTTCGGCTCGGCTCGTCGAGGCGGAGGCGGAGGCGGAGTCGGAGTCGCAGTCCTGAGACGGCGCCGACGCCGCGAACGGGTGCGGTCGTGCGCTGGCGGTCGTAGGGTGGAAGCATGACTGAATCCGGCAACGGCACCCCGATTCCCACCGTCGACCTCAACGATGGACGCCCGATCCCGCAGATCGGCCTCGGCACCTACGCGATGACTGGTGACGAGGGCGTCGCGGCGATCGACGCCGGCATCGCCGGCGGCTACCGACTGCTCGACACCGCGGTCAACTACCAGAACGAACGCGAAGTCGGTCGCGCGATCGCCGAGAGCCCCGTCGCCCGCGAGGACCTCTTCGTCACGAGCAAGATCCCCGGCCGCCACCACGGCTTCGACGAGGCGATCGCGAGCACCGAGGAATCCCTCGCCCGACTCGGCCTCGACCGCCTCGACCTCCACCTCATCCACTGGCCCAACCCCAGTGTCGGCAAGTACGTCGACACGTGGCGCGGCCTCATCGAACTGCGCGACCGCGGACTCGTGACATCGATCGGCGTCTCGAACTTCACCGCGGACATGCTCACCGAGCTCATCGGAGCCACCGGCGTGACCCCGGCCGTCAACCAGGTCGAACTCCACCCGTACTTCCCGCAGACCGCGCTCGTCGACTTCCACCGGTCGATCGGCGTCCAGACCGAATCCTGGTCACCGCTCTACCGCGACGGCGGGCTGTTCGCCGAAGACCCCATCACCGAGGCGGCGGCCGCCCACGGCGTCGAACCGGCCCAGGTGGTGCTGCGCTGGCACGTCGAGATCGGCAGCATCCCGATCCCGAAGTCCGCGAACCCGGCCCGCCAGCGGACGAACGCCGACATCTTCGGCTTCAGCCTCACCCCCGCCGAGGTGGCCGCGATCTCCGGACTCGAGCGCGGCCGGATGAAGGACCGGGACCCGCTCACGCACGAAGAGATGTGACCGGCCGCCCGGGCCTCAGCGGGTCACGGTCTCCCGCGCCTTCGCATCCGCCCGCCGGGTCCGCAGGTTGCGGATGACCGCGGCGATGAGCGGGTAGGCGAGTGCCACGAGGGCTGCGAGGGTGAGGATGAGCGAGAGCGGCTGCTGGAACATGATGAGCAGGCTGCCGTTGCCCAGCGCCGAGGTCTGCACGAGGTACTTCTCGAGCAGCGGGCCGAGCACGAGGCCGAGGACGAACGGCGCGGCGGGGAAGTCGAAGCGCTTCATGAAGTAGCCGAGCAGCCCGGAGAAGAACACGATCCACAGGGTGAACATGTTGTTGCCGAGCGCGAAGGCCCCGATGAAGCTCATCATCAGCACGATCGGATAGAGGTAGACGTAGGGGATCCGCAGGATCTGCGCGAACACCGGCGCCATCGGCAGGTTGAGCACGAGCAGGATGAGGTTGCCGAAGAAGAAGCTCACGAGCAGACCCCACACGAGGTCCGGCTCCTGCTGGAAGAGCAGCGGGCCCGGCTGCAGACCGAAGATGACGAACGCGCCGAGGAGGACCGCCGTCGTGCCGCTGCCGGGAATGCCGAGCGCGAGGGTCGGGATGAAGCTCGCGTTCGCGGCCGCATTGTTCGCCGCCTCCGGAGCCGCCACCGCTTCGGGTGCGCCCTTGCCGATGAACTGCCGGAACCGGCTCACCTGCTTCTCGACACCGTAGGCGAGGAACGTCGCGAGCGTCGCCCCGGCGCCGGGCAGGACTCCGACGGTGAAGCCGAGACCGGTGCCGCGCACCGTCGACGGGAACGCCCGCCGCAGCTCCTCCTTCGTCACGAGCAGATCCCGGAAACCGGCGCGGATGGGCTTCTCCCCGCCTCGGCGGATCTGGTGGAGGACCTCACCGACGGCGAAGATGCCGATCATCACGGCGACGAAGTCGAGGCCGGAGAGGAGATTGACGCTGCCGAACGTGAACCGGGCCGTGGAGAATCCCGAGGCGACCCCGACCATCGACACGAGCAGCCCGGCCGCGGCCATGGTGATGCCGCGCAGGATGTTCTCCCCGGCGAACGACACGATCGTCGCCATGCCGAGGAGGATGATCGCGAGGTTCTCGGCCGGACCGAAGTTGAGGGCGAACCGGGCGATCGGCTGGGCGAGCGCGATGAGGCCGATGAGGGAGACGATGGCGGCGAAGAACGACGCGAGCGCCGAGATCGCCAGCGCCGCCCCGGCTCTGCCCTTCCGCGCCATCTGATAGCCGTCGATCGTGAGCACGACGCTCGAGGAGTCGCCGGGCGTCGAGATGAGGATCGAACTGATCGACGACCCGTACTGGGACCCGTAGTAGATGCCGGCGAGCATGATGAGCGCGGTCACCGGGTCGAGGGTGAGGGTGACGGGCAGGAGGATCGCGACACCGGTGGTCGATCCGAGGCCGGGCAGCAGGCCGATGACGGTGCCGAGCAGCACGCCGACGAAGCACCACAGCAGATTCTCCGGGCTGACTGCGGTCTCCAGCCCGAGCATGAGATTGTCGATCATGAGCACTCCTCAGATCAGGCCGAGCATCCCCGTCGGCATGGGAACCGAGAGGACGAGGCCGAAGACGATGTAGACGAACACGGCGGCCCCGAGCGTCGCCGCCGCCGAGGTCCACCACTTCTGCTTCTCCACGACGATGAGGAGGAAGAGGATCGCCAGGGACAGCGCGATGATGAGGCCGAGGACCGGAACGAGGGCGAGAGCGACGCCGAAGGTCGCGAAGATGACGAACGGCGCGCGGTTGCGCTGCTTCTCCGTGCGACCGAACGTGTCGACCTCGTCCCCGTCGGCCGAGACCGCCTCGGAGGCGGAGTCGATCGACTCCGCGGCCGTGGCCTCGATGTCCTCGACGGCGGACATGATCCGTCCGCCGGAGGTCCCGACGCGGGCGAAGAAGAGACGGAAGATCTCCGCCACCGAGGCGAGGAAGATGAAGGTGCCGGTGAGGAACGGCAGCAGCCCCGGCCCCACCTCGCCGCTGTCGACGCTCAGCCCGTAGCCGATCCCCATGACCGCCGCCACGGCGCCGACGACCCCGAGGATCGCGGTGCCGATGACGTCGGAGACCTCCGGCCTGTTGCGCGGCGGATTCTTCGCGGTGACCGTGTTCATGTCTCCTCCATTCCGTTCATCGCGTCTCGGCCGGCGCCGAGGCGGTCGCCCCGGTCGTCGGGGCATCCGCGGTGGCCGTGTCCCGGCGCGAGGCGGCCATCGCCGCAGCGAGGTCGAACGCGTGCTGACTCGGGCTGAGATCGGCGGTGCCGGTGCCGACGATCCCGTGCGCCGTGCCGTGGGCGGGGGTGGCGATGGGGATGGGCAGACCGCCGTGGACGGTCACCCCCTGGTCGAAGCCGAGCAGCTTCATCGCGATCTGCCCCTGGTCGTGGTACATCGTCACGACCCCGTCGTAGTCGCCGCCGGCGGCCCGGCCGAAGAGCGTGTCGCACGGGAACGGTCCCTCGACGTCGATGCCGCGGGTGCGCGCCAGCTCGATCGCCGGGGCGATGTCCTCGATCTCCTCCCGCCCGAACTTCCCGCCCTCGCCGGCGTGCGGGTTGAGCGCGCAGACGGCCAGCCTCGGTGTCGGGGTCCGCGTCTCCCGGACGACGCGGTCGAGGAGTTCGATCGTCTCGAGCACCCTGCCGGCGCGGATGCCCGCGGCAATCTGCGACACCGGCACATGGGAGGTGACGCGGGCGGTGACGAGCGAGGAGATGAAGTTGAGTTCGGAGGTGAAGCCGGTGAAGCCGATGCGCTTGGCGAACCACCGCAGCTCATCCTCCTCGGTCATCCCGGCCCTGCCCATCGCGCCCTTGTTGAGCGGGAGGAAGAGCACCCCGTCGGCGCGTCCGGCCGTCCACAGGTCGAGCGCGGTGCCGAGGTCGGAAAGCGCCCGCTCGCCGGCTGCCGTGCTCACCACTCCGGGCGGAATCTCCGGACCGTCGTAGGCGGTGCCGAGGAACTCGATGGCATCGACGTCGGGCACGGACACCCCGGCGGTGTCGGCGAAGGCCTCGAGCTCCTCGGGCGTTGCGGTGATGAGGACATCGGCCCGCGCGCGGTTCTCCGGGTCGGCGAGCAGCCGGGCCAGCAGCTCGGGGCCGACCCCGGAGAGGTCGCCGGGCACGAAGACGAGGCGAGGGCGGGGCAGTGTCGCGGTCATCTCGGCGCTCACTGTCCGATCGCCTCACGCAGCTCCTGGTCGTTCTCCCCGAGGTACGTCGTGAAGTCGTCCCCGTAGGCGACATTGGGCTGCATCATGTTGTCCTCGATGTACTTCGTGTACGCCTCGGACTCCGCGAACTTCTGCGACTGCTCGATCCAGTACTGCTTCGCCTCGTCGGGAATGTCTCCGGGGGCGATGACGCCGCGGAACTGGGCGAACGCGACATCGATGCCCTGCTCCTTCGCCGTCGGGATGTCCTTGAGCGAGTCGTACTCGTAGCGCTCCTCGGCGGCCGCGCACAGCGGTTTGAGATCGCCAGACTCGAGCTGACCGGAGACCTCGCCGGGGTTGACGGAGATCGCCTCGACCTGCCCGCCGAGGACCGCGGTGATCACCTCGGCGCCGGATTCGAAGGGCACCCGGTCGAACTTCGCCCCGGTCGCCTTCTCCATGAGCGTGAAGGTGATGTTGTCGAGGCCGGTGGCACCGGAGATCGCGACGACCGTGCGCTCGTTCTGCGCCTTGTCGGTGAGGTCCGAGCACGTGTTGAGCGGGGAGTCGGCCTTCGTGACGATGAGCGTGTAGTCGTCGCCGAGCTTCATGATCGGCGTGAAGCTCTCGTACGTGAACTCGACGTCCTGGGTCGCCGGCAGGGCGAGCATCGCCGTCTCCGTCGCCAGCAGGTAGCTCGGGTCCCCGCTGCGGCCGAGGAACTCCGAATATCCGACCGCGCCGGAGCCGCCGTCGATGTTCTGCACGGTGATCGTCTTGCCGGTCGCCTCCTCGAGACCCGAGGCCGTCGCACGACCGGCGATGTCGCTGCCGCCGCCGGCGGCGAAGGGTACGATCATCGTGACATTGCCGGGAGGCTCGTAGCCTCCGTCGGATGAGCCCGAGGATCCCTGACCGCACGCGCTGAGGGCGAGTGCCAGGGTGCCGGCCACGGCGGCAGCGGTGAGCAGTTTCTTCGAATGCATGTCCATCTCCTTTGACAGAACGTCCAGATCGGTGGTGCCGGTGGTGCCGGAGCGATGGTCACTCCGCAGTGGGCAATGAGGCACGCACCTCCTCGAGCCAGCGGTCGGATTCGGGAGTCGCCCCGTCGAGGCGGTCGACGACGTCGATGAGGAACGAGAGGTTCCCGTGGTTGTCGAGTGCGGTCTCGATCTCGTCGATGTCGCCGCGCAGGATGACCTCGAGCATGTGGGCGTGCCGAGCGACGTTGCCGTCGAGATCCTCGATCTCCCGGCGCGCCTGGTTGTTCAGTGCCATGCACATCTGCAGCTGCATCGCCATCGCCCGGTACGTCGATTCGATGCGGGCGTGGCCGGCGAGGCCGACGACGGCGTAGTGGAACTCGAAGCCCGCCGCGACCATGTCGCCCTCGGACCCGGAGTCGGCGATCTCGCGCATCGTCTCCAGCGCCGCCTCGCACCGGGCGACCCGGTCGGGGACGAGGGTCGGCAGGGCGAGGCGCAGCGCCATCGATTCGAGTTCGCGACGCAGGGTGGCGATCTCGAAGACGTCGTGCTGGGTGATCGCCATGATGCGGACCCCCTTGCGGGGAGTGTGCTCGACGAGTCCGGTGTGGGCGAGTTCCTTGAGCGCCTCGCGCAGCGGCGGGCGGGAGATGCCGAGCTCTGCGCACAGGCGCTCCTCGACGAGACGTTCACCGGGAAGGTAGTTGCCTTCGAGGATGGTGCGTTCGAGAGCCTGCCGTGCCTGCACCGACAGGCTGGGCTGGGAGGGAAGGAGAGTCGACACTTTTGAATAGATCCTCTTTTGTATACAGTAGTGCAAAGACTGTAACGCGGATCACAGTACGAATCAATGGGGTGTTTCGGCGAAGTGTCGCCTCGCAGCGACTCGGTGACAGGTGATTCCTACAGGATCGATGGCGATGTGAGGAGATCTCATGAACGAGAATGCGACAGGCGGGGGAGCGCTGGCCGGGGTGACGGTCCTCGAGCTCGGCGTCTTCATGGCCGGGCCGTTCGCGACGATGCAGCTGGCCGACCTCGGCGCCCGGGTCATCAAGATCGAGAACCCCGACGGCGGCGACCAGACGCGGAGCACCGGCCCGTACGTCAGCGGTGAGAGCGTGCCGAACATGCTCCTCAACCGCAACAAGGAGTCGATCACCCTCGACCTCAAGGACCCGACCGGTCGGGAGGCATTCATGCGCCTCGTCGAGCGCGCCGACGTCGTCGTCGAGAACATGCGACCGGGGGTCATGGCCCGCCTCGGCACCTCGTACGAGGAAGTGGCCGCGCGCAACCCCCGCATCGTCTACGCCTCGGCGTCGGGCTGGGGGCAGGACGGGCCACTGGCGCCGCTCGCCGGCCTCGACATCATGGCGCAGGCCCGCAGCGGGCTGATGAGCATCACCGGGTTCCCCGACTCCCCGCCGGCGAAGGTGGGGGTGCCGATCTGCGATCTCACCGCCGCGATGTACGTGGCCCTCGCCGTCACCGCAGCACTCGTCGAACGGGACCGATCCGGTCAAGGCCAGCACATCGACGTCTCCCTCTTCGAAAGCGGAGTCTCCTACGCCGTGTGGGAGGCCGCCGCGTACTTCACGGACGGGACGATCGGGCGCCCCAACGGCTCGGCCCACCAGAACCAGGCGCCCTACCAGGCGGTCCACTCCGCCGACGGGTTCGTCACCGTCGGGGCGAACACCCCGCGGAACTGGGAGCGGTTCTGTGCCGCCCTCGGACTCGAGGACCTGCTCGACGACGCGCGGTTCGGCCAGTCCTACGACCGTCTCACCCACCGGGAGGCCCTCATCGCCCGCATCGAGGAGAAGACGCAGGCGATGACGACCGACGAGATCGTCGAGGTCCTCAACGCGGCCGGGGTTCCCTGCGCGCCGATCAGCGACTACGGCGAGGTCTTCACCGACGACCATCTGCAGGCCCGCGACTTCTACTGGGACTCCGACCATCCGGTCGCGGGAACCGTGCGGCAGATCGGCTCGCCGATGCGCCTCTCGCGCACCCCCGCCCGTCGCGGTCCGGCCGGCCCCTCCCTCGGGGCCGACAACGCCCTCCTCGACGACCTCGGGTTCACGCCCGAGGAGCTGACGAAGCTCAGGGGACAATGAGCGAGACGACTGACGAGCACCCGGATCCAGCGTCCCGGGTGACCACGACGACGAGCGAAGGAGCTCGACCATGACCGACCATGCCCCCGACACGGCCACCGAGGACCTCCTCGTCGACCTCGACGACGGCGTCCTGACGATCACCTTCAACCGGCCCGCGGCGCGCAACGCGATGACGTGGGACATGTACATGGGCCTCGCCGAGGCGTGCGAGGAGGCCGACTCCGACGCGGCGGTGCGCGTCATGGTGCTGCGCGGCGCCGGTGACAGGGCGTTCGTCGCCGGCACCGACATCGCCCAGTTCACGGACTTCGACGGCCCCGCCGGCGTCGCCTACGAACACCGGATCTCCGAGGTGCTCACCCGCCTGCGCGCCGTCGACGTGCCCGTCATCGCCGCGATCGACGGCTACTGCGTGGGCGGGGGACTCGGCATCGCCGCGTGCGCGGACCTGCGGGTGGCCTCGCCGACCTCACGGTTCGGGGTGCCGATCGCCCGCACCCTCGGCAACTGCCTCTCCGGGGACACCCTGAGCCTGCTCATCGAGCTCCTCGCCGCGGCCGCGTCGTCGACATGCTGCTGCGCGCCCGCTTCATCGAGGCCGACGAGGCGCACACCGCCGGGTTCCTCGGCCTCGTCACCGCCGATGTCGATGCGGCGGCGGCCGAGTGGGCGGAGACGCTCAAAGGGCACGCCCCGCTGACGATGTGGTCGGTCAAGGAGGTCGTCCGACGCCTCTCGGACTCCGGCGGGTCGATCGACGACGCCGATGTCATCGAGCGGATCTACGGCTCCGAGGACTTCCACGGCGCGGTCCGCGCCTTCATCGCCAAGACCCCGTACGAGTGGACGGGACGCTGAGCCTGCGTCACTGAGCCTGCGTCGCTGAGCGGCCCCCGGCGACCGGCGGCCCTCAGTGACCGGCGGCCCCTCCCGCACCCGGCCGCGTCACTCACTGCGGGTCGTAGGTGCGGATGACCTGCGAGTCGTCGCGGCGGGCGAGTCCGGCGTCGGCCGCCTCGGCGAACTTCCTCCCGGCCACCGGCAGCAGGGCGAGGTCGATGTCGAGGTCGGCGGCCACCTCGGCGACGAGATCCGTGTCCTTGACGAAGATGCTCACGGCACTGGCGACGGGGGCCTCGAGGCCCTCGAGCATGCGCGGCCCGCGGTCGCCGAGCATCCACGACTGCCCGGCACCGGCGGTCATCGCGGCGAGCACGGACTCCTCGTCGAGGCCGAGCCGATCCGCCAGGGACAGGGCCTCGGCGGCGGCGACGATGTGGACGGCGCACAGCAGCTGGTTGACCGCCTTGTACGCCTGACCGTCACCGACCCGCTCACCGCAGTCGATGAGCGTGCCGAGTGCTTCGAGCACGGACCGGCGCGACTCGAGCACCGCGGGCGGACCGGAGGCGAGGAGGCGCAGGGTGCCGGACCGGACCCCGGCGATGCCGCCGGTCACGGGCACGTCGAGGACGGCGATGCCGTGGGCGGCGGCGGACTCGGCGGCACGGCGCACGGCGTCGGGGCCGACCGTGCTCATGATGACGAGCACGGACCCCTCAGGCATGAGCGCGAGCAGTCCGGGGGTGTCGGTGCTCGGGTCGCCGGTCAGGGCGGCCTCGAGCTGCGCGCCGTCGGCGACCATGACGATGACGGTGCCGGCCGTCGCCGCCGACAGCGGCTGCGCTGCAGTCGTCAGCCCCGCGGCGGCGGCACGCTCCCGCGGACCGGGGAACGGGTCGACACCGGTGACGGTGAGACCGGCGGCGTGCAGGCGCAGCGCCATCGGCAGGCCGATGGCTCCGAGGCCGAGGAACGTCACGTGATCGGACATGGATCCTCCCGTGGATCGGTGGGGTCTAGTGGAAGTAGAGGCCTCCGTTGATGCTCAGCGTCTGGCCGGTGATGTGGCCGGCGCCTTCGCTGATGAGGAACGCGACGGTCGCGGAGACGTCCTCGGGCACGGAGATGCGCCCGAGCGGAGTGGCCGCCCCCATCGCGTCACGGCGCGCGTCGTCGAGGGGACCGCCCATGATGTCGGTGTCGACGGGTCCCGGGGCGATGGTGTTCGCGGTGACCCCGTGCGGCCCGAGCTCGAGGGCGACCCCGCGCATCAGCCCGATGATCCCCGCCTTCGCCGCGGCGTACGCGGTCTTCGAGAACGTGCCGCCGCCCTTCTGCGCCGTCACCGAGGAGAGGCCGACGATCCGGCCGAGCCCGTTGGCCGCCATGATCCGGCCGAACGCCTGGGTGACGAGGTGGGTGGCCGTGAGGTTGTTCGCGATGACCCGGGCCCACTCGTCGTCGGTGATCTCGAAGTAGGTCACTGAGGAGGAGACACCGGCGAAGTTCGCGAGCGCGACGATCTGGGGCAGGTCGGATTCGAAGGCGGCGGCCGCCTCGGCGATGGCCGTCGAATCGGTGACGTCGACGCCGGCGCCGCGTGCCGCGATCCCGTGGGCCGCGGTGAGCTCGGCGGCGAGTGCCGTGGCCTCGTCCTCCAACCGGGCGATGAGGCCGAGGTTCCAGCCGGCTTCGGCGAGCCGGTGGGCGGTGTGCCGGCCGATGCCGTTGGCGCTGCCGACACCGGTGAGCACGGCGGTCCGCTCGGCGGGGAACGCGGGCCCGGGCTGGGCCGATCCTGTCTGGGCGGATTCGGTCATGGGGTGACACCTTTCGTCGACGGCGCGGCGGGGCGGGGTGAGGTCGCGAGCAGGCCTTCGAGGTACGTCCGGTTCTCCGCACAGACGCCGAGGCTGTCGCCGCCGTACTGCTCCATGAGGAACGGCCCGTCGAATCCGAGCTCGACGGCGCGGGCGACCATCGCGCGGTAGTCGATGAGGCCGTCGCGCAAGGTGGTCGGATGGGCGGTGAACCACGAGCCGTCGGCGGCTTCGTCGCGCTGGTAGTTCTTCAT
Source organism: Brevibacterium sp. LAARM2_SD2 (assembly GCF_057364785.1). Taxonomy (NCBI): domain Bacteria; kingdom Bacillati; phylum Actinomycetota; class Actinomycetes; order Micrococcales; family Brevibacteriaceae; genus Brevibacterium; species Brevibacterium sp. LAARM2_SD2. The sequence continues at coordinate 2,951 of NZ_JBNFOM010000043.1, read as the reverse complement.
GTGCCAGTAGTTCGCGTACGGCAGTGTCGCCTCGTGCATCTCCCGCCAGTCCTCGATGGGCCGGTGGAGGCGGATGAGGTTGCCGATGTCGGGGTTGAGGCCGACGGTGTCGAGCCCGATCTCCTCGATGAGGCGGACGGCGGAGGCGGCGGTGCCGAGGTAGGTGTCCTCGTACATCTCCAGCGACATCGGCAGCCCCACCTCGGCGGCATGACGGCCGAGCTCACGCAGCCGGGTCACGGCGAGCGCGCGGACCTCGGGATCGTCGGGGTCGGTCCAGCCCGGTGCCGTCCAGAACCACAGCGCCCGCTTCTGCGCGGGGGTGAAGGGCTGGTGGAGTCCGGTGGAGAAGACCCGGCAGCCGAGTTCCGCGGCGGCGTCGATCGTCCGGTGGGCGTAGGCGAGGTTGTCCTCGCCGTGGACGGGGTCGATGACGGACCGGCGCTGGACGTGGACGGCGGCGAAGTCGATGCCCGCCGAGGCGGCTGCGGCGGCCATGTCGCCCCGCCGCTGCGCGGTGAGGTCGCCGGGTCGGATGTGGCTGTCGGCGATCTCGAGGGCGGTGAATCCGAGACCGGCGACGGTGTCGGCGACGTGCTGCCAGGCCGTGGGGTCGGCATCGTGGAGGGCGAGGCCGTCGCGGTCGACGGGGGAGAAGCCGTGCATGCAGCAGGCGATCATACTCATGTGTCCTCACTCTTCTTCATGCCGGGACTCCTCTTCGTCCCGGGCCGGGTCAGGCGTCGGGTGGCTGCGGGTCCTCGACGAGGGCGCGGTGGGCGACCATGCGCAGGTGGTGGCGCATCGCGGCCTCGGGGGCGGTGGGGTCGGGGGAGGCGAAGGCATCGAGGATCGCGCGGTGTTCGGCGATCGCCTCGTCGACGTCGGTGATGCCGTGGGGCAGGGCCTGGCGCAGGCGGTGGACCTGGGCGCCGAGGTCGGACGACATCTTCATGAGGTACCGGTTGCCGCAGCCCTCGAGGATGACGCTGTGGAAGGCGCGGTCCTTCGCGTAGTAGTCCTGGGCGGCGGCGACTTCGATGCGGCGGGCGGCGTCGGGATCCTCGGCGGAGTCCGCGGCGGTCTGCGCGGCCTCGCGGACGCGGGCCCCGGCCTGCTCGTGGTCGGCATGGGCGTCCTCGAGCGCGCGGAGGAAGACGTCGTCGGCGGGGGTGGCGAGTCGTGTCGCCGCGGTCTCGATGGTCTCACGGGCGACGAAGAGCTCGTCGAGCTGTCCGCGGTCGAGGGGCGGTGCCACCCGGTAGCCGCGGAGGGCTTCGCGGACGACGAGGCCGGTGCGCTCGAGGTCGACGAGGGCTTCGCGGACCGGGGTCGGGGAGACGTCGAGGAGCCGGGCCAGGCCGTCGATCGACACGCGTTCGCCGGCGGTCAGCTCACCGGTGAGGAGGATCTCGAGGATGTGGTCGTAGACGTGGTCGCGCAGGCCTCGCCTCTCGATGTCGGGGCGGCGGATCTCGGGGAGTGAACTCATGGGGACAGCTTAATGACGTCGGGAAGCTCGTCGAGGATCGCCGGGATCGCTGCCGGGTCGTGGGCGAAGCGGCCGAGGAAGAGGCCGTCGACGGCCGCCCCGAGGCGGGTGAGCAGGCCGGGGCGGGCGCTGCCGCCGTAGATGAGACGGAAGTCGAGGCCGGGGTATTGGGCGCGGGTGCGCGAGCGCACGACGGTGCACACCGCGGCGATGTGGTCGACATCCGCCGGTTCGGCGGCCCCGATCGCCCACACCGGTTCGTAGGCGATGACGACGGTGAGCGGGCGGGGGAGGTCAGCGGTCGCGGTCGGCAGTGCCGAGCGGATCTGGACCATCACCTCGGCGGCGGCCTCCTCAGCCGGGACCGCGTCGACCTCCCCGACGCAGAGGACGGGGATGAGTCCGTGACGCAGGGCGGTCGCGGTCTTCTCCCTGATGAGGCCCTCGGTCTCGGAGAAGTGACGGCGGCGCTCCGCGTGTCCGATCTCGGCGAACCGGCACCCGAGTTCGGCGAGCACGGCGGCCGAGACCTCGCCGGTCCAGGCCCCGGAGTCGCGGGCGGCGACGTTCTGCGCGCCGATGAGCACGGGGCCCGCGACCTCGAGGCACGCCGGGATCGAGGGGAACTGCGGGAGGAGGAAGAGCCCTGCCGCACCCGAGGTGAGCGCCGGGTGATCACGGGTCAGTGCGGTCACCTCGGCGAGCCAGTCGAGGGTCCGCCGGTGGCCGAAGTACATCTTCAAGCTGGTGCCGAGGAGCCGATCGGGCAGGGGAGAGGTGACCGCGTCGTCCATGGGTCAGCGGGACTCGTACGCGCTGATCTCGGCGACCTTGTCGTTCGAGGCGCTCGTCGGGTCGAACGTGTAACCCATCCACTCGCGTGCCAGGCGCCGGGCGAGTTCGACGCCGATGACGCGCTGGCCCATGCAGAGGACCTGGGCGTCGTTGGAGAGCACGGAGCGTTCGACGCTGAAGGAGTCGTGGGCGGTGGCCGCGCGGATTCCCTTGACCTTGTTCGCCGCGATCGCCACGCCCAGTCCGGTCCCGCAGATTAGGATCGCGCGGTCGGCGTCGCCGCGGGCGACGATCTCCGCGGCGGCGGTCGCGATCGAAGGATAGAACGTGTGCGACTGTGCGTCGACGCCGACGTCGGTGACCGCGGAGATGCGCTCATCGGCCTCGAGGTCGGCCTTGATGACCTCTTTATAGTCGAACCCCGCATCGTCGGAGCCGACGACCACTCGCAGTGTCATGATCGGGTTGCCTTTCGTTCGGTCGGTGCCAGGGGCGGTGATGTCGTCAGTGGGGCGGCGCGGCGGGTGAGCTCCTCGGCGACGACCGAGGCGATCATCGCCAGCGAGACCGCGCCGGGGTCGGGGGTGCCGAGGCTCTTGGTCCCCGTGGGAGCGGGCGCGGCCGCGGCGGGCGACGAGGTCGGCGGTGGAGTCGGCGCCGCGGT
>NZ_JBNFOM010000042.1:0-16288 GCF_057364785.1 Brevibacterium sp. LAARM2_SD2 | reverse complement strand
GGGACGGCCCGAAGCCCGGCAGGCCGTCAGGGCGGCCAGGGCCGGTGCCCGATCCCGGCCAACAACCCGTTCGCGAACTCGCAGGGCATGCCGAAGCCGGGTCAGCGTCCGGCTCGTCCCGCCGGTGAGGCCGGCGCTGCCGGACCGCGTCCGGGTGCCCCGCGACCCAACCCGTCGATGATGAAGAACTCCGCGCTCAACAAGCCGGCCCCCGGTCGGGGACGCGGCGGAGGCGGACGCAACGCTCCGGCCGGCGGACCCGGGGGAGGCCCTGCGGGCGCTCCCGGCAGCGCACCGGGCAGGTCGTCGCGGACCGGGGCGGAGGCCCGGGTGGCGGCGGTCGGCGGCTCCGGTCGCGGTCGCGGCAGCACCCAGGGTGCGTTCGGTCGCGGCGGCGGTCCGCGCCAGAAGGGCCGGAAGTCGAAGCGGGCCAAGCGCGCCGAACTCGAGCAGATGCAGGCGCCGTCGATCGGCGGCGTGACCGTTCCGCGCGGTGACGGCGAGACTCCGCTGCGCCTGCGCCGCGGCTCCTCGCTCGCCGACTTCGCCGAGAAGATCAACACCGACCCGACGAACCTCGTCACGGTGCTCTTCCACCTCGGCGAGATGGCGACGATCACCCAGTCACTCGACGAGGACACCTTCCAGGTCCTCGGTGAGGAGCTCGGCTACAAGATCGAGATCGTCTCTCCCGAGGACGAGGACCGCGAGCTGCTCGAGACCTTCGACATCGACCTCGATGCCGAAGCCGCCGAGGAGGACGACGACGATCTCGTCGCCCGGCCCCCGGTCGTCACCGTCATGGGTCACGTCGACCACGGCAAGACGAAGCTGCTCGACGCGATCCGGTCGGCCAACGTCGTCGCCCGCGAGGCCGGCGGCATCACCCAGCACATCGGCGCCTACCAGGTCGAGGTCGAGCATGAGGGCGCCGAGCGCCGCATCACGTTCCTCGACACCCCGGGTCACGAGGCGTTCACCGCCATGCGTGCCCGTGGTGCGAAGTCGACGGACCTCGCGATCCTCGTGGTCGCCGCCGACGACGGCGTGATGCCGCAGACGATCGAAGCACTCAACCACGCGCAGGCCGCGGATGTGCCGATCGTCGTGGCGGTCAACAAGATCGACAAGGAGGGTGCGAACCCGGCCAAGGTCATGCAGCAGCTCACCGAGTACAACCTCGTGGCCGAGGAGTACGGGGGCGACACGATGTTCGTCCCGATCTCCGCGCTCAAGCGCGAGGGCATCGACGAGCTCCTCGAGTCGGTGCTGCTGACCACGGACGCCGCTCTCGACCTGCGGGCGAACCCGAACAAGGCCGCCCGCGGCATCGCGATCGAAGCCAAGCTCGACAAGGGCCGCGGCGCCGTCGCGACCGTCCTCGTCGAGTCCGGCACCCTGCGTCAGGGCGATGCGATCGTCTGCGGCACGGCCTTCGGTCGCGTCCGTGCGATGTTCGACGAGAACGGCAATTCCGTCGCCGAGGCGGGACCCTCGCGTCCCGTCCAGGTGCTCGGTCTGTCCTCGGTGCCGCGCGCCGGTGATTCGTTCATCTCCACCGATGACGACCGCACCGCGCGGCAGATCGCCGAGAAGCGCGATGCCATCGAGCGCAACGCCGCCCAGGCCCGTGGCCGCAAGCGGATCAGCCTCGAGGACTTCACCAAGGCACTCGCCGAGGGCAAGGTCGACATGCTCAACCTCATCCTCAAGGGCGATGTCTCCGGTGCCGTCGAGGCGCTCGAGGATTCGCTGCTCAAGATCGACGTCGGCGACGAGGTCGACCTCCGCATCATCCACCGCGGCGTCGGTGCGATCACGGAGAACGACATCAACCTCGCTACCGTCGACAACGCGATCGTCATCGGCTTCAACGTCCGGCCGGAGGCGAAGGCCCGCGACCTGGCCGACCGCGAAGGCGTCGACGTGCGCTACTACTCGGTCATCTACCAGGCGATCGACGACATCGAGAACTCGCTCAAGGGCATGCTCAAGCCCGAGTTCGAAGAGGTCCAGACCGGCTCCGCGGAGATCCGCGAGGTCTTCCGGTCCTCGAAGTTCGGCAACATCGCCGGCTCGATCGTCCGCGATGGGGTCATCACCCGCAACTCCGCTGCGCGCGTCACGCGCGACGGCGTGGTCATCGGGGACAACCTCAAGGTCGAATCGCTGCGGCGGTTCAAGGATGACGCCACCGAGGTGCGCGAGGGCTACGAGTGCGGTATCGGACTCGGCAGCTTCAACGACCTGCGCGTCGGTGACATCATCGAGACCTTCGAGATGCAGGAGAAGCCCCGCGACTGATCGCGATGCTGGACAAGCGGCCGGTGCACCTGTGCACCGGCCGCTTCGCTCCGTTTAGACTTTCACTTCCGGGCAACCGCCCGACACGGATAAGAGGATGAGGACATGGCTGACGCAACCCGCGCACGCAAGATCGCCGACCAGATCAAGGTCATCGTGGCGAGCACGATCGAACGCAGGCTGAAAGACCCGCGCCTCGGCTTCGTCACGGTCACCGATGTCCGCGTCACCGGCGACCTCCAGCACGCGACGATCTTCTACACCGTCTACGGTGACGGCTCCGACCTCGAGTCGACGGCCGCCGCTCTCGAGTCCGCGAAGGGCTTCATCCGCTCGGAGGTCGGCAAGGGGCTGACGATCCGGCTCACCCCGAGCCTCGAGTTCGTCGCCGACGCCGTCCCCGAGGAGGCCCAGCGCCTCGACAGCCTGCTCGCCCGCGCCGCGGCCGACGATGCGCGCATCGCCGATCTCAAGAAGGACGCGAAGCACGCCGGCGATGCCGATCCGTATCGGAAGGCCGAGGCCGACACGGACGAAGTCTGAGACTTTCCTCGCCCTCGTCCGCAGCCCTCCGGCCTGTCGTCGCAACGCGACGGCAGGCCGCTGAACTGGGGCGGAGGTGACACGTCGCATTGTGCGAACGCGAGCTTCGCCACACTGGGCGAAAAATCCCTCGTAACAGTTTTGTTATCTTTCCGCGATGCCCTAGACTTCTTCGGGTAACGATCTGATTACGACTCTGTTAAGGGAATTCTGCATTGGGTAAGCACTCTTCACCAAAGCCCGGCTTCGCCAAGCAACTGATCCGGGACCTCACTCCCGCGACCAAGCGCTCGAGCGGCCGTCACTCTGCTGAGGCCCCTTCGACGGCCACGTCCGTGCTCGCCACGGTCAAGCAGCGGCCCGTCGTCGCAGCGATCGCCGTGCCGGCGGCCGCCACGGCAGCCGTGGTCGGATCGACCGTCGTCATGGGCCCGCCGGAGACCGGCACCGTGACGACCGAAGCCGCGAGCACCGCGCAGCAGGAGCCCGCCTCGACCCCCTCGGCCGTGAGCCAGGACGAGATCGATGCGCAGCGCGCGGAAGCCGGCGAGAAGTACATCGAAGAGGTCAAGAAGGACCCGAAGTACAAGAACAAGACGTCGAAGACCACGCTCGAGGTCAAGACGCCGAAGCCGAAGCCCACCGCGGAGACCGAGTCGAAGGACGAGAAGCCGTCCTCCTCGCCGTCGAAGGACAGCGGTTCGGACTCGAAGAGCAGCGGCAGCACCCCGAGCGGCGTGGAGACCCCGCCGTGCAAGGTGTCGTCGTCGATCGAATCGACGCTCCTGCCCAACGCCGTCAACGGCTACCGTGCCGTGTGCGCGAAGTTCCCCGAGGTCAAGACCTACGGTGGCCGCCGCCAGGGGTCGGGCACGTCCGACCACTACACCGGCGAAGCCGTCGACATCATGATCTCCGGCCCGACCGGGGACCGGATCTCCGAATACCTCATCAAGAACGCCAAGGCGCTCAACGTCAAGTACGTCATCTTCGAACAGCGGATCTGGATGCCCGGCAGCGGCTGGAAGTCGATGGAGGACCGCGGTTCGGCGACGCAGAACCACATGGACCACGTCCACGCCTCGTTCAACTGATCCCCGCCTGAGCACGATCGACTGACACCGGTGACCGATCCTTCCCCGCAGGGCATCCTCGTCTGCGACAAACCACAGGGCCTGACCTCCCACGGGGTCGTCTCGCGGCTGCGCCGCTGGTACGGCACCCGCAAGGTCGGCCACGCCGGCACCCTCGACCCGATGGCCACCGGCGTGCTCGTCCTCGGACTCGGCCGCGGGACGAAGCTGCTCACGCACATCACGGGCGTGACGAAGACCTACCAGGCGACGATCCGCCTCGGCGCGGGCACTCCGACCGACGACGCGGACTCCGAGGTCGACGTCCTCGCCGATCCCGCGGTCCTCAGCGCCGTCAGCGACGGTGACATCGACGCCGGCGTCGGTCGGCTCCGCGGCGTCATCGACCAGGTGCCGAGTGCGGTCTCGGCGATCAAGGTCGACGGCAAGCGGTCGTACGCGCGGGTGCGCGCCGGTGAGGACGTCGTCCTCGAGCCCCGCCGGGTCGAGATCACCCTCTTCGACGTCCTCGAGATCCGCCGCGACCTCGAGGCGGGACACCTCGACCTCGACGTCGTCGTCGACTGCTCCTCGGGCACGTACATCAGGGCGCTCGCGAGGGACCTCGGCGCCGACCTCGGCGTCCACGGTCATCTCACCGCGCTGCGCCGCACCCGCGTCGGTCCCTTCGCGCTCAGCCAGGCGGTGACGATCCCCGAGGATCTCGACGCTCCTGCGCCCCCGCTCATCTCCCTCGCCGAGGCGACCGCGGGCCTGCTGCCCGCCGTCGAGGTCGGCGCGGCGCAGGCGACCGCGCTCATGCAGGGCAAGGCCCTGGCAGGGCCATGGGACGTCGCCGGCGACGAGGTCGCGGCACTCCACGACGGCGAGCTCGTCTCCGTCGCCGAGGTGCGTGCCGAGGCAGTCTCAAGTCGCGCACCGCCTTCGCCATCGACCGCGCGTGAGCCGGTTCGCAGACCATCCCGGCCTGCGATACTCTGAGTCGGTGCACGGAAGGAGCAGCGCTCGAGTGGAGATCTATCACGGCCTGGACGAGGTCCCGGACTTCGACCCCGGCACCGTCATCACCCTGGGCAACTTCGACGGCGTCCACCGTGGGCATCAGACAGTCCTCCGCGCCGTCGCCGCCGAGGCCGTCGAGCATTCGCTGACGTCGGTGGCGATGACCTTCGACCCGCACCCGCGCACGATCCACAGTCCGGACACCCCGACGCTGATGATCACGAGCCCGGAGCAGAAGTCCGCGCTCATCGCCGAGACCGGAATCGACGTCCTCTTCGTCCAGCCCTACGACCTCGAGTTCGCCGCGCAGACGCCGGAGGAGTTCGTCGCCCGGTACTTCGTCGAGGGGCTGAAGTGCCGGTGCGTCGTCGTCGGCGACGATGTCAGGTTCGGCCACGACAACTCCGGGACCATCGAGACCCTGCGCCGCCTCGGCGAGGAGATGGGGTTCACCACGGTGACGATCGATGAGGTCGGGCGCGGGGGACGGTATTCGTCGTCGCGGATCCGTGACCAGATCATCGCCGGTGATGTCGCCGAGGCGGCCGATCAGCTCGGTCGCTACCACCGGGTCGAGGGCACCGTCGTCCACGGTGACGCCCGCGGACGCGACCTCGGGTTCCCCACGGCCAACCTCTCCGCCGACGCCGCGGGACTCATTCCCGCCGACGGCGTCTACGCGGGCTGGGCGAGCTTCGAGGGGGAGGAGCATCCGTTCCCCGCCGCGATCTCGATCGGGACGAACCCGACGTTCCAGGGTGACTGCCGCCGGGTCGAGGCCTACGTGCTCGACAAGGAGTTCGGGGAGTTCGACGTCTACGACCGGCACATGACCCTTGACTTCGTCGCGCGCATCCGCGGACAGGTGACCTTCACGGGCATGGACGCGCTCATCGCGCAGATGCACGAGGACATCGCCGATGTGCGCGAGGTCCTGCACACCTGATAAGCTGAACTCTGCCGTTTTCACCGGCCGCGGTCCCAGAGGGCTGGAACTGACCTGTTCCGGCGCCGCGCAACGATACGTAAGGAGAACTCCATGGCTCTCGATACTGCCACGAAGCAAGAGATCATCAAGGAATACGGAACTCACGAGGGCGACACCGGTTCTCCCGAGGTTCAGGTTGCCCTGCTGACCCGCCGGATCACGGATCTCACCGAACACTTCAAGGATCACAAGCACGACCACCATTCGCGTCGTGGCCTGTTGCTCCTCGTCGGTCAGCGCCGCCGGATGCTCAAGTACCTCCAGCAGGTCGACATCGAGCGCTACCGCTCGCTCATCAAGCGCCTCGGCCTGCGCCGCTGATTCCAGCGCCGTTGCGTCCAGCGCCGCTGATTCGGGTCGACCCGGATCCGCGGCCGGCTCGCTGAGGCTGCTTCTTCGCTGAAGCCGTTGCTTCGCTGAGGTTGCTATTGCGCTGAGTCCGTCAGCTCGCACGAACGCCCCGCCCTTCTCGGCGGGGCGTTCGTCGTTGCCGGGGGAGTGGGCTGGCTGGGCTGGGGGTGTGGCGCCGGTGCAGTGCGGTGCGCTTCGGCGACACAGGGTGCGCTGAGCGACTGTCGGCCAAAAGTGAAATGGCGCTCGACTAGTGGCCGGGCGATTCTACTTCTGGCCGCCAGCCGGTGGTGTGTCGCGAACTTCTCGCCGGCAGATCGACTTCCGGCTGGCACAAGGACTTCTCGCGCAAGGGTGCGTCAGAGCTTCTGCGCCGGTGTTGCGACACGGGGTGCGCGGAGTGCCTGTCGGCCAAAAGTGAAATGGCGCTCGACTAGTGGCCGGGCGATTCTACTTCTGGCCGACAGTCGGTGGCGTGTCGCGAACTTCTCGCCGGCAGATCGACTTTCGGCTGGCGCAACGACTTCTCGCGGACAGGACTTCTGGGCGGCCGAACAAGTTTCGGCTGGCGCAACGACTTCTCGCGCAAGGGAGCGTCTGAGTTTCGGCGCCAGTGTTGCGACACGGGGTGCGCGGAGTGCCTGTCGGCCAAAAGTCGAATGGCGCTCGACTAGTGGTCGGGTGATTCTACTTCCGGCCGACAGTCGGTGGCGTGTCGCGAACTTCTCGCCGGCAGATCGACTTTCGGCTGGCGCAACGACTTCTCGCGCAAGGGTGCGTCAGAGCTTCTGCGCCGGTGTTTCGACACGGGGTGCGCTGAGCGACTGTCGGCCAAAAGTGAAATGGCGCTCGACTAGTGGCCGCGTGATTCTACTTCTGGCCGCCAGCCGGTGGCGTGTCGCGGACTTCTCGCCGGCAGATCGACTTTCTGCTGGCACAATGACTTTTCGCGGACAGGACTTCTCGCCGGCGCAACGACTTTCGGCTGGCACGACGACTTCTGGCCGGCACGCAGCGCACGACGGGCAGCGCTCTCGGCACCCTCGCGCGCACCCGCGAGACCCCGGCCGTGACCGGGAGTTCAGCTGTGCGCGGACCCACGGTCGGATGACGGCAACTGCGGTAGACTGACCGGCGGACACCTATGCCATGGACGTTTCGGTCCTCGGTAGTGGCCTCCGGAGGAAGGCAGATGCCCGCGCAGACGCCCTCATCCGTGGGCCCCGATCGATGACCGGCCCTGGTTCCATGGCGTCCACGACACTGTCCGCCGGCGCGGCAGGCGCACCCGCCCGTCCGTCGGCATTGAACTAGGAGACTACGTGGGTACCACCCCTGAAACCACCGTGGCCACGATCGACAACGGTCGCTTCGGCTCACACACCATCCGCTTCGAAACCGGCCGGCTGGCCAAGCAGGCCGCCGGCTCCGCCGTCGCCTACCTCGACGACGACACGATGCTGCTCTCGGCGACCACCGCCGGCAAGCACCCCCGTGAGGGCTTCGACTTCTTCCCGCTCACCGTCGACGTCGAAGAGCGCATGTACGCCGCCGGCCGCATCCCCGGCTCGTTCTTCCGCCGTGAGGGCCGCCCCTCGACCGACGCGATCCTCACCTGCCGCCTCATCGACCGTCCGCTGCGCCCGTCCTTCGTCAAGGGCCTGCGCAACGAGGTCCAGGTCGTCGTCACCGTGATGTCGATCAACCCCGACCACCTCTACGACGCCCTGGCGATCAACGCCGCGTCGATGTCGACCCAGCTCTCGGGTCTGCCGTTCTCCGGCCCCATCGGCGGCGTGCGCATCGCGCTCATCGACGGTCAGTGGGTCGCCTTCCCGAACTTCTCGCAGCTCGACGACGCCGTCTTCGACATGGTCGTCGCCGGTCGCATGGTCGGTGACGACGTCGCCATCATGATGGTCGAGGCCGAGGCCACCGAGAACTCGATCGACCTCGTGAAGACCGGCGCGACAGCCCCCACCGAGGAGGTCGTGGCCGAAGGTCTCGAAGCCGCCAAGCCCTTCATCGCCGAACTCTGCCGCGCCCAGCAGGAACTCGCCGACCAGGCCGCGAAGCCGACCGTCGAGTTCCCCGTCTTCCGCGACTACCAGGACGACGTCTTCGAGGCCGTCAAGGACCTCGCCGAGGCGAAGCAGACCGAGAACTTCCAGATCGCCGACAAGCAGGAGCGCGAAGCCGCCGGCGAAGAGCTCCTCGCAGAGCTCTTCGACAAGCTCGGCGAGCGCTTCGAGGGCCGCGAGAAGGAGATCGCCGCGGCGCTCAACGCCCTGACGAAGCAGGTCGTGCGCAAGCGCATCCTCACCGAGCAGGTCCGCATCGACGGACGCGGGCTCAAGGACATCCGTCCGCTCTCGGCCGAGGTCGGCGTCATCCCGCGCGTCCACGGCTCGGCGCTCTTCCAGCGCGGCGAGACCCAGATCCTCGGCATCACCACGCTCAACATGCTCAAGCTCGAGCAGCAGATCGACTCGCTGTCGCCGGTGACCTCGAAGCGCTACATGCACCACTACAACTTCCCGCCCTACTCGACCGGTGAGACCGGCCGGGTGGGCAGCCCGAAGCGCCGCGAGATCGGCCACGGCGCTCTGGCCGAGCGCGCCCTGGCCCCGGTCCTGCCCTCGCGCGAGGAGTTCCCGTACGCGATCCGCCAGGTCTCCGAGGCCCTCGGTTCGAACGGGTCGACCTCGATGGGCTCCGTGTGCGCCTCGACGCTGTCGATGCTCAACGCCGGTGTGCCCCTCCAGGCACCCGTGGCCGGCATCGCGATGGGCCTCGTCTCCGACGTCATCTCCACCGACCAGGGCGAGCAGACCGCATACGCGGCCCTGACCGACATCCTCGGTGCGGAAGACGCCTTCGGCGACATGGACTTCAAGGTCGCCGGCACCCGGGACTTCGTCACCGCGATCCAGCTCGACACGAAGCTCGACGGTCTGCCCTCCTCGGTGCTCACCGCCGCGCTCAAGCAGGCCCGCGAGGCCCGCATGGTCATCCTCGACGTCATGGCCGAGGCCATCGACGCCCCGGGTGAGATGGCGGCGACGGCTCCGCGGATCATCTCGGTGAACATCCCCGTCGACAAGATCGGCGAGGTCATCGGCCCCAAGGGCAAGATGATCAACCAGATCCAGGAGGACACCGGCGCGGACATCAGCATCGAGGACGACGGCACCGTGCTCATCGGCGCGACCGACGGCACCTCCGCCGAGGCGGCCCGCTCGATGATCAACGCGATCGCCAACCCGCAGGTCCCCGAGGTCGGCGAACGCTACCTCGGCACCGTGGTCAAGACGATGAGCTTCGGCGCGTTCGTCTCGCTCACCCCGGGCAAGGACGGGCTCCTCCACATCTCCGAGCTGCGCAAGCTCAACGACGGCAAGCGCGTCGAGGACGTCGAGGACGTCGTCGGCGTGGGCCAGAAGGTCCAGGTCGAGATCACGAAGATCGACGACCGCGGCAAGCTCTCGCTCGCTCCCGTCGTCGACGGCGATGACGACGCGGACGCCGAGGCGGATGAGGAGTCGGAGAACTGATCCCAGGCTCCACGCACACCGGGGAGGACAGCCGCATCGAACGGTCTGTCCTCCCCGGTGGTCTCACCGTCACCACCGAGCACATGCCGGGTCTCGCCTCCGAGACGATCGGCATCTGGGTCGCCGCCGGGTCCCGTGACGAGACCGCGGCGACCGCCGGCTCGACCCATTTCCTCGAGCACATGCTCTTCAAGGGCACCTCGACGAAGGACGCGAAGACGATCGCCGCGGCCTTGACCGCACGGGCGGGGACTCCAACGCCATCACGGCCAAGGAGTTCACGTGCTACTACTCCCGCTGCCTCGTCACCGACCTCCCGGCGATCACCTCGCTGCTCCTCGACATGGTCTCCGACTCCACGCTCGACCCTGTGGAGTTCGAACGTGAGCGCGGGGTCATCATCGAAGAGCTCGCGATGGCCGCCGACGATCCCGGCGACGTCCTCTTCGACGACTTCGACGCCCTCGTCTTCGCCGATCACCCGCTGGCCCGTCCCGTCGGAGCGACGAAGGACCAGATCCGGGTGCTCGGCCACCACACCCTGCTCGACCACTACGCCTCGACCTACGTGCCCGGCCAGCTCATCATCGCCGCGGCCGGCGGCGCCGAGCACTCCGAGGTCGTCGGCATGGTCGAACGGGCACTGACCGAGACCGGGGCGTTCGCGACGACCGTGGCCCTGCCGGAAGAGGTCTCGACCTCACCGGGCGCAGGCGTCATCGGGCACCCGCACGCGGCCGCCTCGGCGCGCACCCTGCCCGAATTCCGCACCGGCCGCTCGCACACGACCAAGGACACCGAGCAGTTGGGGATGCTGCTCGGATGCCAGGGTCTGCCCGAGGGCCACCCGGACCGGTTCGTCTACTCGGTGCTGCTCACCCTGCTCGGCGGCGGCATGTCCTCGCGGCTGTTCCAGAGCATCCGCGAGGAGCGGGGGCTCGCCTACGCGGTCAACGCGACCGCGAGCCAGTTCACCGACATCGGGACGTTCGGGATCTACGCCGGGTGCAGCCCCGAGAACGGGCAGGCCGTCCTCGACCTGGCACTGACCGAATGGGACCGCCTCGCGCAGCTCCCGCCGAGCCGTGCCGAACTCGACGAGATCGTCTCCCAGCTCTCCGGATCGATGGTGCTCGGACTCGAATCCTCGGCGGCGCGGATGAACCGCCTGGCCCGGGCCGAGATCTTCGGCATCCCGCTCGAAGCGCCCTTCGACCTCATCGAGCGCATCCGCTCGGTCACCCCCGACCAGGTCAGCGCCATGGCCGGCGATCTCCTCGTGCGACCGAAGGCGCTCTCCCTCGTCGGCCCGGCCACCGACGTCGCACTGCGGGACTGAGGCCGGCGCATGGGTCGCAAACGCGCCGAGGTGCGCCGCGAGGAGATCCTCGCCGCGACCATCGACGAGATCGAGGCGACCGGGCTGCGCGCCCTGCGGGTCGCCGACGTCGCCCGCCGCCTCGACCTGAGCGCGAGCCTCGTCATCTACCACTTCGCGACGAAGGAGGCCCTCGTCGCCGAGGCATTCGCCTTCGCCGGTGAGAACGACCTCGACCGGGCGCGGGCGATCGCCGCCGCGGACCGTCCGGCGCAGGAGATCCTCGACGACCTCCTCGCGTGGTACCTGCCGAGCGGGTCGACGCGCAGCTGGACGATCTGGATGGACGCATGGTCCGCGGCGCTCTTCGACGAGGAGATCAGGGCCACGCTCGCCCGTCTCGACCGCGCGTGGCAGACCGTGTTCGCCGAGGTGGTCCGCTCCGGTGCGGGGACCGGGGAATTCACCGTGGCGCCCGGTGACATCGCCGAGGCGGTGACGAAGATCCTCGCCCACCTCGACGGTCTCTCGGTCCGGCTGATGACCTCCGAGACCGACTCCCGGGCGCTCATGCTCGACTGGGTCCGCGACTTCGCCGACTCCGCTCTCGGACGCGCCCGCCCCCGGCCTTGACGCGCGGCGCCCTGCGGCCGCAGACTGGTGTGAGACTCTTACTGAACCGCTATTCAGTAAGACCTCCATCCGCCCGTCCCTCGGAGGCCCCATGTTCATGGACATCACCTGGCAGGACCCGATCACCGGCACCCACGGCTTCGTCGTCATCGACACCCTCGTGCGCGGCGCCGCCTCCGGGGGCCTGCGCATGCGGCCCGGGTGCACCCTGGAGGAGGTGCGCGGACTCGCCGAGGGCATGACCCGCAAAGAGGCGATCCACCTCGTGCCCGGACGCCGGTACGTCCCGGTCGGCGGGGCAAAGGGCGGCATCGACTTCGACCCCCGCGCCGAGGGCGCCGTCGACGTCCTCGAGCGCTTCCTCGTCGCTATCAATCCGCTCATGCACGCGTACTGGGCGCTCGGTGAGGACCTCGGAGTCCGGCAGGACGACATCGACGAGATCCTCGAGCGCCGCGGCCTCGGCAGCGGACTGAGCGCGGTCGAGAAGCTCGTCGCCGACCCCGCCGCAGCCGAGCAGCGGTCGCTGACGGCGTTCTCGACGATCGTCGACGGGGTCGCCCAGGACGAACTCGTCGGCGGACTCGGGGTGGCCGCCTCGGCGCTGGCCGCCCTCGAGGCCGACGGTCGGTCACCGGCGGACACGACCGCGGTGATCCAGGGATTCGGGTCGATGGGCGGGGCGACCGCGCGCTTCCTCGCCGAGGCGGGGGTGCGGATCGTCGGCATCGCCGATGCCGACGGGTTCGTCTCCAACCCCGCGGGCCTCGACGTCGAGACGCTGCTCGCCACCCGCGATCCCTACGGCGGCGTCTCCCGGGACGCGCTGCGCCCGGAAGATCATGTCGGCGACCGCGACGACTGGCTCGCCGCCGACGCCGACCTCCTCGTGCCCGCGGCCGTGAGCTACGCGATCACCGCCGACAACAGCGACCGCGTCCGTGCCAGGCACATCGTCGAGGCCGCGAACATGCCCGTCACCGCCGAGGCAGAGGAGGCGCTGGCGGCTCGCGGCGTCACCGTCGTTCCCGACTTCCTCGCGAACTCCGCGACGAACGCCTGGTGGTGGTGGGTGTACTTCGGTGACATCGACGGCTCGTGGGAGCAGAGCCGCGCCCTCATCGTTGAGACCCTGCGGGACCTGACGACCGAGACGATCACCGCGGCGCGGGAGTCCGGCGTCACCCCACGGGTCGCCGCCCAGGCCCGGGTCGACGCGAACCTCGCCGCCCTCGCCGACCTCGACCGCCCGATGGGTCAGGCTTAGGGCGCGACGTGGACCAGTTCTTCGACCCCAGCAGCGTCGCTGTCCTCGGAGCCTCGAACAATCCGGCGAAATGGGGCTTCTGGCTCGCCGCCGGAGCCCTGACCGGGGCCGGGCGACGGCGCGTCTTCCTCATCAACTCGAACGCCACCTCGATCCAGGGCGTCCCGACGCACGCGCGCCTGTCCGATCTGCCCGAGGCCCCCGAGCTCCTCGTCATCTCGATCCCGGGTGCCGGGGTCGAACCCGTCGTCGCCGAGGCGCTCGCGGCCGGCGTGCGCGCGTTCCTCATCGTCTCCACCCGGGTGCCGCGGGCCGCCGAGCTCGCCGCGACGATCACCGCCGCCGGTGCCCGGCTCATCGGCCCCGGCTCCCTCGGCCTCGTCGACTCCGGCAACGAGCTGCTCCTCGCGTGGGGCCATTTCACGCCGGGCTCGCTCGCCGTCGTCTCCCAGAGCGGGCAGCTCGGCTCGGAGATCGCCGCCCTCTCGGCCCGCAGCGGCATCGGGATCTCCCGGTTCGCCTCGATCGGCGGGCAGTCCGATGTCCGGGCGGCGGAGATCCTCGACACCCTCGTCGACGATCCCGCCACCAGTCAGGTCGCCGTCTACCTCGAATCCTTCAGCGGGGGAGAGGCGATCGTCGCTGCCCTGCAGCGCCTGCGGGCGGCGGGCAAACCGACGATGATCCTCACCACCGGAGCCTCGACCGCCGGCAGACGGCTCGCGCGCTCCCACACCGGGGCGCTCACCTCGGCGATCGACGCCGTCGATGCGGCCTGCCGGAAGGCCGGCGCGATCCGCCTGTCCTCACCGTCGGAGATCGTCGAACTCGCCGGGTACTTCGCCTCCTCATGGCTGCCGGGCGGCCGCCGGGTCGCGATCGTCTCCGACTCGGGCGGTCAGGCAGCGATCGCCGCGGACATGGCCGAACTCCACGGCCTCACCGTCGATCCGCTCACTGTGGCGACCCGCGCCAGGGTCTCCGCCGTCATCCCCGAGGCCGGGCACATCGACAACCCCATCGACCTCGACGGGGCCGGGGAGAAGGACCTGAGCGTCTACGCCCGCGTCGTGCGCGAGCTCCTCGCCGACGACAGCGTCGACGCCGTCGTCCTCACCGGGTACTTCGGCGCCTACGGGGAGGACACACCGGAGCTGGAAGCGGCTGAACTCGCCGAGGTGGGTGTCCTCGGCGGGACCGCCGCGGAGCTGCGCAAACCCCTGCTCGTCCATTCGATGAGCGCGGATTCCCCGGCCGTGACCGACCTGTGGGCGCGGTTCGTCCCCTGCTACCGGTCGATCGACACGACGATGCGGGTGCTCTCGCTCGCCGCGTTCTACGCCGCCCACTCCGGTCGGATCGCCGAGTCACTCGAACAGTCGGCGGCACTGACCCCGTGGGGGACCGGCTACAGCGCGGCCCGGGAGACGATCGCGGCAGCCGGGGTCGCCGTGCCCGCTGGGGTGCGGGTGGGGGACTCCGATGACCTCGCCGAGGCGGTCGCGGCAGCGGGTCTGACCCCGCCGTTCGTCCTCAAGGCAGGGTGGCCCGCGCACAAGACGGAGGTCGGCGGCATCGTCCTCGGGCTGCCGGACCTGGCCGCGCTCGACGCCGCGCACACGGAGATGGTCGGCCGCCTCGGTGCCGGTGACTACATCGTCGAGGAGATGGACCGGCGTGAGCACGTCGTCGAGATCCTCGTCGGCGGGCGGCAGGACGAGAACTTCGGTCCCATCGTCCTGGTCGGGGCCGGGGGCACGGAGACGGAGCTCTACGAGGACACCCGTCTCGAACTCGCGCCGGTGTCGCGGACCGAGGCCCTCGACATGCTCGCGCGACTGAAGATCCACCGGCTCCTCCAAGGATGGCGGGGCCGGCCGGCCGCCGACGTCGAGAGCCTCGCCGACGTCGTCGTCGCCGTCTCCCGGCTCATCGCCGGGTCGAACGCGATCACGGAGATCGAGATCAACCCCGTGCGCGTCGCCGCATCCGGGGCGCTCGCCGTCGACGCCCTCGTCATCACCGACCCCGGTGAGACCGAGGAGGCCGGAGAGACCGAGGACGCGGACGCCGCAGGCGACGACGTCACAGCTCCCACCCATCCGAGCACCGACACCAGCGACCGGGGCCAGGCCATCCCCACCCATCCCCGCACCGACACACGAACGGAGACGAGCGCATGAGCGAACTCACCGGCGGCGGCCACCTCGCCGCAGCCCTGGCCGCCGAGGGCATCACCCGCGTCTTCGGGATCCCCGGCACCCACAACCTCGAGATCTTCGCGCAGCTGAGCGAGCACGGCATCGAGATCGTCTCGCCCCGCCATGAACAGGGGGCGGGCTTCATGGCCGACGGCGCCGCCCGCGTCACCGGTGACGTCCAGGTCGTCGTGACGACGACGGGACCCGCCGTGCTCAACGCGCTGACCGCGCTGCTCCAGTCGTTCACCGACTCCGTGCCGGTCCTCCTCATCAGCCCCGGCATGCCCTCGACCCATCCCGGCCGCGGCACCGGACTCCTCCACGAGGTGCGCAGCCAGGCGCTCGCGATCGAGGCGATCCTCGGCGACAGTCACCGCGTGACGACCGTGGGGGAGGTGCCGCTGGCCGTCGCGCAGGCGCTCACGCGCATCCGCTCCGGCCGGCCCCGGCCCGCGAGCATCGAGATCCCGCTCGACCTCATCGAGGCCACCGGGCCAGGCATCATCCACCCCGCCGTCACCCGGCCCCTGCCCGTGCTCGATGAGCAGGGCGTCGCCACCGCCGCCGAGGCGCTCGCCGCCTCCCAGCGTCCGCTCGTCATCGCCGGCGGCGGGTCCCACGGTGCGGGGGAGGGGATCGTCGCCCTCGCCGAGGCGCTCGGCGCCGGGATCATCCTCTCCGCGAACGCCAAGGGCGCGATCGCCGGCGACCATCCGCTCGTGCTCGGGGCGAACGGGTTCCTCCCCGAGCTGCCCGACATCCTCGCCCGCGCCGATGCCGTCGTCGCGGTCGGCACCGAACTCGCCCCGAGCGACTTCTGGCCCGTACTACTGACCCTGCCCGACACCGTCGTACGCATCGACATCGACGAGACGCAGATGCTCGGCAATGCCGCGGTCAGCCATCCCCTCATCGCCGACGCGACCGAGGCCACCGCCTCTCTCGCCGCCGCCGTGAAGCGGGTGCGGGACCACAGCGGCGCCGAGCGGTGGGCGTCGGGCGGCGCAGCGGCGCCTGGGCTCGGCCGTTGAGC
>NZ_JBNFOM010000041.1:0-16482 GCF_057364785.1 Brevibacterium sp. LAARM2_SD2 | reverse complement strand
GCTCCTGCCGCGATTGCCTCGCTTGGGGCGTCTACCGGCAACGCAACTGGCGGTGCTGGAAGTGCCGCTGGTGGTTCACGCACTACCCGCAGGGCGAGTGCGTCTCCTGCCACCGCGAGGTCACCATCGGTGAGCAGGGCTACTGCCGCCTCTGCCTGGAAACCGCCCGCTACCACCAGACGCCTGGTGAACCGCTCGACCTCGACGCGGCCCGCACGTACGGCCAGCAGTTCTTCCTCGCCTCGATGAACGACTCCCGTCAGCCCGCAGAACTCCACCTGCCGATGGCGATGAGCATCCGCGAAGCGCTCAAGGTCATCAACACGCCGCCGCCGACTCCCGCCAGCTACCAGCCGGTCCTGTTTCATATCGACCCCGACCCCGAACGCCTCCGTCAGCGCTCCAACGAGATCCGGCTGCGCGACATCACCAGCCGCACCGACCACTTCCTCTACGCCCGAGCCCGCGAGTACGCCTGGAGCAAGCGACAGACCAACCAGGTCAGGCGCACCCTGAAAGTCCTGCAGCTCGTGTTCCCCGGCGCGAATCTGCGCTTTCGCGCCTCTGACATCCTCGCGATGCGCAGCTACGACGACGGCAGCAACATCCGCTCCACCATCGAAGTCCTCGAAGACGCCGGGCTCCTCATCGACGATCGGGTGCCCTCGTTCACCAAGCTCTTCGAACGCAAGACCCATGCCCTGCCCGAGCCGATGCGATCCCAGCTCGAGCTCTGGCGCGACATCATGGTCGACGGCTCCAAGACCCCGCCGCGCCGTCAGCCCCGCGACACGAGGACCGTCAAAGGCCAGATGTACGGCATCCTCCCCGCGATCACTCGCTGGGTCGACGACGGGCGCACCAGCCTCGCAGGGATCAGCACCGAAGACATCCTCGCCGCCCTCCCTGACGACCCCTCCCGTCGCCATACGATGCTGCTCGGCTTCCGCAGTCTGTTCACGATCCTGCGCGGCCGCAAGCAGGTCTTCACCGACCCGACGAATGCGATCCCGCTGCGCGGCCCGCGGCGCAACACACCGCTGCCAATGGAGCCCACGGCGATCCGCGACGCACTGGTCAACCCCGACCCCGCAATCGCGTTGGCCGTCTCGCTCGTCGCCTTCCACGCCCTGACCACGCAGCAGGTCCAGCACATCCAACTCACCGACATCATCGACGGACGTCTGCGAATGCCCGACGGCCGCTTCATCCCGCTCGCGAAACCTGTCCGCGTCCGCCTGAGCGCGTGGCTCGACCACCGTGCCCAGCGCTGGCCGGAAACGAAGAACCCCTACCTGCTCGTCACCGTCCAGACCGCGCCCCGTCTCCCGCCGCCCGGCCGGAACTTCCCCTGGAAGAAGGCCGGAGTGACAGCCCAGGCCCTGCGCACCGACCGGATTCTCTACGAAGTCGAGCAGACCGGCGGCGATGTCAGGCGCATCTGCGACCTCTTCGGCATCGGCATCGAGACCGCGCTGCGCTACTCCCACACCGCCACGGGACCGCAGAACATCACGGCCGACAGTGCGTAGCCGCCTCAGAAGATGAACCTTCGGCAAACACCACCCAGATGCGCCTCGCCGACTTGCCGCGTGCTTCGATAAGCGTCAATATAGATACATGTCGAATCAAGAGGTCGAGTTGGTCATCGTCGGGTCCGGTCCCGCCGGGTACACCGCGGCGGTCTACGCTGCTCGTGCGGGGCTTGCCCCGGTCGTGATCGCCGGCTCGGTGACCGCGGGCGGGGCGTTGATGACGACGACCGAGGTGGAGAACTTCCCCGGCTTCGTCGATGGTGTGCAGGGTCCGGAGTTGATGGAGTCGATGCGGGCGCAGGCTGAACGGTTCGGCGCTCAGATCGTCTACGACGACGCGACCCGCCTCGACCTCGACGGCGACGTGAAGATCATCGAGACCGGTGCCGGGGCCACGTATCGGGCGCGGGCGGTGGCCCTGGCGATGGGCTCCGCGTACCGCAAGCTCGACCTCCCCGAGGAGGACCGCTTGTCCGGGCACGGAGTGTCCTGGTGCGCGACGTGCGACGGGTTCTTCTTCCGCGACCAGGAGATCGCCGTGGTCGGCGGCGGAGACTCCGCGATGGAGGAGGCCCTGTTTCTCACCCGGTTCGCGTCGAAAGTGACCGTCGTGCACCGCCGGGACGAGTTCCGGGCGTCGAAGATCATGGCGCAGCGCGTGCTGGACGACCCGAAGATCGAGGTCGCCTGGAACAGCGAGGTCGCCGCGATCCTCGGCGACGAGCAGGTCACCGGGCTCACGCTGCGCGATAGCGTCACTGGGACCGAGCGGAGACTCGACGCGACGGGGGTGTTCGTCGCGGTCGGGCACGACCCGCGTTCAGATCTCGTGACCGGCCAGGTCGACACCGACGCGGACGGGTACGTGCGGGTCGCGCACCCGTCGACGCGGACGAACCTGGCCGGGGTGTTCGCGGCCGGGGATCTCGTCGATCACACGTACCGGCAGGCGATCACCGCCGCGGGCACCGGCTGCGCGGCCGCACAGGACGCCCAGCACTACCTGTCGAACCTTGCTCCCGCCACCGTTTCCGCACCTGTTCTGGAGGTTTCCGCATGAGCACCGTCACCCCCGTCACCGACGCCACGTTCCGGGCCGAGGTGCTCGACTCCGAGCTGCCCGTCGTGGTCGACATCTGGGCGGCCTGGTGCGGGCCGTGCAAGGCGGTCGCCCCGATCCTGGACCAGCTCGCCGGTGAGTACGCGGGCCGGGTGAAGATCGTGAAGGTCGATGCCGATCAGAACCCCGAGACCGTGACCGCGGCCGGCGTGACCTCGATCCCGACCCTCGGGTTCTACCGGAACGGGGAACGGGTGGACGTGTTGATCGGCGCGCACCCGAAGCCCGTCTACGCGACGAAGATCGAGGAGCTGCTCGCATGACCGACACCGTGACCCGCACCGCACCGAAACGGCTCTCCACACTCGACAAGTGGCTGCCGCTGTGGATCGGCCTCGCCATGGTCGCCGGTCTCCTCCTCGGCCGGTTCGTGCCTGTGCTCTCCGACGTGCTGTCCGCGATGGAGGTCGGTGGGATCTCGGTCCCGATCGGGCTGGGCCTGCTGGTGATGATGTATCCGGTGCTCGCGAAGGTCCGCTACGACAAGGCCGCCGCCGTCACCGGAGACAAGAAGCTCCTGGTCTCTTCGCTCGTGCTGAACTGGCTCGTGGGGCCGGCGGTGATGTTCGCCCTGGCCTGGATCTTCCTGCCGGATCTGCCCGAGTACCGCACCGGGCTGATCATCGTCGGGCTCGCCCGCTGCATCGCGATGGTCGTGATCTGGAACGATCTGGCCTGCGGTGACCGGGAAGCGACCGCGGTGCTGGTGGCGATCAACTCGGTGTTCCAGGTCGTCGCGTTCTCCCTGCTGGGCTGGTTCTATCTCACCGTCCTGCCGGGCTGGCTGGGGCTGGACACGCAAGGGCTGGAGATCTCGGTCTGGCAGATCGCGCTGAATGTGCTCGTCTTCCTCGGCGTCCCCCTCGCCGCGGGGTTCGCCTCGCGGTGGATCGGCGAGAAGCGGAAGGGGCGCGACTGGTACGAGGAGACGTTCCTTCCGAGGGTCGGGCCGTGGGCGCTGTACGGCCTGCTGTTCACGATCGTGCTGCTGTTCGCCCTCCAGGGCGAACAGGTCACCTCCCGGCCGATGGACGTCGCCCGGATCGCGCTGCCGCTGCTGGTCTACTTCGGCCTGATGTGGTTCGCGGGGCTGCTGCTCGGCAAGGGCCTCGGTCTCGGCTACGCACGGTCGACGACGCTCGCGTTCACCGCGGCCGGGAACAACTTCGAACTGGCCATCGCGGTCGCCATCGGCACCTTCGGCGCGGCCTCCGGGCAGGCCTTGGCGGGGGTCGTCGGCCCGCTCATCGAGGTGCCCGTGTTGGTGGGGCTGGTCTACGTCTCGCTCTGGGCGGCGAAAGCCTGGTTCCGCACCGACCCCTACACCACCGAATCCACGATCGAATCGAGGACGTCATGACCGACACCGCTGTCCTTCCCGACGCCGAGGCGTGCGCGCCCTCCGCGATGCACGCGATCGGCGCCGACGCAGCTGCGACTGTGGCCGGGGCGCTCAAGGCGCTGGCGGATCCGCTGCGGCTGCGGATGCTGTCCGCGATCGCGACCGACCCGCGCGGCGAGTCCTGCGTGTGCGATCTCGCGGAGCTCGCCGACGTGTCCCAGCCGACCGTCTCCCACCATCTGAAGGTGTTGAAGGAGACCGGGATGCTGCGGTCCGAGCGGCGCAGTACGTGGGTCTGGTACCGGATCGCGCCGGGCAAGCAGCGCGCCGTCGCGGCCCTCCTCGACGCGTTCGCACCAGCGGCAGTCGCCGACGAGCCGGAGGACGCTCAGGCGCGAGTTGAAGCGTTGCGGCAGATGGACGCCCGCGTGACCCGGCTCGCCGAGGAACTGGCCAACGAGCTGACCGGGCTGCACCGTGATGTCGTGATCGCGATCGTGCGCGAGTCCTACGCGGGCCTGGTGCGGTCGGCGAAGCTGACGCAGCACATGATCCCGCTGACCGAGCGCTTCGCCCGCCAGCGCCTCGCCGACCTCACCCGGGATCGGTCTTCGGGGGTGCCGCAGGTGCTGTTCGTGTGCGTGCAGAACGCGGGCCGTTCCCAGCTCGCCGCCGCCATCGTCAACCAGCTCGCCGACGGCCGAGTGATCGCCCGTTCCGCAGGCTCGACCCCGGCGTCGGACCTGCACCCGCACGTGCGCTCCCTGCTCGTCGAGATCGAAGGCGAGCAGGAGGCTCGGGATGCGTTCCCGAAGCCGCTGACCGACGACGCCGTCCGCGCCGCGGACGTTGTGGTGACGATGGGCTGCGGCGACGTGTGCCCGATCATCCCGGGTGTCCGCTACGAGGATTGGGCCGTCGGCGACCCCGCCCTCGCCTCCCCGCAAGGGGTCGACGCGATCCGACACGACATCGAGTCCCGCGTCCGCGCCCTCCTCGCGACCCTCACCGACTGAAAGAAGCCAAAGATCATGACCGTTCAGCAGCCCTCTGTCCTGTTCGTCTGCGTCCACAACGCCGGCCGCTCCCAGATGGCCGCCGGCTACCTCCGCCACCTCGCCGCAGGCCGCATCGAGGTCCGCTCGGCCGGGTCCATGCCCGCCGAGCAGATCAACCCCGTGGCCGTCGAAGCCATGCGCGAGGAAGGGATTGACATCACCGCCGAGCAGCCGAAGGTGCTCACCACCGAGGCGGTGCAGGCCTCCGACGTGGTGATCACGATGGGCTGCGGCGACGCCTGCCCGTTCTTCCCGGGCAAGCGGTACGAGGACTGGAAGCTCGACGACCCCGCCGGACAGGGCATCGAGGCGGTGCGCCCGATCCGCGACGAGATCAAGGGGCGCATCGAAGCGCTCTTGGCAGAGCTGCTCGTCTGAGGGAGTGTGAGCGCCGGAGGGGCAAGCAACATCGGCGCTTGCCTCTCCCATGCTCTTGAGGGAGCTCAATCCATGCGGGGAACATCGTTGTGCCGCGGGTGTGGCCCGCTAATTGCGTCCCCAGTGGTTGTCGCTCTATCGAGAAGCGCCTCGCAGCGCTGCTTCGATCTGCTCCGGCGTGGGCGCTCCGGCGAATCCGCTTTCCGTCGAGTAGACGCGGCACGCGAGCGAGCGGACCGGTGCGGTCGGGAACAGGTCGACGCCGTCGACGAGGAGCGTGGGTGATCCTCCGAACGGAGAATTCGTCGCTTCGGCCTCGGTCCGGATGGCTACCAGTTCGACGGCCACGTCCACAAATCCGATAGCGTCCAGCGCAGCACGCGCGTTGGCTTCGGCGATGTCCGTGTTCGGGCAGTCGAGGATGTGCAACAGTTCGACCTTCATGCGATCCGCTCTTTTCGGGTCCGAGCCGCGCGGAGCCCGTTGAGGATGACGACGACCTCGGCGATCTCGTGCACCAGCACCACCGCGGCCAGCCCCAGCACGCCGAACAGGGCCAGCGGCAGCAGGACGGTGATGATCAGCAGCGACAGGATGATGTTCTGGTTGATGATGTGCCGTCCGCGGCGGGCGTGGTCGAACGCTCGCGGGAGGAGTCGCAGGTCGTGGCCGGTGAAGGCGACGTCGGCGGACTCGATCGCGGCGTCGGAGCCGGTCGCGCCCATCGCGATGCCGATGTCCGCGGCGGCGAGGGCGGGGGCGTCGTTGATGCCGTCGCCGATCATCGCGACCGAGCCGTGCTTGCCCAGCTCGGTGATCGCGGCGGCCTTGTCCTCGGGGCGCAGCTCGGCGCGCACGTCCTCGATCCCGGCCTGCGCGGCCAGCGCCCGGGCGGTGCGGGCGTTGTCGCCGGTGAGCATGGTCATCCCGACGCCCTGGGCGGCGAGGGTGCGGACCACCTCGGGGACTTCGGGTCGCAGCTCGTCGCGGACGCCGATCGCGGCGACCGGGACGTCGTCGCGGTGCACGATCACGACGGTCATGCCCTGCTCCTCCAGGCCGGCGACCTGGTCCTTGAGCGTCCCGGCGTCCAGCCAGCGGGGGCTGCCGACGGTGACCCGGGCCTCGTCGAGGGTGCCCTCGATGCCGTGCCCGGCCTGCTCGGTGACCT
Organism: Brevibacterium sp. LAARM2_SD2; assembly: GCF_057364785.1. Taxonomy (NCBI): domain Bacteria; kingdom Bacillati; phylum Actinomycetota; class Actinomycetes; order Micrococcales; family Brevibacteriaceae; genus Brevibacterium; species Brevibacterium sp. LAARM2_SD2. Next base: position 9,878 of record NZ_JBNFOM010000041.1, on the reverse strand, counting down.
CCAGGGCGGCGGGGGCTCCGGGTGCGGCGGCGGTGATCGCGGCGGCCAGCGGGTGGGTGCTGTGCTGCTCCAGGGATGCCGCCCAGGCCAGGGCCTGCGCCTCGGTCACGCCGTCGGCGGTGAGGACGGCGGTGACGGCGGGCTCGTTGCGGGTGAGGGTGCCGGTCTTGTCGACGGCGACGTGGCGGATCACGCCGAACCGCTCGAACACGGCACCGGACTTGATGATCACGCCGAACCTGCTCGCCGAGCCGATCGCGGCGACGACGGTCAGCGGGACGGAGATCGCCAGCGCGCACGGCGACGCGGCGACGAGCACCACGAGGGCGCGGGTGATCCACAGCTCCGGGTCGCCCAGCAGCGAGCCGATGACCGCGACAAGGGCGGCGAGGATCAGCACGCCGGGCACGAGCGGACGGGCGATGCGGTCGGCCAGGCGGGCACGGTCCCCCTTCTCGGCCTGCGCCTGCTCGACCAGCTCCACGATCGTGGTCAGCGAGTTGTCGGTGCCCGCCGCGGTCGTCTCGACCTCCAGGGCACCGGCGGTGTTGATCGCCCCGGCCGACACCGCGTCGCCGGGCTCGACCTCCACCGGGATCGACTCCCCGGTGATCGCCGAGGTGTCCAAGCTCGACCGGCCCGCACGCACGATCCCGTCGGTCGCGATCCGCTCACCCGGACGCACGAGCATCAGCTGACCAACGGCCAGATCCTTCGCGGCGACCTCCACGGACGCGCCGTCCTGCCGGATGGTCGCGGTCTCCGGGACCAGCTTGAGCAGCGCCCGCAGCCCGCCGCGGGCGCGGTCAATGGCCTTGTCCTCCAGCGCTTCGGCGATGGAGTACAGGAACGCCAGCGCCGCGGCCTCCTCGACGTAGCCGAGGATGACCGCGCCGACCGCGCTGATCGTCATCAGCAGCCCGATGCCCAGCTTGCCCGTGAACAGCTTCCGGACCGCGCCGGGCGTGAACGTCGACGCGCCCAGCAGCAGGCCGATCCAGAACGCCACCAGCGCCGGGATCTCCGCGCCCGTCCATTCCAGGACCAGGCCCGTGCCGAAGGCGACGCCGGAGAGCACCGGGACCATGATCCCGCGGTCCCGCCACCATGGACGCTCCCGCTCCTCCTCGGCCTCCTCAGCGACCTGGGTGTCGGGCTCGTCGCAGCCGCACGCCGCGCTCACGCGCCCGCTCCCGTCCCGCAGCAGCCCGGCACCGTGCACTCGGCGTCCACGCACGGCGCGTGCTCGTCCACGGCCAGCGTCACGTCCACCAGCGCCGTGAGCGCCGCCGCGAGGTGCGGGTCGGCGATCTCGTAGCGCGTCTGCCGACCCTCGGGCTCGGCGACCACGATCCCGCAGTCGCGAAGACAGGTCAGGTGGTTCGACACGTTCGACCGGGTCAGCTCCAGCTCGCGCGAGAGCACGGCCGGGTAGCTCGGGCCGTCCAGCAGGGTCATCAGGATCCGGGAGCGCGTCGGGTCCGCCATGGCCCGGCCCAGCCGGTTCATGACGTCGAGACGCGAAGCAATAGTCAGCATACGCTAAATTATACAGTGAATGCTGACCTATTGTCGGCTCCGATGACCTCAACCTCGACTATGAACGCCACGCGGCGGGAGGAGTGGCTGCTCCGCGCAGGCCCTCGTCCACACGCTGGCGATCATCAGGGCCGTCCCGACTGCAGCCAGGGCGGTCAGGACGGCGAATGCCCTCGCGTAGCTCCCGGTCACCTCGGCGAGGACGGCCCCGGCGAACGGGGCGAGGGCGGCGGCCAGCAGGACCGGGAGGCCGAGGACGCCGGAGAGGTGGCCGTAGGCGCGCTCTCCCCAGCGGTCGGTGATCGCGGTCGCCTGCAGCAGCGTGGCGATCCCGCGGCCGACTCCGGCGAGCATCGACGCCGCGATCAGCAGGCCCACCGGGCCCGGCACCACGGCCAGGACCAGCGTGCTCGCAGTCACCAGGATGAACACGGCGGCGGTGCGCGCGGTCAGCGAGGCCCGGTGCGCCAGGCCGGTGTAGACGAGGCGTCCGGCGACCTGGCCGACGCCTCCGAGGCCGAGCACCCAGGCTGCGGCCCGGGCGTCGAGGCCGCGCTCGAGCATGAGCGGGACCAGGGCCAGCAGGCCCGTGTACATGGCCAGCGACGCCGCGGTCAAACCGCCCGTGAGCAGCCAGAACCGCGCGCTGCGCAGGACCGCGACGGCATGGGCGCTGTCGGCGGCGGGCGCGTCGCGATGCCCGCGCGCGGGCCAGGGGCGTCGCAGCAGGAGCCAGTGGGCCGGCACTGTGACGACGGCGAGGGTGGCTGCCGCCCACAGGTAGGTCGCCCGCCAGCCCAGCTGCTCGCCCGCGACCGCCGTCAGCGGCGCGAAGACCGTACTGGCCAGGCCCGCGACGAGCGTGAGCGTGGCCAGCGCCCCGAGACGGCGTGCGTCGAACCAGCCGGTGACCGCGGCGAACGCCGGCGGGTAGAGCACCCCGGCCATCGCGGCCCCGGCGAGCACCCACCCGGCGACCAAGACCGGCAGGCTCCCTGCCGTGCCGATCACCACGAGAGCCAGGACTCCAAGGACCGACCCGACCGTCATGACCAGCCGCGGTCCGCGCCGGTCGATGACGCGGCCGACCGGGACCCCGACCAGCGCCGAGACCACCAGTGCCGCCGAGAACGCCGAGGTGACGGCCATCGAGGACCAACCGGTGTCGGCGCTGATCCGCGGCGCGAGCACCGGAAAGGCGTAGTAGAGCAGCCCCCAGGAGACGATCTCGGTCACGCACAGCGCCGCCAGCACCGCTCCCAGCGATGGGCGGGGTCCGGGCTCAGGCAACGGCGGCACCCCGCGGCAGCCTGGTCAGGGCGTCGACGACGTGCCGGGCGTCGCGGTGCACCCCGCGCAGCGTGTTCGAGGAGAACGACCGCTGGAACTCCACACCGAGGAAGCCCAGCCCCGGCAGCGCGGTCGAGACACCGCGGTCGTGCCGGGGCCTGCCGGCCCCGTCGAGGACGCCAAGCGAGGTCAGGTAGGTCAGGTGCGGCCGGTAGCCGGTCGCGAAGATCACGGCGTCGACCTGCTCCCGGGAGACGTCAGGCCACACGACCCCGTCCGGGGACAACGCGGTGAAACATGGGCCGCTGGTCGGGCCGGCCCGCCTCCAGCGCCCGCTTGTACGTGTCGTCCCGATCACCGGGGTGCCGGTGACGAGCCGTTCGAGGACCGATGGCGGGAGCAGGTCGGCGCGCGTGAGGCGCAGCCACCAGTGCAGGTCGCGTCCGGCGATCATCTGCGGCGCGAACCGCACCCGGTCCCGCACCGCCAGCGACGTCTCCGCGTGCTCGGCGAGCTCGTGGGCCACCTGCACGGCGGAGTTGCCCGCCCCGACGACCACGACCCGCTGCCCGGCGAACTCCTCCGGCGACCGGTAGTCGGCCACATGCAGAACCCGCCCCTCGAATGCCCCCCTGCCGGGGATCGCCGGCACGTGGGGATTGCCGAACGAACCGGAAGCGGCGATGAGCGCGTCACCGACCAGGCTGCTCCCGTCAGCCAACTCCACCGTGAACGCCGGCCCGTCGGCGGTGACGTCGACGACGCGGGCATTGGTCCGGACCTCGACGCCGAGCCGGTCGGCGTATCCGCGCAGGTACTCGACGACCTCGTCGCGGCCCGGGTAGCCGTCCGGGTCGCCGGGGAACGGGTACCCGGGGAAGGAACTGAACCGGCGTGGGGAGAACAGGCGCAGGCTGTCGTAGTAGCGCGGCCAGGACCCGACCGGCTCGTCACCGGCCTCCAGGACGACCGGTTCCCAGCCCCGGACGCGTCCGGTGCGGGCTGCGGCGAGGCCGGACTGCCCGCCGCCGACGATCAGCAGGCGGCCCCGGCTCATCTCGTGGTCCTCGCGCCGATCTGGACCAGCTGCGGCGCGGGCGCGCAGCACGAGTCCGAGGCCGCCTGATCGTCCGGGGCGTCGAACAGGCCAGACCCGCCACACACCCCTGTGTCCGGCAGGACGAGGTCGACGCGCGCGGCCGCCTCACGGTCGCCGGCGATCGCCGCAACGACGCTGCGGACCTGCTCGAACCCGGTCAGAGCCAGGAACGTCGGCGCCCGCCCGTACGACTTCGCCCCCACGATGTAGAAGCCCGGCTCCGGGTGTGCGAGGTCCGCCGCTCCCGTGGCACGGACGGAGCCGCACGAATGCAGGTTCGGGTCCACCTCGACAGCGACCTTCGCCGGAGCCTGCAACCGCATGTCGAGATCGAGCCGGATCTCGGACAGGAACGACAGGTCAGGCCGGAACCCGGTCGCGACGAACACGCGCGATGCCGGTTCCAAACGGCGGCCGTCCTCCGCGAGGAGCACAGCCTGCCCGTCCTCGACCGCCACCTCTTCGGTACGGAACCCGGTGACGAGATCCACAAGCCCGTCCTCGACCGCCTTCTTCGCCCGCTGACCCAGCGCACCGCGCTCGGGCAGTTCGTCCCCGCTCCCGCCGCCGAACGTATTGCCGACCGTGCCGCGGCGCAGCACCCAGCTGATCCGCGTCCCCGGCACCCGCTTCGCTACCCGCGACAGTATCCCGATCGTCGTCGCCGCAGAATGACCGTTGCCGACCACCACCACATGCTGACCAGCCAAACCCAGGGCATCCTCGATCGCGGGCATGCGATGCTCCACCAGCCCCGCATGGACTGCAGCCTCCTCACCGAGCGCGGGGAGACCGTCAGCACCCGCGGGACTCCGGGTGTACCAGGTGCCCGACGCGTCGATCACCGCGTCGGTCTCGATCCGCTCCTGCCCACCATCCGTGCGGCGGACGTGCACGACGAACGGCTGCTCCGCTCGCCCGGCATCGACCGCGAGATCCCGCCCCTTGCGCGCCGCTCCGACCACACGAGCCCCATACCGGACCCGGTCGCCCAGCGCGTCCGCAAGCGGGGCGAGATACCCCTCGATCCACTGCGCCCCGGTCGGATAGCCTTTCTCCGGCGCCACCCACCCCGTCGGCTCCAGCAGGCGACGAGACGCCGCATCGGTGAGCTCCGTCCACGGCGAGAACAGCCGCACATGCCCCCACTCCGCAACAGCTGCCCCCGGACCATCACCGGCCTCCAGCACGAGCGGGTTTAATCCGCGTTCCAGTAGATGCGCGGCCGCTGCGAGCCCCTGCGGGCCTGCACCGATAACGACGACGGAAACCATACCCAACCTCCTTACATTGACGTTCTTCAATATGAGCAAGCCTGCCTCACGTATCGACAGATGTCAATGCGTAGGGCAGAATGGAGCCATGAACACCCCCGCGACCATCGAGAGCACCCCCGAAGCCTCGACCTGTTGCATCCCGGGGCAACCGCTCGACGATGCGACCGCACAGCAGCTCGCCCGGGTGTTCAAAGCGCTCGGCGACCCCACCCGGGTCAAGCTCATGGCGATGATCGTCGGCAGCAGCGAGGGCGAGATGTGCGTGTGCGACCTCACCGAACCCGTCGGACTGTCGCAGCCGACCGTGTCACACCACATGAAGCTCCTTGTCGAAGCCGGACTCGTGACCCGCGAGCAACGCGGTAAGTGGGCCTACTACCAGCCCACAACCGACACGCTCGCCACTGCCGCGCGGGCGTTCCTCTCCTGATGCCAGAGTCCCGGTTCCGGCCGATGGTCGAGTCCGACTGGCCCGAGGTCGCGAGCATCTACCAAGCCGGGATCGCCACCGGGCACGCCACCTTCGAAGCTGTGCCGCCCGCGAACTGGGCCGCGTTCATCACTTGCAAACGCTCCGAGCTGAGCCTGGTAGCCCTCGACTCCGCAGATCGGGTCAACGGATGGGTTGCCGCGGCCCCCACCTCAACGCGGACCGCCTATGCGGGCGTCGTCGAACACTCGATCTACATCCACCCGGATGCTGCAGGACAGGGCGTCGGCTCCAGGCTCCTGGCCGCATTCCTCGCCGTCGCCGACCACGCGGGCATCTGGACGGTCCAGTCCTCAATCTTCCCCGAGAACACCGCAAGCCTGCGTCTCCACGAGCGCGCCGGATTCCGCACCGTCGGCAGACGAGAACGCATCGCCCGCATGGACTACGGGCCGCACGCCGGCCGCTGGCGCGACACCATCCTCGTCGAACGCCGCACCCCTGCTGATCCCGCAGGAAGCCACGCTGAGGTTGCATCTTCCGTGAACATGCACACTCACACCTGCCCCAGCGACCTCTCAACCCGCATCTTCACGCCAAATCGACTTCAGGATTCCTGAACTTGCGGGGAATTCAGCTCATGCGGGCGGTGGTGTCGAACAGGTCGTACTCGTCGGGGTGGAGCTGGTGCTGCACGACGAAGGAGCGATCCTTGATCCGCCACAGCCCCTGCCCGGTTCCCAGGGTCGGCAGGAGGGAGCGTTCGGTGCCGGTCAGGCCGAGGGTCTTCGCGGTGGTGCCGAGCTGGTCGGATTCTTGCCGGTAGATGATCCGCGACTCCGCGTTCGCCAACAGGCTGTTGGCCAGCGAGCGCATCGCCGAGCCCTGGTCGCCGACGTTCTCCAAGTCGGTGAGCTTGTGGAAGATGAGCATGTTGCTGATCCCGTAGGCGCGGGCCAGCCGCCAGTGCGCGTCCATCCGCTTCAGCAGCGCCGGCTCGCTCATCAATCTCCAGGCCTCGTCGTAGATCACCCACCGCTGTCCGCCGTTCGGGTCCAGCAGCGCCGATTCCATCCACGCGCTGGAGCAGGTCATCAGCACCGAGATGAGCGTGGCGTTCTCCGTCACCCGCGACAGGTCCAGCGACACCATCGGCAACGTCGGATCGAACACCTCCGTCGACGGCCCATCGAACAGCCCGGACAGGTCGCCGGCGACCAGACGCCGCAGCGCGTGCCCGACCATCCGGCCGTCCTCCGCCAGCCGCCCGTCAGGGTCGTCCGACGGGGTGAGGAGGTGGTCGACGATCATCGGCAGGATCGGCACGTCGTTCTCCCGAACCGTCGCTGTCAGGGCGGTGTCGATCGCGGTGTGCTCCAGCGGGGTCATCGGCCGGGTCAGCACCGTCTCGGTCAGCGCGCCGATCAGGTCACGACGGCGGGAGGCGACCGTCGTCGCCCACTGCGCATCGCTGAGCCCGGTCGGCCGGTAGCCCTCATCGAGCGGGTTGAGGCGGGTGGGCAGGCCGTGGCCGAGCTGGATCGCCCGGCCCCCGACCGCGCGGGCGATCTCGGTGTGCTCGCCTTTCGGGTCGCCCGGCACGTACACCCGCCGCCCGAACGGGAGCGAGCGGGTGTAGAGGCTCTTGGCCAGCGACGACTTCCCGCTGCCGACGATCCCGGCGAGCACCACGTTCGGGGCCGTGATGATCCCAGCCTGGTAGAGCACCCACGGGTCATACACGAAGCTGGCGCCCGAGTAGAGGTTCTGGCCGACGAACACGCCTTCGCTGCCCAGGCCCCCTTCGGCCAGGAACGGATACTGCGCCGCCAACGTCGCGGAGGTGTCCTGATGGCGAGGCAACCGGAACCGGCCCGGGGTCCGCAACGCCACCGGCCCCGCCTCCCCGGCAGCCGGCAGATACTGCGTGGCCTTGCGTTCGGCGCGTTCGGCGCCGGCCTTCGCTTTCGCGGCGGCCACCTCCTGCCGGCGCTGCTCAGCCTGCAACTCTGCGGCGGCACGGCGACGCTGTTTGCGCAGCCGACGACGTTCCGCGGCCGGGGCGACCAGAACGGCGGTGTGCAGGCGCTCCTTCTCGCTCACAGCCCCCACCCCCGACCCCGCGTGACGCCACCGGCGGCAGGCGCCCCGGCCGGGTCTATGCGGGTCATCTCGTCGGCGGCGCGAGCCGCGCCGGCCAGCCGGCCTCTAGCCTCGTCCAGGGCGGTGCCGGCCTGATGGAGCTCATCACCGGCCTCCAGCGCGGTGGGGTGACCGGGGATGGTGTGAGCGGCGGCGAGCCGGTCGAGCACCAGCCGCATCGCCGCGGTCGCATCGCGAAGGTCCGCGATGATCGCAGGCGCCCCCGCTTCGGTGAGCTGGCCGGCGCTCGCGAGGGCGCGCAGATTCCGGGCGGCTTCGGCGGCGTAGGCGGTGGGATAGGAGAAGGTGGGCACCAGGGACCTCCCGAGATGCGGAGCGGACAGGGATGCCGGTCAGGTGCGCCCGGCCCGCACACACGACGGCACCGCCACCCCGTGACCGGGGCGACGGCACCGTTCACGGCGGGGCACCGCTTACAGGCCGAGGCCGCGGTCGCGTTTGACGGCCGCGACGCTGGGATGGGTGAACCACGACCCGTCGGTCTTCGCCGGTCGGCCTTTCCCGGCCGCAGCCGGAGCCTTGCGCCCGCCAGCCGCCGCAGCGGATGCCCCGAGCGCTCTGGTCGACCGGGACGCGGCGGCCCCGGTGGCGCCTCCCGCTCCTGCCGCAAGCCCGCCGGACGCTCCCGCCGCGCTTGCAGCGCCGCCGACGTTCGGGCCGATGGGCCCAGCCGTGTGGGATTCGGGGTCGAGGCGGTCTTCGGGCGGGATCGGGTGGCGACGGTAGAGGCCGACGTGCCCCATGTCGGGGTTGTAGGTCAGCGTGTACTCGCCGGCGGCAGCCTCCTGGTCCAACGGTCCGGCGGGGAGGGTGTCGTAGACATAGCCGTTCTCCATCGCCGCATCGGTGGTCTCAGCGCCGTAGTCGAAGCCGGACAGGTGCTCGATTGCGGCGTCCGGGCCGTGGCGGTCGATCATCGACAGCACCGCGTCGGCTTCCTCGCCCTGGAGGAACACGATGTTCACCCACCGCGAGACCGCCTCGGCCCCCCGCTCCAGGCTCGCGGCGGCCGATGGCGCGGGCGGCCCGGGTGCGGGGTGCCAGGCGATCCGCCCGGCGGCCTGCATGGCGAGGTTCAGCCGTTCCTCCACCGCATCGAGTCCGGCGGCCGCGTCGAAGAGCTGCCTGGCGGCCTGGTGGGCGTCCCGGATGCCCGCGGCCTGGTCGCCGTGGTCATCGAAGGCGCGGCCCTCGTGCCGGTTGTGCTGCTGGGCGATCTGCGCGAGGGACTGCTGCATGGAACGCACCCCGGACAGCAGGTTCCCCATCATCGTGTAGGCGTCCTCGGGATGGGCGAAGTCGCGGCTGGCGTGCGCCAGACCGCGCAACGCCTGCGACGCTTCCTCAGCGTCGGCGACGGGATCATAGAATGTAGGCACGGTTCCTCCCTCAGCTTCTGGTCTCTGAGAGGTGCGCACCGAGCATCCGACCGACATCGAGGAGTGCGACCGCGTGGCCGATGAGAACAGCGATCCGGTGGCGAGCAAGCACCTCCAGACTCTGCGGCTGTTCAAGCGTCGTGCGGACGAACTGTTCTCATGCGGACTTGCTCAGCGCGAAGACGCCCTCAAGCTCGGGCAACAGCTCCATATGAACCTCGTGCTCGATAAGACCACCGGCGAAACCTCTGTGCGAGATTTGCGCCAGGTGATTCCTCCCAAAGAGCAAGTCGCCTACGCTCTCACGTTGATACGCCCCCTGACGCTGTCCAAGAAGGGCGACAGGTTGGCGTGGAGAACCGTCATGGCGGCCCTCGACTTCTTCTGCCCTCCGGAAGACGCCGTCAACAGGGAGCGGATAGGTGAGTTGCGTGAGGGGTGGAGCAAGTACCCGGTTCGTCGGATGCGGATCATGCAAGCGCCCATCGATCCGGATGCACCGGGGCCGCGTATCGATGCGTGGGATAACGAGATCGCGCGAAAGTTCCTCTATGGCGATCTGGTGCACGGAGACGACAACGCAGAACTCCTGGAAGCCCTTGGAGACGATCAGGTTGTCTTTTCTGCCGGAGCGATGGCGTCGGACGGCTTCATCTTGATGAACAACACGTACGAGGTCATGCATTGCCTCCGGCCCGATA
>NZ_JBNFOM010000040.1:0-17591 GCF_057364785.1 Brevibacterium sp. LAARM2_SD2 | reverse complement strand
GGAGTCTGCGTGGGGCGTCTCGGTCGGCGACTGCGTGGGCGTCTCGGTCGGCGACGCGGTCTCGGACGGCGTCTGCGTGGGCGTCTCGGTCGGAGTCTGAGTCGGTGTCTCGGTCGGCGACTGGGTCTCCGACGGCGTCTCAGTCGGGGCCGGGGACGTCGTCGACGGCGCCGGAGCGGTCGGACGCTCGCAGGTGCCGCCGGCTCCCGAATCGTCGATGTCGGCATCCGAGGCGACGACCTCGAAGGTCACCTTCGAGGAGTCCTTCTCGGTCTTGAGGTCTGTGAGGAAGAGCGTGTACTTGCCGACCGGCACCTGAGCGCCCTCGGTCGTCGAGAAGTAGTAGGTGCCGTTGACCTTCCCGTTCTCGTCGACGGTGAGCTGCGTCTGCGGGGTGTACTCCGTGCCGTCGGTGCCGACGACCGTGACGGTCGCCTTCTCATCCGCGGTGAACCCGGTGCCGGAGAAGCCGATGCCCTTCGTCTTGTCCGCGACGTCGGCACGGGTGATCTGGGCTGCGGACACGGTGGCCTGCGGGGTGGAGCTGTCGGGGACCGCCGAGCTGTTTTCGGGGTCGGTCGAGTTCTGCGCGCCGTCGTAGGCGCAGAGCGGGCCCTGGGGCACCGTAGGAGACTCCGTCGTCGCAAACGCCGGAGCGCCTGCGAGACCTGTCAATGCGACGGCTACTGCGGGGGCAAGCACAAGACGCGAGGTCTTCACAGTAATGCCTTTCGGTTGATCTCAACCCGCGAAAGGCGATGGAACTCCCGGCATTCCTTGGCTGAAAAGAGGAAGGCACCATCGTGCGCGGGTTCGTACAGCACACAACTCTAAGGCATTCACTCAGGCGGGTGGGGAGACACACGGAGGGAAATCAAGGAAAAATCCCGCGATCGTTATCATTTCGTGACCAAGTAACGGCGTGTCGCTCCTCACCGAGGCGGCTGCTGAGTCCCCACCGCACCCTCACCGAGGTGATTCCTCAGTCCCCGGCGCAGCCCCGCCGAGGCGGTCGGCAGGTCCCGTCGGCCTCCGAGACTGCGCGAGACGGGCCGTCCGACTACCATCGGGGATGTGACTCTCCTTTCCGATCGCGACATCCGCGCCGAACTCGAATCCGGCCGCATCGCCCTCGATCCGTGCGATCTCTCCCTCGTCCAGCCCGCGAGCGTCGACGTGTGCCTCGACCGGTACTTCCGTCTCTTCGACAACCACAAGTACCCGGTCATCGATCCGAGCCTCGAGCAGCCCGAGCTCACCCGGTTCGTCGAGGTCGCCCCCGAGGAGCCCTTCGTCCTCCACCCCGGCGAGTTCGTCCTCGCGTCGACGCATGAGCTCGTCACGCTCCCCGACGACATCGCCGCGCGGCTCGAGGGCAAGTCCTCGCTCGGCCGCCTCGGGCTCCTCACGCATTCGACGGCGGGCTTCATCGACCCCGGATTCACCGGGCACGTCACCCTCGAGCTCTCGAATGTCGCGACGCTGCCGATCACCCTGTGGCCGGGCATGAAGATCGGCCAGCTCTGCTTCTTCCGGCTGAGCTCCTCGGCGGAGAACCCCTACGGCTCGCAGATCACCGGCAGCCGGTACCAGGGCCAGCGGGGCCCGACGGCCTCCCGGTCGCACGCGAACTTCTTCCGGAGGGCCATGTGATCTCCCGGCGCGAGCTGCGGCAGCGGGAACAGGCGGAGCAGGCCGCGCGACGGCGGCCGCGCCGATCTGCGCGGGTTCCACCTCCTGCTCCTCGACGCCGAGGTCGAGGTCTCCGACGTCCTCGCGCTCGTCCACAACCGTCTGCCCGATGTTCCCGCCCGGCTCGGGGACAACGGCCAGGTGCGCCTGTCCCGGCATTCGCGGCTCAGCGCCGGGGTCGACCTCGACCCGTTGACCGCGGCCGCCCTCGAGGTTCCCGAGTGGGCGACTCACGCCGTCGTCCTCGACTGCCCGCGGGACCGGGAGCCGGCCCCGCCGCCGGACTGGTTCGCCGACGCCGACGGCCTCCACGAGGCGTTCCCCAAGGGCCTGCCCGACCGCGAGGAGGAGCGACAGCTCAGCCTCCTCCTGTCGATCGCCTCCCGCCTGCACCTCGCCGTCCGCCTCGCCGACGAGGACGGACTGCCCACCCGCGTCCTCGTCCCCGACCCCGATGCGAAGGTCGACCTCTACATCTACTCGCAGTACTGGCTCGAACCCGAGGTCGCGCTCTCCGTCGTGCGCCGCCACGCCCCGCACGCCTTCCAGCAGGCCCTGCCGACCCCCGACGCCGCGGTGCTCGCACAGGCCACGCTCGACGATCCCCTCTTCGACGCCACGGCACCGGTCGTCCTCGACGGATACTCCCTCCTCATCCCGCTCGGGGAGATCGACGAAGGGGCGGGGGAGATCGAGATCCGCGTCATCGAGGCCGAATGGGTGCCGCCGATCATCGCCGCGAGCACCGCCGAGCCGCAGATCGAGTACCACGTGCACTGGATGGACACCGAGCAGCTGCGGTACCGGCCGGGCCGTCCCCGCCGGTTCCGTCGGATGCGCGCCGAGGTGGCGACCTCGTCGATCGGATCGGTGCGGAGCTGCTCTCCCGCAGTGACGGCACGGGGCTCGATGAGAACGGGTTCCTTGTCACCTCGGGGCAGCTGCGGGGCTGAATCTCCCGATCTGAGCGAACGGCCCATTGATTGGGAGATCAGGGGTGTTCCATGAGAAAATACTGTTGAGCAGATATGACCCCATAATCCCCCTTTGAAGACGGAGGTGTCCGCCGGTGATTGCCATGACGGGAGCCTTCTTCGGGGCTGCTGTCATTGCCTATCCGCTGGTGAGGATCCTCGGCCGCAACGCCTTCTTCCTCCTCGCCCTCGTCCCGCTGGCGGGATTCATCCTCACCCTCAGCGCCGCCTCGGCGCTCTTCGGCCCCGACGGCGCCCCGGTCGTGGAGAACCTCGACTGGCTTCCCGCGCTCGGCCTGTCCGGCATCTTCCGCCTCGACATCCTCTCGTGGGTGATGAGTCTCATCGTCACCGGTGTCGGTACGCTCGTCCTCGTCTACTGCGCCCGCTACTTCCCCACCGACGAACCCGGCCTCGCCCGTTTCGCCGCGGTGTTCATGGCGTTCGCGGGCATGATGTACGGGCTCGTCCTCGCCGACGAACTCCTCGTGCTCTTCGTGTTCTGGGAGGGCACGACGGTCTTCTCCTACCTCCTCATCGGCCACAGCCAGTCCCGGCGACGGTCCCGGCAGGCGGCCCTCCAGGCGCTCATCGTCACCACGGCCGGCGGCCTCGCGATGTTCGTCGGGATGGTCCTGCTCATCACCGCCACCGGCACCGGGTCGATGTCGGCCCTCGTCGAGCGCGCGCAGCTGGGCATGGACACCGGCCCGGTCATCACCACCGCCGTCATCCTCATCCTCGTCGGCGCGGTCTCGAAGTCCGCGCTCCTGCCCTTCCACTTCTGGCTGCCCGGCGCGATGGCCGCGCCCACTCCGGTCAGCGCGTATCTCCACGCCGCGGCCATGGTCAAGGCCGGCATCTACCTCATCCTGCGGCTCGCTCCCGGCTACCACAACCTGCCGGGTTGGACGGAGATCCTCCTCACCCTCGGTCTGCTGACGATGTTCATCGGCGGGTGGCAGGCGCTGCGGCAGACCGACCTCAAGCTCCTGCTCGCCTTCGGCACCGTCTCCCAGCTCGGGTTCCTCACGGTCATGGCCGCCTTCGGGTCACCCGATCTCACCCTGGCGGCGCTCGCCCTCCTCGTCGGCCATGCCCTCTTCAAGGCCTGTCTCTTCCTCTGCGTCGGCATCATCGACCACCGTGCCGGCACGCGCGACCTCACGAAGCTCTCCGGCGGCTGGAAGGCGTTCCCCGTCGTCGCCGTGTGCGCGACGATCGCCGCGGCCTCGATGGCCGGCATCCCGCCGACGCTCGGATTCGTCGCGAAGGAGGCCGTCTACTCGACGCTGCTCGAATCGGGGACGAAGGCCGGGGTCATCGCGCTCATCGGCATCATGATCGGCTCGATCCTCACCGTCGCCTACTCGGCGCGCTTCGTGTGGGGAGCGTTCTCCTCGAAGCCAGGCGTCGACGACATCGCCCGCCGCGACGAGAACGTCACCCTCGTCATCTCCCCGATCATCCTCGCCGCCCTCACCCTCATCCTCGGGCCCGCGGCCGGCGTCCTCGACCCCTATCTCAAGGCGTGGACCTCGGTGCTGCCGACGACGAACCCGGCCGACGGCGAGTACTACCTGGCGCTCTGGCACGGCTTCGAACCCGCGCTCGGCCTCTCCGCGGTCACCGTGGCCGCCGGCCTCGTCCTCTTCTGGTTCCGCCGGACCGTCGCGAAGGTTCAGTCGACGCTGCCGGCGGGCATCGACTTCCACAACGTCTACCGCCGCCTCATCAGCGGCATGGAGGCGCTCGCGCTCTGGGTCACCGCACGCACGCAGCGCGGTTCGCTGCCGTTCTACCAGAGCGTCATCTACCTCGTCCTCATCGGCGGGGTCGGGCTCGCGCTCATCACGAACAACACGTGGCCGATCCGCTTCCAGCTCGCCGCGAGTCCGCTCGACTTCATCGTCGCCGCCGTCCTCATCGTCGTCGCGATCGCCGCGACCCGCGCGAAGAAGCGCTTCACCGCCGTCGTCGTCACCGGCATCTCCGGCTATGCCATGGTCGCGTTCTTCGCGTTCATCGGCGCCCCGGACCTCGCACTCACGCAGGTCCTCGTCGAGACGATCACGATCGTCGTCTTCGTCCTCGTCCTCCGCCGCCTGCCCGCGCGGATCGGGCAGAGCACGGGGCGCTTCACCCCGGCATGGCGGGCGATCATCGGCGCCGGCGTCGGCGTGACGATGATGGTCGTCGTCCTCCTCGCCGCCGGCGTGCGGATGTTCGACCCCGTCTCCGTGGACTTCGGCGAACTCGCCTACGTCATCGGCAACGGCCAGAACATCGTCAACGTCACCCTCGTCGACATCCGCGTGTGGGACACGTTCGGTGAGATCTCCGTCCTCGTTGCCGCCGGCACCGGAGTCGCCGGGCTCATCTTCGTCCGCGGCCGCGAGGGCCACCTCGGCCGCTTCTCCCCGGACCGCACCGGCTTCGGCCGGGCCGGACAGCTGCGCTTCCAGCCCGTGCCCGACGAGATCGGCCCGCGCCGGGAGGCCGACAGCGACCATGAGGGTCTCGAGGAGCGTCGGGCCTCGTGGCTCATCGCCGGGCGCACGCTCGCCCCGCGCAACCGCTCGATCATCCTCGAGGTCACCGCGCGCCTGATCTTCCACGCCGTCCTCGTCTTCTCCGTCTACCTGCTCTTCACCGGGCACAACACTCCCGGCGGCGGTTTCGCCGGCGGTCTCGTCGCCGGTCTCGCCCTCGTCGTCCGCTACCTCGCGGGAGGCAAGTTCGAACTCGCCGAGGCGGCCCGCTTCACTCCCTCGGGCCTGCTCGGCACCGGGCTCATCCTCTCCGTGCTCACCGCGGTCGGCGGCTGGTTCTGGGGCGATGCGGTCTTCAAGTCGATCTACGTCGAGGGCACGCTCCCGCTCCTCGGCGAGCTCAAGTTCGGCACCCCGACGTTCTTCGACATCGGCGTCTACCTCATCGTCGTCGGCCTCATGCTCGACATCCTCCGCTCCCTCGGCGCCGAGGTCGACCTCCACCAGGAGCGCGACGAGCTCCTCCTCACCGACCGCCTCAACACCTCGCTCGGCCTCACCGAGCGCATCGGCGACGAAGCCGAGCACCACGCGGTCTCCGAGATCCTCAACCGCGTCAACCACCTCGAAGTCGACAACGGCGCTGAAGGAGGACGGCTGTGAGTCTGCCCTTCGTCATGGTCCTCGCGATGGGAGTGCTCTTCGCGTGCGGCGTCTACCTCATGCTCGAGCGCTCCCTGACCCGGGTGCTGCTCGGCTTCATCCTGCTCGGCAACGCCGTCAACCTCCTCATCATCCTCACCGCCGGGCGCGGCAGGCCGCCGCTGACCGACGGGAAGAACCTCTCGACGGTGGGCATGTCCGACCCGCTGCCGCAGGCCCTCGTCCTCACCGCGATCGTCATCACCTTCGCGGTCACCGCGTTCCTGCTCGCGATGATCTATCGCTCATGGCGACTCGTGCGCGCCGACTCCCTCCAGGACGACGCCGCCGACCTCCAGGTCGCGATCACGAAGATGATCAACTCGGAGGCCGAGGCCGGCACCGACTACGACGACACCGAGTTCGGCGACGAGGCCGAGAGCCCGATCCGCGGGGCCGTCGACCTCGACGACGACGGCACCCCGGCAGAGCGGAAGGCCGAGGCCGCCGAGGAATCCGATGCGGACGTGGGCCCCGCCTCGGCGCCGGGAAGGACCACCGGGGGCACCGACAGCACACCCGGCCCCGGCCGCACCGACACGACCGGCAGAACCGACACGACCGAGAGCACACGGGAGAAGGGGGAGGACCGATGACCGAGCTCCTGCCCATCCTCGTTCCCCTGCCCGTCCTGCTGCCGCTCATGGGCGCGGGCCTCGCCCTCGTGCTGTCGAAGCACACGCGCTCGCAGAACATCGTCTCCGTGCTCACGCTCACCGCGGTCATGGTCATCGCGTTCGTCGTCCTGCTCGGGGTCGACCAGTACGGGCCGCAGGTCGTCGCGATCGGCGGCTGGGAGCCGCCGGAGGGCATCACGCTCGTCGCCGACCGGCTCTCGGCGCTCATGCTCGTCGTGTCCTCGCTCGTCACTCTCTGCGTGCTCATCTACGCGCTCAGCCAGGACGCGAACGACGATTCGAACGAGACGCCGATCTCCGTGTTCAACCCCAGCTACCTCGTGCTCTGCGCGGGCGTGGCGAACGCGTTCCTCGCCGGCGACCTCTTCAACCTCTACGTCGGCTTCGAGATGCTCCTGCTCGCGTCCTACGTCCTCCTCACCCTCGGTGCGACGGCCGAGCGGATCCGCGCGGGCGTGACCTACGTCGTCGTCTCCCTCGTCTCCTCGATCATCTTCCTCACGGCGATCGGCGTCATCTACGCGGCGACGGGCACCGTCAACATGGCCCAGCTCGCCGAGCGCCTCGACCAGCTGCCGCCGGACGTGCAGATGGTCCTCCACGTCCTCCTCCTCATCGGCTTCGGCATCAAGGCGGCGATCTTCCCGCTCTCGTTCTGGCTGCCCGACTCGTATCCGACGGCGCCGGCCCCGGTCACCGCGGTGTTCGCGGGCCTGCTGACGAAGGTCGGCATCTACGCGATCATCCGCACCGAGACCCTGCTCTTCTCCGATTCGTCGCTGCGGGTCCCGCTGCTCATCGCCGCGGGACTGACGATGCTCGTCGGCATCCTCGGGGCGATCGCGCAGTCGGAGATCAAGCGCATCGTGTCCTTCACGCTCATCTCCCACATCGGGTACATGCTCTTCGGCGTCGCGCTCGGCACGACGTTCGGGCTCGCCGCGCGATCTACTACACGGTCCACCACATCATCGTCCAGACCGCGCTGTTCCTCGCGATCGGACTCGTCGAAATGCGCGGCGGGTCGACGTCGACGCGCTCCCTCGGCGGGCTCATGGTGCTCTCCCCGGCGCTGACGATCATCTTCTTCCTCCCCGCCCTCAACCTCTCCGGCATCCCGCCGTTCTCCGGGTTCATCGGCAAGGTCGCGCTCTTCGCCGCCGGCTTCGAGGACCAGAACTGGCTGGCCACCGCGCTCATCGTCGCCGGCACCGTGACGAGCCTGCTCACCCTCTACGTCATCGGCCGCACGTTCAACCTCGCGTTCTGGCGCGACCCGGCCGACGCCGAGGAGCCGAACGAGGAGCTCGTCGAGGAGTTCGCCGAGCGCAAGCGCACGATCCTGGCCGGCGGGACCTGGCGCTCGCGGATCGGCGTGCCGGGACCGATGTTCGCGGCCACCTCGGCGATCGTCCTCGTCTCGATCCTGCTGACGATCTTCGCCGGACCCCTGTGGGACCTGTCGATGCGAGCCGCGGAGAACCTCGCCGACCCGCTCAACTACGTCAACCAGGTGCTCGGAGGTGGTGGCTGATGACGCCGCGCACACCGGTGAACAAGGGCCGCCGGATCGTCCAGCAGCTCGTCCTCGTCTTCTTCCTCGTCGTCCTCTGGGTGATGCTGTGGGATTCGCTCACGGTGCTCAGCGTCGTCACCGGCATCATCCTCGCGTTCCTCGTCACCCGGGTCTTCTACCTGCCGCCGGTCGTCCTCTCCGGCCGGTTCAACATCCTCCACGCCGCGGTCTTCGCCGGCTGGTTCCTCTACTCGATGGTCATCGCGTCGGTCGAGGTCGCGTGGTTCTCGTTCCGCCCGAAGGCCGTGGGCGCCGGATCGGTCATCGCCGCGGACCTGCGGACCCGCTCCGACCTCATGATGACGCTCGTCGCCGACACCGCGAGCCTCATCCCCGGCTCGATCATCGTCGACAGCGACCGCGCCCGCGGACGTCTCTACCTCCACGTCCTTGACGCCGACACCGACGAGAAGATCCTCGCCGCGAAGAAGCAGGTCTACGACATCGAGGGCCTGCTCATCAAGGCGCTCGGGTCGACCCGCGACCTCGCCGCGCTCAAGGTCGACCCCGACCCGCTCGCCGCGTCCGCCGAGAGAGGAGGGACCCGATGAACGGCCTCGTCGTCACCGTCATCATCGCCGTCGCGACGATCCTCTTCGCCGCCTCGGTGTTCGTCGCCCTCTATCGCGTCATCCGCGGCCCGTCGATCCTCGACCGCATGATCGGCACCGACGTCATCCTCGCCTCCATCATGTGCGGTCTCGGCGCGTTCATGGCCGTGACCGGCCGCACCGACCTGCTGCCCGTGCTCATCGTCCTCGCGATGCTCGGCTTCGTCGGGTCCGTGAGCGTGTCCCGCTACGTCTCGAAGTCCGATTCGATGACCCCGGGCGCCGAGGCGGGGGCGCTCAGCGACTTCTCCGCCTCCGACTGGCACATGCCGAAGAGCGAGACCGCCGCCACCGGTGACGCCCAGTCCGCTCGGGAGGCGGCGTGGGCCGAGGACGTCGCCCGCGGCATCTCGAACGTCCCCGACGGACCCGTCGAGATCACCGTCCGCGACGAGGTCGTCGTCCCGGATCCGGGCCCCGCCGAGGCGACGACCGCCTCGGCGACCCCCGATGACGAGCGCGGAGAAGGCGCCGGCAGCGGTCCCGACGCGGGTCCGACGACGAGCTCGCCGGGGAATCGCCTGACGGGGCGGCGGGTGCCGCGAAGGGCGACGGTCTCGCCGGGCCCACCGATGCGGTCGGGCGGCATCGGCACGACGACGGGAAGGGGGGACACGATGGTCCTTGATCTCATCAGCGCGATCCTCATCCTCCTCGGCGCGCTCCTCTCGCTCGCAGCCGCGGTCGGTCTGCTCCGGTTCGGGGACCTGCTCTCGCGGATGCACGCGAGCGCCAAGCCCCAGGTGCTCGGCCTCGTCCTCATCGCGATCGCCATCGCCATCCAGTTCCCGACGTGGGCGACGGTGACGACGCTGGCGATCATCGTCTCGTTCCAGCTCGTGACGATTCCCGTCGCCACCCACATGGTCGGTCGCGCCGGCTATCGCACCAAGCACCTGCGTCGATCTATGCTGTATCGAGATGAGCTGGCCGAAGCCGTCGATCGCGCGGAGGCCAGGGAGACGGCCCGTGAGCGCCGACGAGAGTTCGGAACGGACGAACATGACGGTTGACAACCAGCGAGACCAGCAGCCGCTGGTGCTCGTGGCCGACGACGAGCCGGATGTGCTCGGCGCGGTGGTGCCCTTCCTTCAGCGCTCGGGGTTCCGGGTGCTCGCCGCCGGTGACGGACTGCTCGCCCTCGACGAGATCCGCCGCCACCAGCCCGACGTCTGCGTCCTCGACGTGCTCATGCCCGGGGCCGACGGCCGGCAGGTGCTGCGCACCCTGCGGCAGGAGGAGAACTGGGTGCCGGTCCTCCTCCTCACCCAGGTCGGGGAGGCCGTGGAGCGGGCGATGGCGCTGGAAGAGGGCGCCGACGACTACCTCAACAAGCCCTTCGACCCCCACGAACTCGTCGCCCGGATCCGCGCGGTGCTGCGCCGGACCCGGAGTGAGGGCCCGCCGCTCGCGACCGCCCCGGTGCTCGTCTCGAGCTTCGGGCTGCGGGTCGACCGGGTCGGACGGCGCGCGTGGCTCGGGCAGCGCGAACTCGTCATCACACCCAAGGGCTTCACCCTGCTCGAATACCTCATGGTCCATCAGGACGAACTCATCGACCGCGCCCGGCTCCTCGAAGTCCTCTGGGGATTCGAGGAGGCCGTGGGCACCCGCGCCGTCGACTCCCGGGTCGCGGAGCTGCGGCGGGTGCTCGGCGAGGATGCCGCTGAGCCGCGGTGGATCGCGACCGTCCAGGGCCGCGGCTACCGTTTCGTCGGCGACGTCCACGGTGAGGAAGGACTCCGACGGATATGACGAACTTCCTGGTCATCGAGGTCCAGATCTGGCTGTTCCTCCTCATCCTCCTCCTCGTCCTCGCAGGACTCGCGGCGGCCGCGTTCTTCGGCTGGCGGCGTCTCAAGCGCCGCGAGGCCGCGCTGCGCGAGTCGATCGAGACCGCGGCTGCCGAGGATTCGCTCGCCAAGCGCAACCGGATGCTCATCCGCCTCGACCACGAGCTGAAGAATCCGCTCACCGCCCTGCGGACGTCGGCGGCGACGATCCGTGAGGTGTCCCGACAGGGCGGCACGCTCGCCGAGGTGGAGCCCTCGGCCAAGCAGGTCGACATCTCCTCCCGCCGGGTCGCGCGTCTGCTCGCCGACCTGCGCAAACTCGCCGATGTCGAGACCCGCATCATCGAGTACTCCCGCGTCACCTCGACCGCCTCATCCATCAGGCCGTCGAGGACGCCTCGACCGCACCGGGCGCCGAGGATCGGATGATCGTGGCGACGGTCGCGCGTGCTCCCTGGCGCCTGCCCGACGTCGCCGGTGAGGAGGATCTCCTCCTCACCGCGATCCTCAACCTGCTCGGCAATGCGCTCAAGTACTCCTCGCAGGCCGAGGTCGTCGAGCTCCGCGCGAACGAGCAGATCATCGACAACCATCGGTGGGTCGTCGTCGAGGTCGCCGACACCGGCAGCGGCATCCCGTTGGGGGAGCAGGACCAGGTGTGGGACGAACTCTCCCGCGGCTCGCGGGTGCGCGCCGTCGCCGGGTCGGGCATGGGCCTCTCCCTCGTCCGCTCGATCGTCGCCCGCCACGGCGGGTCGGTGCAGCTCTTCAGCCAGGAGGGCGTCGGCACCTCGGTGCGCATGGTCCTTCCCGTCCTCGCCGACGCCGATCCGGTCGGGGCACCCCCGATGGCCGAGGGCGGTGCCCACGCAGCTGCCGGATCGCATCCCGTGCAGCCGGTGCAGAACCCCGATATGCGCCACGCCCCCGGGTTCCTCCCGCCGCGTCAGCCGAGCGAGGCTGAACTCAACGGGCGGATCCTCGGCACGCCGAGGCGGACATCGAAGCGCCGCCTCGAACGCGTCGACGGCACGCTCATCGATCGCTCGACGGGGGAGTCCGTCGGCAGCGGCAGCGGGTTCCCCGTCGACTCCGGTCAGCATTCGCAGTTCAAGCCCGGAACGCGGTCGCCGCAGAGCGGCCAGCCCCAGGGCGGCTCTCCCCAGAGTGATGGTGTGCCGGTCGAGGGTCAACCGCAGAGCGGTGGCGTGCCGGTGGGCAGTCAGCCGCAGGGCCGCGGTGTGCCGGCGGGTGCGCCGCAGCCCAACAGCGGACCCCAGCGGGTGCCTCATGGCGGTCGGCAGGCCGACAGCGGTCCGCAGCAGCGACCGCCACAGCAGGGAATCCCGCGGCAGCAGGGCGTCCCGCAGCAGGGAATCCCGCAGCAGGGGGCGCAGTCTCCGCAGGGCCGGCGGGGTGATGCAGCAGGGGCCGGGAGCGCAGCGGCCGGCGGTCAGCCCGGCCCGCAACCCCACGGCGGTCAGCAGCCCGTGGGCAGCCAGCCCGGCGCTACCCGGCACAGGGTGCCGGACAGCACTCGGCTCCTGGTTTCGGTCAGGGTCCCCACCAGGGCGTCCCCGGCGCTCCGGGCGCAGGACACCAGCGGCCGGGCCAGGGGCCTCCCGCCGGAGTCCCGGGGCAGCAGGGCGGCCAGCAGTTCGGTGTCCCGGAGCACCGGCGCTTCGCCGATCCCACGCGCCGTCCGACACCGCAGCCCGGTGGTCAGCCTGGCGCTCAGCCCGGTTCTCAGCCGCAGCCGCACGACGGCCGTCAGGCGGTCGGTGGTCAGCCGCAGCCGAACGCGCAGGCGGGCTACGGCAATCGACAGCCTCAGGACAGCCGACCGCACAGTGGCCAGCCTGGCCCCGCGCCGTCAGAGAGCGTCCACCCTCAGGCCGGCCAGCCGGGCAACGCGCAGCCCCAGGGCAGCCAGCCCGGTCCGGCACAGCCTGATCCGGCACAGCCTGATCCGGCACAGCCCGGTGCGGCCGACCAGCCGTTCCCGAGCCGGCGCGACCTGCGCAGGAGGAACGACTCGCGATGACGAGACCGGTGGTCCGCACAGTCACCGCGGTCAGCGCCGCCGCCTCCCTCCTGCTCAGCGGGTGCGCCGTCCTGCAGGTCCGCACCGCCGAACGCGACTCGGGACCGCTCGCCGTCGGCGTCCAGGAGGAGCCGGGCGAGCCGACGGAGGAGCCGACCGGACCCACGATTCCCGAGGGCATGGAGATGAAGTCGCACAACCTCGGCGCGGAATGCCCGGTCAATGTCAGCTTCGCGATCGGACCCGACTGGTTCGACGGCAGCAGCAGCCCGGCGTTCATCGTCTACAGCCGGGGGACGTCGCTGACCGACAGCGACACGATCATCATCTCGTGCAATGAGGCCTTCGACGACTCGCCCAAAGCGGTCGTCGACGGGAAGAAGCAGTACCAGTTCTCCGAACAGGGATCGACGGTCAACGCCGAGCGCACCGGCTCGATCGCATCGGGCTACTTCTGGACGTACCAGGCAGTGCTCGGAGAGGACGAGATCTTCGCGATCAACCAGGAGCCGACCGTCATGTACGGCGCGACCCTGGGGTATCAGACGAACGGCCGCCTCGTGAACATCAGCGTCGAGATGCGCGCGCTGCAGACCGACGAGGCCGCCGCCGAGGACTTCAAGACAATGCTGCCGACGCTCACCGTCGACGGCGAGCCGGTACCCTCGCCGACCTTCAAATGAGCTGACGGCGGCTGCGCCGGCCCCTGGCGACCGGCCCGGGCAGCGGTGACCGCCTGGGCCGGTCGCGGGTCACCGACCGGCCTACCGGCGCGAGCTCTCGAGGCCCGTCGGCCACTTCGCGCCGTTGGCCCAGTAGGCGGAGATCTCCGAGAGGTCGCGGCCCTTCGTCTCCGGGGCGAAGCGGAAGACGAAGAGGAACGCGAGCACGGAGAGCGCACCGAAGACGAGGAAGACGCCCGCGCCGCCGATGAGCTCGAGCAGCCCGGGGAAGAACTGGGCGACGATCGCGTTGGCGACGAGGTCCGCGGTGAGCATGAGCGAGGCGCCGAGCGCCCGGTACTTCGCGGGGAAGGTCTCACCCGCGTAGACCCAGACGAGGGAGCCGAAGCCGAACGTGTAGCCCATCGTGAACGCGATGATGCCGATGACCCCGAAGACCGTGCCGCCGGTCGTGCTGCCCGCTTCGCCGCCGAGGCTGAAGGTGAGGACGAGGACGACGGTCGAGACGATCATCACCCCGATGCCGGTGAGCAGCACCGGCCGCCGCCCGAAGCGGTCGACGATGAACATCGAGACGATGACCGCGGCCAGCGCGAAGGTCTGGACGATCGCCGGCAGACCGAGGAGGGCGCCGTAGCCGCTGAAGCCCATCGACTCGAAGATCGAGGGCGCGTAGTAGATCGTCGCGTTGATGCCGGTGATCTGGATGAAGAAGCCGAGCCCGATGACGAAGAGCGTGGCCTTGAGCAGATGACCGCGGAACATGTCGACGAGGCGGCCGCTCTCCTGATTGAGCTCGGTGCGGATCTGCCCGAGGTCCCGGTCGACGTCGCGGTTCGGTTCGAGGGCACGGAGGGCATCGGCCGCCTCGGCGTCGCGTCCCTTGAGCATGAGCCAGTGCGGGGTCTCCCTGACCTTGAGCAGCAGGAGGAAGACGATCGCCGCGGGCACCGCGGCGAGTCCGAGCATGAGGCGCCACGATTCGATGAGCGCGAGTCCCCAGCACACGAGGTAGCCGGCGATGATGCCGATGACGGTCGTTACCTGGTAGGCCACGAGGAGGCCGCCGCGGACGTTCGTCGGCGAGGACTCGGCGATGAAGACGGGGACGACGGCCAGGGCGATGCCGATCGCGACGCCGAGGAGGAGGCGGGCGATGAGCAGGGAGAGGTAGCCGGGCGCGAAGCCGGAGATGACGGAGAAGACGATGTAGCCGGCGGCGATGAGGAACATCGACTTCTTGCGGCCGATCGCGTTCGACAGCGGACCGCCGATGATCGCCCCGACGATCTGGCCGATGACGACGGCGGTCGCGAGCCCGCCGAGCTCGGCGCTGCTCAGTCCCAGATCCCCTTCGAGGAAGAGGAGGGCGCCGGCGATGTTGGAGATGTCGTACCCGTAGGTGATGCCGAGTGCAACGGCCGCGAACGCGACGATCGTGACGAGCCGCGGTGCTCGCCCCAGGTCGGTGAGGAATGCCACGTGACTGCTCCTTTGCGAGATGTGAACCACAGGTAACCGTACACGAATACTATCCACTTGTGGAGAAATATGCCATGATAATGATTGATTGAATCAAAAAACGATCAGGAGAATGAGCAATGGCCAGTGGCGGCACGTTCATGGCGGAGGAGCTCCGCAGTCAGCCGGACATGTGGGAGACCACCCTGTCCTTCCCCGTCGCCGAGGCGGCCGTCCCGGGCGACGGCGAGCGGATCGCGGTCATCGGATGCGGATCCTCCTGGTTCGGTGCGCAGGTCTACGCGAACCTCCGCGAAGCAGCGGGGCAGGGGGAGACCGACGCGTTCACAGCGAGCGAGTACCCGTTCGACCGCGCGTACGACCGCGTCGTCGCGATCTCCCGGTCCGGCACGACGACCGAGGTCATCGACACGCTGGACCGCCTCGACGGCACGGTGCCGGTGACGGCGATCGTTGGCGGCGCCGACACCCCGATCGCGCGAGCGGCCACCGCTGCCATCGCGCTCGACTACGCCGATGAGCGCTCCGTCGTCCAGACGCGCTTCGGCACCTCGACGATGGCTCTGCTGCGGGCGTGGGCCGGACAGACCGCGGCCGTCGAACAGGCGATCGACCAGGCGCGGACCGTGCTCGACGGGACCTCCGCCGACTTCTCCGAGGTCGATCCCGACATCCTCGACGACGGCCTCATCGACGCCGAGCAGTACAGCTTCCTCGGCATGGGATGGACCTGGGGCGTGGCCGACGAGGCGGCGCTCAAGCTGCGCGAGTCCGCGCAGGCATGGACGGAGTCGTACTCGTCGATGGAGTACCGGCACGGTCCCATCGCGATCGCGGCCCCCGGCCGGGTGACCTGGCAGTTCGGTGAGGCCCCCGAGGGACTCGCCGGTCAGGTCGAGGCGACGGGTGCCCGCTTCGTCCAGGCCGACCGGGACCCCCTGGCCGACCTCGTCCGCCTCCACGCGCTCGCGCTCATCAAGGCCCGCCGCCTCGGCGTCGACCCCGATCATCCGCGTTCGCTGACCCGCTCCGTCATCCTCGACCGATGACGACGCGGGAGGAGATCCACCGCGTCGCCGCCGGCCAGAGCCTCGGTCCCGGACCGGTCGCGCTCGCCGTCGACGTCGGCGGGACGGGGATGAAGGCCGTCCTCTTCGATTCCGCGGGCCGGTTCGTCGACGCGATCACCGCCCCGACCCCCGAGTGCACCGACACCGCCGCCGGTGAGGTCGTCGACGTCGTCGCGGACTTCCGTGCCCGCTTCGCGACCGCTCACCCCGCCCATCCCATCGCCGAGGCGGCCGTCGTCCTCCCCGGGATCGTCGACGAGGCGACGGGGACCGGGGTGTTCTCGGCCAACCTCGGCTGGCGCGACGTCCCGTTCGCGGCGATCCTCAGCGAGCGCCTCGGCGTGCCCGTGACGGTCTCCCACGATGTGCGCTCGGCCGGGCGTGCGGAGTTCGCCTTCGCCGAGGCGATGCCGGACAACGCGGCGATGGTGACGATCGGCACGGGGATCGCGGCGGCGATCATGGTCGAGGGCACGCTCGTGTCCGCGGGCGGGTTCGCCGGGGAGGTCGGGTTCACCGAGGTCACCGTTGATGTCGCCGACGGCGTGTTCCGCGGGCCGATCGAGCACATCGCCTCGGCGGCTTCGATCGCCAGACGCTACACCGCGCGCAGCCGCCGGGACGTCTCCGGGTCGCTCGGGGTGCTCGAGGCGATGCACGACGGGGACTCGATCGCCGCCGCGGTCTTCGCCGAGGCGGTCGATGCCCTCGGTGCAATGTGCACCCAGCTCGTCGCCGTCGTCGCGCCCGAGGTCATCGTCTTCGGCGGGGGACTCTCGAGCGCCGATGAGCTCCTCGACGGGGTCGACGCCGCCCTGCGCTCCCGCCTCGACTTCCACCGTGCCCCGCGCATCCGGCGGGCCGGTCTCGGCCCGGTCGCCGGCCTCATCGGCGCGGGCCTGCTCACCCGAGGGCACGCATGACCGCGGACAGCCGGTCGGCGGACGGAGCCGGTCCGACGGTCGCCGTGCTCACGCTCAGTCCCGCGCTCGACTGCACGCTCACCGTCCCCCGGCTCGACCGGGGGCGCACCCATCGTGCGGCACCGGCCGCCGAGGTGCTCGGCGGCAAGGGCGTCAACGTCGCCCGCGTGCTCGCCGCTCTCGGAGTGCCGTCGGTCGCCTTCGGTCCCGTCGCCCGGAAGCACTGGCCGGCCGCGGGCGACGAGGAGACGGTGCGGTGGGAGCTCACCGACACCCCGGCACCGCTGCGTCGCAGCATCGCCGTCATCGAGGACTCGGGGCGCGCGACGCTCATCAACGAGACCGCCCACCCCCATCCGGCGCACGTCTGGGCAGAGCTGCGGGCCGGTCTCGCCGCCCGGCTGCGCGCACCGGGTCTGCGGGTCCTCGTCATCTCCGGGTCGACCCCGGACGACTGTCCCGCCGATCTCGTGCCCGGACTCATCGCCGCCGCCCACGCGGCCGGGGTCACGGTCATCGTCGACACGTCCGGTGCCGGTCTCCTCACCGCCGCCGAGGCGGGCGCCGACTGGGTCAAACCCAACGACGAAGAGCTGCGCGCGCTCTTCGCAGACGAGGCCGACACCGAACGCGCGAAGTGCACGGCGGCGATCGAGCAGGCGTCCTCACCTGGCACGGCGCTGGCCGGTGCGCGCCTCAGCGACACGGCCGTCGCGGTCTCCGCGTGCGGCGATCCCGTGCTCCGCGGCGCCGGACGCCTCATCGACGCGGGCGCTCGACACGTCCTCGTCTCCCGCGGCGCCGACGGCATGGACCTCGTCGATGCGACCGGTCCGCGCCGCCGGGCACGGCTCGCCCGGACCCTGCACGGCAATCCGACCGGGGCCGGGGATGCGGCCGTCGCCGCACTG
>NZ_JBNFOM010000039.1:0-19889 GCF_057364785.1 Brevibacterium sp. LAARM2_SD2 | reverse complement strand
GTGCCTCGTCGATGACCGTGCTCGGCATTCGATAGATAAGCTTCGTGCCCATCGCGATTCCTCCTTCTCGTGTTCCCTTGCCACTGGGGCCAGGGTGTTGCACTAGAAGTTAGAAACCGCCACGCCGTTGTCGACACTCTGCGTCCTGAAGTCTGTTGAGAGCGGCCCCGTCGGCCCGCGCGGCGCCGGAGCTGCGCCGCATCCCACGATGCCACTGGTTTCGCAGGTGTTCCACGCGGACCGTCACTGTTCACAGCGGGCCCCTTGTCTCGAACAACGGATCTAGTAGACCTCACCATCGAAATCCGTTACAGTGATCGGCAACAGTGATCCGTGCCACACGTTCCGTCGGCACCGGGTCGACACGCACAAGGCGGGAATCGATATGCATGCACTACTGGAACGGCGAACACCACGAGGGACGCGGAGCTCCGTTCACCCTCACCAACCCCGCCACCGGTGAGGCGACCGGCGAGTACGCACTCGCCGACGCCGCCGATGTCCGCGACGCCGTCGCCGCGGCGAAGGCCGCCTATCCCGGCTTCAAGGCACTGACCCCCGGCGAGCGCGCGACCTCCTGCTGCGCCTCGCCGACGAACTCGAGAAGCGCAGCGACGAGCTCGCCGCGCTCGAATCGCAGCAGACCGGCAAGTCGATCCGACTCGCCACCGAATTCGACGTCCCCGGCTCGATCGACAACGCCCGCTTCTTCGCCGGGGCCGCCCGGGCGCTGACCGGGCTGTCAGCGGGCACGTACTGGGAGCAGTCGACGTCGATGATCCGCCGCGAACCTCTCGGCGTCATCGGCTCGATCGCCCCGTGGAACTACCCGCTGCAGATGGCGGCATGGAAGATCCTGCCCGCCGTGGCGGCGGGCAACACGATCGTGCTCAAGACCTCGGAGATGACGCCGGGCACCTCGCTCATCCTCGCCGAGGCGGCCACCGCAGCGGGCTTCCCGCCCGGGGTCATCAACGTCATCGCCGGCGACGGCAAGGAGGCCGGCGAAACCCTCGTCACCCACCCCGACGTCGTCATGACCTCCTTCACCGGGTCCACACCGGTCGGCAGGCGGATCATGGAGCTCGCCGCCGCCAAGGGCAGCCGCGTCCACCTCGAGCTCGGCGGCAAGGCCCCGCTCGTCGTCTTCGCCGATGCCGACATCGAAGCCGCCGCCCGCGGCGCCGTCGCCGGCTCGCTCATCAACTCCGGGCAGGACTGCACCGCCGCGACCCGGGCGATCGTCGCCGCCGAGCACTTCGAGGCGTTCACCGACCGGGTCGCCGAGCTCATGGACGGCGTCCGCCTCGGCGATCCCGCCGTTCCGGCCACGGACATGGGCTCGCTCATCTCACTTACCCACCGCGACCGGGTCGCTGCCATGGTCGCCCGCGCCGGAGACACCGGGGCGACGATCCGCACCGGCGGAGAGATCCCGACGACGAACCACCTCGGCGAGGAACTGCCGGGCACCCCGGAGACGACCGCGTACTACGCTCCGACGCTCATCACCGGCATCGACACCGACGCCGAGGTGTGGCGTGACGAGATCTTCGGACCCGTGCTCGTCGCGGTCCCCTTCGACACCGACGACGAGGCGATCGCGCTGGCCAACGACACCCCGTACGGGCTCGCGGCGAGCGCGTGGACGCGGTCGACGAACCGCACCCTGCGGGCGGCCGCGGACATCGAGGCCGGCTGCGTGTGGATCAACGAGCACATCCCCATCGTCTCCGACATGCCCCACGGCGGGTACAAGGCCTCGGGGTTCGGCAAGGACATGAGCCAGTACTCGTTCGACGAGTACACGCAGATCAAACACGTCTTCATCGACCAGCATGAGGACCCGCATCACGCGTGGCAGGACACGATCTTCACGACGTGATGGACACCCGGGCCCCGGCAGCCGATCCTGCCCGCCCGGATCACCAGCACCCCCTCATACCCCACCACCTCGCGCCGCCATGGGCGTGCGCGGATCACAGCGACAGAGCAGTCGGGAGGACACATGGACGTTGACATCCTCGATGTCACGATCTTCGACGGGCACGACATCGTGCCCGGGAATCGGGTGAGCATCCGCAGCGGAACGATCAGCGAGATCGGCACCGGACCGGCCGACAGTCCCACGGCGGAGACGATCGACGGGGCCGGAGGCCTGCTCACCCCCGGGTTCGTCGACGCCCACGTCCACACGTCCGGCGGCGGCCTCGAATCGCTGACGTGCGATCTCAGCGACGCCGTCGGCGTCGACGCGGTGCGGGCGCGGATCGCCGCACACCTGGAGACGACGGAGGGCTGGCTCACCGGCGGCGGCTGGTCGATGGCCGACTTCCCCGGCGGGCGCCCGCGCGGACCTCCTCGACGAGCTCAGCCCCTTCCGTCCGATCATGCTCGTCAGCGCCGACCACCACTCGGCGTGGGTGAACTCGGCGGCGATGGCGCTCGCCGGACTCGACGCGGACACGCCGACCCCGGCCGGCGGGGTCATCGAGAAGGACGAAGACGGCACACCCACCGGCTGCCTCCACGAATCGGCGATGGACATCGTCGGCGCCCACCTGCCCGTCCCCTCCGACGCCGAGATGCGCGCGGGGCTGCTCGCCGGGCAGGCGGAGCTGCTCGCGCTCGGCATCACCGGCTGGATGGACGCGATCATCGGCGACTACTCGGGGCACCGCGACGCCTTCGACACGTACGTGCGCGCCGTCGACGCCGGCGAACTCGACGCCGAGGTCGTCGGCAGCCTGTGGTGGCCCCGCGACGTCACCGACGTCGACGCCCAGGTCGCGAAGTTCGTCGAGCGCAAGCGCACCGCCGGGGCGTTCCGGACGCATTCGGTGAAGTTCATGCTCGACGGCATCGTCGAATCCCGGACCGCGGCGATGAGCGCGGAGTACACGTGCGCGTGCGGCGGCTTCGGGACGTCGTACTTCACCCGTGACCACCTCCACGCGGCGTTCGCCGCCCTCGACGCCGCCGGATTCGACATCCACTGCCATGCGATCGGCGACGCCGCGGTGACCGCGGCCCTCGACGCGTTCGCCGCCGTCGCCGACTCGGACGCCGGGCTCCGACCCGACGCCCGGCACCACATCGCCCACGTCCAGGTCGTCGACCCCGCCGACGTGCCGCGCTTCGCCGAGCTCGGGATCACCGCGAACCTCCAGGCCCTGTGGGCGTGCCGGGATCAGCAGATGATCGACCTCAACATCCCGTGCCTCGGTGAGGAGCGGGCGGCGTGGCAGTACCCGTTCCGGTCCTTCGCCGAGGCGGGCACCCACCTCGCGATGGGATCAGACTGGCCGGTCTCCACCCCGGATCCGTGGCAGGCCGTCCACGTCGCCGTCAACCGCTCCCACCCGGAGGAGGCCGACCCCGCACCGCTCGGACCCGACCAGGCCATCGACGTGCTCACCGCCCTGCGGGCCTACACCGCAGGCTCCGCGCACCTGCTGCGCGCCGAGCACAACGGCCGCATCCGCCTCGGCGAGCCCGCGAATCTCGCGCTCGCGAGCGCGGACCCGTTCGCCCTCGACCCCGCCGACCTCCACACCATCACCAACCGGCTGACCGTCTCCGGCGGCCGGATCGTCCACCGGGCGTGACCCAGCACCCTCTGCGAAACCCTCTGCGAAACCCTCTGCGAAAGGCAGCCATGACCACAGAAGAACGATCCGGGGATCTCGAGATCCGCGGAGTGAAGAAGGACTTCGGCGGCGTGACCGCGATCGAGAAGCTCGATCTCACGGTCCGCGAAGGCGAGTTCCTCTCCCTCCTTGGGCCCTCGGGCTGCGGGAAGACGACGCTGCTGCGGATGATCGCCGGCTTCGAGTACCCGACTGCTGGCCAGATCCTCCTCGGCGGCACCGACCTCGTCGGCCGTCCGCCCCACAAGCGGCCGGTCAACACGGTGTTCCAGTCGTACCTGCTCTTCCCGCACATGAACATCGCCGACAACATCGCCTACGGGCTCAAGCAGTCGAAGACCCCGAAGGCCGAGATCGCCGACCGGGTCCGCGAGGTCCTCTCGCTGGTGCGCATGGAGGAGTTCGCCGGGCGCAAGCCCGAACAGCTCTCCGGCGGCCAGCAGCAGCGCATCGCCCTGGCCCGGGCGCTCGTCAACCGGCCCAAGGTGCTCCTCCTCGACGAGCCGATGTCCGCCCTCGACCGGAAGCTGCGCGAGGAGATGCAGCTCGAGCTCAAGCGCCTCCACGCGGGACTCGGCACGACCTTCGTCTTCGTCACCCACGACCAGGAGGAAGCGCTGGCGATGAGCGACCGGATCGTCGTCATGTACGACGGCGTCGTCCAGCAGGTGGGCTCCGGGGAGGAGATCTACGCGGCCCCGAACAACGGCTTCGTCGCCGGGTTCATCGGCAAGCAGAACTTCGTTCCCGTCACCGTCGCCGAGGTGGGGCCCGGTCATGCGGATCTGCGCAGTGAGAACGCGGTCCTGCGCACCTCGGCGCTGGCCCAGCGGCCCGCGACGGCGGGCACCGCGACCGCTGAGACGACGGCTCCCCTGACGACGGGGATGACCGTGCGCGCGGCGATCCGGCCCGAGCGGCTGCGCGTCTCCGCGGTCGACCCGAGCGCGGGGACCCGGCCGAACACGGCCGTCGCGACCGTCATCTCGACGTCCTACCTCGGCGATGTCGTCCAGTACATGGTCAAGGCCGGGTCGAACGACGAACTCCTCGCCCGGGTGCCGGCGTCGGGGGCGACGATCTTCGACCACGGCGACGAGGTGGCCCTGTCGTGGGACGAGGATGCCGTGGCGGTGTTCGCCGATGAGTGAGCAGCAGCCCGTCTCCGTCCTCGCCCCACCGGCCGCCGCCCGACGCATCACCCGCCGGGCAGCGCTCGCGGGCATCGGCGTCATCGGCCTCGGGGCGCTCTCCGCCTGCGGCAGCTCCACGGGCATGGCCGCCTCCCCGGCCACCGACGGCGAGCTCGAGGACAAGCTCAACCTCTACACGTGGGGCGACTACGACTCCCCCGACCTGCTCTCGAGATTCCGCGACGACTTCGACGTCCTCCTCCAGGTCGACTCGTACGGGTCGAACGAGGAGCTCATCGCGAAGCTCTCCTCAAGCCGCGGGACCTCCGGCTACGACGTCGTCGTCCCCACCGGTTCGCAGCTCTCCCGGTTCACCAGCCACGACCTCCTCCAACCGCTCGACCTCTCCCTCATCCCGAACTTCCAGACGATGGACCCGAACTTCATCCACCAGGACGTCGACCCGAACAACGAGTTCACGATCTGCAAGGCGTGGGGCACGACCGGGTACGCGTACCGCACCGACGTCATCACCCGGGAGATGACGTCGTGGCAGGACTTCATCGACGCCGCTCAGAACGAGGCCTCGGGCAAGACCTCGCTCCTCGACGATGCGCTCGAGGTCTCCTCGATCGGTCTGACGAGCCTGGGCTACAGCATCAACACGACGAACGAACAGGAGATCGCCGAGGCGCGCGCGATCATCGTCGACCAGGTCGCCCCGCATGTGCGGGCGTACTTCGGCAGCGCCTCGACGGGCATCATCCAGGGCAGCTTCACGCTCATGCACTCCTACAACGGCGACGCCCGGCAGGGCTTCGGCGAGGTCGAGGATCCCGAGAACTGGAAGTTCGTCTTCCCGACTCCCTCGGCGAACCTCTGGATGGACACGTGGGCGATCGCGACGGGGGCACCGCATCCCGACGCCGCACATGCGTTCATCAACTTCATGATCGATCCCGCCAATTCGCTCGAGCAGATCGAGTACATCGGCTACCCGATCGGCGTGCAGGGCTCCGAGGAGAAGGCGAAGGAAGCCGGTGTCGAAGGCCTCGACATGATCTTCCCGCCGCAGGAGGTCCTCGACCGGCTCGAGGCCGGGGTCTTCAACGACAAGATCCAGCTGCTCGTCGACACACTCACCGAGGCCAAGAGGAGGTCGGGAGCATGATCCCGCTGCGCAACAGAATCTTCGGGGCGGCGGCCCTGTCGTTCCCGACCTGGGCCTACGTCGTCTTCTTCTTCGTCATCCCGGTGGCGATGGTGATCTTCTTCAGCTTCGGGTACAAACCCGACATCTACACCGCGGTCGCGCTCGATGAGCTCAGCTTCGATCGCTTCCCCGAGGCGCTCACCCCGGCGTTCATCTCGACGTTCCTCGCCACCCTGCGGATCTCCCTGCTCGGGACGTTCCTCTGCCTCATCATCGCCCTGCCCTTCGCCTACTGGATCGCGGTGAAGATCGCCCCGGCCCACCGCGGGCTCGCTCTCGCCCTCGTCATGGTCCCGTTCTGGACGAACTTCCTCGTGCGCACCCTGGGCTGGCAGATCATCCTCTCCCCCAACGGGTTCGTCTCCGAGGGACTGATGAGCCTCGGCCTCACCGAGGATCGGCTCGACATCCTCTACACCCATGCCGCGGTGCAGATCGGCGTCGTCTACAACTACCTGCCGCTGATGATCCTGCCCCTCTTCGTCGCGATCGACCGGTCGGGCCAGAAGCTGCGGGAAGCCAGCTACGACCTCGGCGCGGGCAAGGTGAAGACGTTCCTCCGGGTCACCCTGCCGATGGCGATGCCGGGCGTGATCTCCGGCTGCCTGCTCGTCTTCATCCCGCTCAACGGCGACTACGTCACTGCGACGGTCCTCGGCGGGGCGAGCGGATCGATGGTCGGGCAGCTCATCGCCGAGCAGTTCAACGCCGCTCAGGACTGGGCGCTCGGGGCGGCCATGGCGGTCATCCTCATCATCTCCACGCTCATCGTCGTCGGCGTCGGCTTCGCGATCCTCAAGGTCGGGCAGCTCATCGCGGCGCGCACGAACAGCGTTCCGCTGACCAACGGGAAGGCATGACCATGGCGTTCACAGCACATCGACCGCTCACCGACCGGCTGCTCACGATCTG
The DNA here is from genome assembly GCF_057364785.1 of Brevibacterium sp. LAARM2_SD2. Taxonomy (NCBI): domain Bacteria; kingdom Bacillati; phylum Actinomycetota; class Actinomycetes; order Micrococcales; family Brevibacteriaceae; genus Brevibacterium; species Brevibacterium sp. LAARM2_SD2. The sequence goes on along the minus strand of NZ_JBNFOM010000039.1, from coordinate 12,981 downwards.
GGGCGTCCTCGTCTTCATCTACCTCTTCCTGCCGATCATCGTCATCGTCGCGTACTCGTTCAACAACGGCACGGTGCTCGCGAACTTCGACGAGTTCGGCTTCCGCGCCTACACCTCGGGCCTGAGCAACGACACGATCGTCAACTCGGTGATCACGAGCCTCCAGGCGGCCGTCGGCTCGTCGCTCGTCGCGACGTTCTTCGGCACCCTCGGCGGGGTCGCCCTGGCCCGGGCGAAGAGCGGCGTGTGGTGGGCCGTCGGCCTCACCGTCGTCCTCGGCATCACGCTCTTCACCCCGGAGATCGTCGACGGCATCGCATTCCTGCCGTGGTTCGTCACCCTCGGCGTCGACTGGGGCCTCACCCCGTTCAACTCCGGCATGGTCCGCCTCATCATCTCCCATGCGATGTTCTCGATGGCCGTCGTCACGTTCATCGTGCGGGCGCGGTTGGCGGGGATGAACCGGCAGCTCGAGGAGGCCTCGGCGGATCTCGGGGCGACCTCGTGGGCGACGTTCCGCTCGGTCACCCTGCCGATCGCGGCCCCCGGCATCTTCGCCGGCGCCCTCATGGCGTTCACGCTCAGCCTCGACAACACGATCCTCTCGAGCTTCGTGCAGCTGCCGGGCTCGACGCCGTGGCCGGTCTACATCTTCTCCGCCGTCAAGGTGGCCCTGCGCCCCGAGGTGGCGGCGATCTCGACGCTGATGTTCGTCCTCACGCTCATCGCCCTGGCGATCTGCGCGCTCGCGCTGCGCCGGTCCGGCGGCAGTTCGACGGAGATCATCAAGACCATGGCAGGATGAGCGCCGAGGCGGTGCGAATCCCCACCAGCGACCATGAGTTCCAGCACCACCAGTACCAGCACCACCAGTGCCGTTCGGCGGACCGACCGCCGGCAGGCAGAAGCGATGCCGCAAGGCAGAAAGCGAAGTGACATGGACGTCAAAGCCGCATTGGCCGACGCCTCCACCGTACCGTTCTGGCTCGACACCGACGCCCGGCCGCAGCCGCTGCCGCCGCTGGCGGCCGACCTCGAGGCCGATCTCGTCGTCGTCGGCGGCGGGTTCACCGGGCTGTGGACGGCCCTCCAGGCGAAGGAGCGCGACCCCGACCGGCACGTCGTCCTCCTCGAGGCGAACACCGTCGGCTGGGCGGCCTCGGGCCGCAACGGCGGGTTCTGCGCAGCCAGCCTCACCCACGGCTACGACAACGGCGAGTCGCACCTGCCGGCGGAGAACGAGCGCCTGGCAGCCCTCGGCCGGGAGAACCTCGACGCGATCGAGGCCGCCGTCGTCCGCTACGGCATGGACTGCGAGTTCGAACGCACCGGCGAACTCGACGTCGCGACCGAGGACTACCAGGTCCCCGGTCTGCGGGAGGCCCACGACCCCGATGCCGGGTTCGTCTTCCTCACCCAGGAGGAGCTCGCGACGATCGTGAAGTCCCCGACGTACAAGGGCGCGCTGTGGGACTCGCGGGAGGTCGCGATGCTCAACCCGGCGAAGCTGTGCTGGGAGCTGCTGCGCGTCATCCGGGACCTCGGTGTCGAGGTCTACGAGGGCACGAAGGTCACCGACGTCAGCGACCGGAAGCAGACGGTCGCGGTGACCACCGAACCGGTCTCCGGTGCCGCCACGGCGGCCGGAACGGCGACGATCACGGCGCAGCGGGTGGCACTGGCGACGAACGTCTTCCCCTCCCTCCTCAAGCGGGCGAGCCTCCACACCGTGCCCGTCTACGACTATGCGCTGATGACGGAACCGCTCAGCGACGACCAGATGGCGGCGATCGGCTGGGAGGGCCGGCAGGGCATCGGCGACTGCGCGAACCGCTTCCACTACTACCGGCTCACGGCCGACAACCGCATCCTCTTCGGCGGCTGGGACGCCGTCTACCACTACGGGCGGCAGGTGTCGTGGAAGTACGACCAGAACCGGGAGACCTTCGAAACCCTCGCCCAGCACTTCTTCGAGACGTTCCCGCAGCTCGCGGACGTGAGGTTCACCCACAAGTGGGGTGGGGCCATCGACACGTGCTCCCGGTTCTTCGCGTTCTTCGTCACCGCCTACGACCGGAAGGTCGCGATGGCGGCCGGGTTCACCGGCCTCGGCGTCGGCGCCTCCCGGTTCGCCGGCACCGTCATGCTCGACCTGCTCTCCGGTGAGGAGACCGAGCTGACGCAGCTGGAGATGGTGCGCAGGCGGCCGCTGCCGTTCCCGCCCGAACCGGTGGCGTGGCTCGGCATCAGGATGACGACGAACGCTCTCATCAAGGCCGATGAGAACCAGGGCAGGCGCGGCCCGCTGCTCAAGGTCCTCGACGCCGTCGGCATGGGCTTCGACTCCTGAGCCGCCGGGCCGGGCTCCTCTGCGCGCTTGATAGACTCTTCCCGAGCGCGGGAGGAGCTCCCGCGCCCCGTTGTGAAGGAGTCAAACACGCATGGCACGTGTCGTCGTTGAAGTGATGCCCAAGCCCGAGATCCTCGACCCGCAGGGCAAGGCGATCTCCGGTGGTCTCGCTCGACTGGGGTTCCCCGGTTTCGGTGAGGTCAGGCAGGGCAAGCGCTTCGAACTCGAGGTCGAGGGAGAAGCCACCGACGAGGTGCTCGCCCAGGCGCGCGAAGCCGCCGAGACTCTCCTGTCGAACCCCGTCATCGAGAACGTCGTCGCCGTCCGCGTCGCCGAGGACGCCTGATGACGGCCACCGCCGCGACCGACTCGGCAACCGCCTCGGCGTCCGGTCCGAGGATCGGCGTCGTCACGTTCCCCGGCACCCTCGACGACCGGGACGCGGCGCGCGCGGTCACCCTCGCGGGCGCCTCGGCGGTCAATCTCTGGCACGCCGACTCGACGCTCTCCGGCGTCGATGCGGTCATCCTGCCCGGCGGGTTCTCCTACGGGGACTACCTGCGGGCCGGAGCGATCGCCCGCTTCGCCCCGATCATGGACGCCGTCGTCGCGGCCGCGAACGCCGGCATGCCGGTGCTCGGCATCTGCAACGGCTTCCAGGTCCTCTGCGAGTCCCATCTTCTGCCCGGGGCGCTCATCCGCAACGAGGAGCAGCACTTCGTCTGCCGCGACCAGGATCTCCTCGTCGAGAACGCGGACACCGCGTGGACCGGCGACTACGAGCAGGGACAGACGATCACGATCCCGCTGAAGAACGGCGAGGGCGGCTACGTCGCCACCGACGAGGTGCTCGACGAGCTCGAGGCGACCGGTCGCGTCGTCTTCCGCTACCAGGGCCTCAACCCCAACGGCTCGCTGCGTGACATCGCCGGCATCACGAACGAGGCGGGCAACGTCGTCGGACTCATGCCCCACCCCGAGCATGCCGTCGAGGCCGGCTACGGCCCCGCGGGCACCGGCGTCGACGGGCAGGGGTTCTTCTCGTCCGCCGTGCGCACTCTGCTCGCGTCCCGCTGAGACCAAACACGCGAATCGGTCCCGGTTCCCCGACTCAACCTCGGGGACCGGGACCGATCTCGTTTCGCCGTCCGGCCGGGACGAATCACCGACCTGACGGGAGTTCTGTCATCCTTTCATCTGTCCGCGGCGGCGGGCGAAGAGGACCGCTCCCGCTCCTGCGAGGATGAGGATGGCGCCGGCGCCGAGGCCGGTGAGTTCTGCACCGGTGCGGGGCATCGACCCGTTGTTGCCGCCGCCGGAACCGCCCCCGCCGTTGCCGCCGCCGCCACCGCCACCGGAGCCGGTGACCGTGAACCCGCTGTTCATGACGTAGTCGCCGCAGGTGGCTTGGACGGTGTACTTGCCGACGTACGCCGCGGGATCGTTCTCCAGACCGTAGGTCTGCACCGCGGCGACATCTCCGCCGTCGGCCGGGGCCGTCCGGTCGTAGAGGAGGACGTCGCTGCTGTTCCAGACCTGGAAGCGGACCTCATCGGCGACCAGGCAATCGACGACCGCCATCGTCACGCCCTTGTCGCGGTTGACGAAGTCGGCGCCGGAGATCGTCTCAGGCCAGACCGAGAGGGTGGGCTCAAGAGTCTCATCGCCGTCCGCGGTGACGGTGAACGTGCCCTCCTGGAACATGTCACCGCAATCGGCCGTGACGAGGTATCGCCCGATGAATGCGACCGGGTCGGTATCGCCGACCTCGGGCACCCAGGTCACCACGGCGGCGGTGTCCTCACCGGCTTCCTGGCTCGCTTCGAAGACCACGGTATCCGGGTCATAGGCGGTGGTGATCATGATGTTGACGTCGGAATCCATCCGGCAGCCGGACATCATCACGGTCACACCGCTGGTGAGGAAGTCGGAGACCTGCTGCGAACCCGGGGTGATGTCGAGAGTCGTGCCCGATGGCGGCGGCTCGGTCTCGTCACCGACGACGGTGGCGCTGGCCGAATACGTCTCGTTCTGGTCGCCCCGCTGAACGCTGACGGTCACCGTGACGGTGTCGCCGGGCTCGTAGGCGCCCTCGGTGTAGTACACACCGGTGAATGAACCGTCGGAGTCCACGGTTGCATGGGTGCCGTCGCCGTCGCCCCATCCGATGTCATCTCCTGCGAGGACACCGTCGACGAAGAATCGAATGCCTTTGTCGGGGTCGCTGAGGTCCGACACCGTGACCTCATCGGACTCGAGGTACATGGTGGCGTCGATCGGCTCATCTGTGGGGGATTCGGTCGGGGTCTCGGTGGGGGTGCCTTCGACGTCCGCTTCGGCGGGAGTCGAGAGATCGGTGGAGCCATCGGTCGCGGCTTCGTCCGTCGCGCCGGACGAGTCATCGCTGCCGGTGGAGTCGTCGCTGCCCGAGGTGTCGGCAGTGCTCATGTCACCGCCGGAGCTGTCGTCGGTTCCCTGCGACGTGGAGTCATCGGCGCCGGTGTCCGTGCCGGTGTCCGTGCCGGTGTCGGTGCCCGTGTCCGTGGTGTCGCCGGGCGGGGTTCCGCCGTCGGCGGTGCCGTCGGGATCCGGCATGGCCATGAGGGTTGTCTGCCCCGCTGCTCCGTCCGCTGCCACGGAGGCGGCGGCCGGCAGGGAGCCCATGGTGGCGACGGCGAGTGCCACCGTCGTCGCGAGGATGAGGCGTTTCATGATCGTCCTTCCAGCGGGGCCTGGAGCTGCCACGGTGCTCGTGGCTGCTTGTCGAGGACACTACGTCTGTGCGCCCCGTCCGGGGACTTATGAACATTGAGTTCATGACGATTCTGTGATGCAGGTCACGGCGTCCTGTTATCGTTCCGTCACTGTTCGGATGATCGGCGCGCACGGCGGGGTCTGTCGCGGGGCCGGACGCTGCTCTCACGCCGGCAACCCGGTGGCCCAGGTGGCACCGGATTCTCCGCTCGATCCGCAGGCCGTCAGGCAGGCGGTGTCGACCGATCCGAGGACTTCGCACAGGCCGCCATGCCGACATCACGATTCGGCAGACCCTGCCGTCGGAGCCTGAAAATCGTTACCACCGGAACCTGTTGACATGCGCGCCGCAGAGTGGGTGTGCGCACCCACGGGACGAGGCCGGCCGCTCCGCTGGTCGGGGACGGCGAAGGCCCCCGAGTGTCCCTCGGGGGCCTTCTGCGGAGGACGGCCTGTCCTGCCTCGGTTCGGTCAGTCCGTTCCCCTCCCGCCGAGCGGCGGCTGAGCCTCCGAGCGCCCGCCCGGGTCGGTCGACGCGTCGTTCCGCACGCCGGACTCGTCCCTGACCTCGCCTGATTCCCGCGGACCAGCGGCAGGCTCCGTCGCCCCAGCGGCAGGCTCCGTCGACCCCGTGGAAGCCTCCTCGGCCACTGCGGCGTCGCCGGCGTCCTCGGCCAGCGCCGCGGCATCGGCGGCGAGCCCGGGTTCGGTCTCCGCCTCGGCGAGGACCTCAGCGGTGAAGTGCTCCTCGGCGTCCTCACCTCGGAACTGCGACATGTAGAGGCGGTAGTACGCGCCCTCGGCGGCGAGGAGCTCCTCGTGGTTGCCGTGCTCGACGATCGCACCGTTCTCCATGACGAGGATGGTGTCGGCATCGCGGATCGTCGAGAGTCGGTGCGCGATGACGAACGACGTCCGGTCGGTGCGCAGGGCCGCCATCGCCTGCTGCACGAGCAGCTCGGTGCGGGTGTCCACCGACGAGGTCGCCTCGTCGAGGATGAGCAGCGAGGGATCGGCGAGGAACGCCCGGGCGATCGTGATGAGCTGGCGCTCACCGGCAGAGACGCTGCCACCGTCGGCGTCGATGACGGTGTCGTAGCCGTCGGGCAGCTGCCGGACGAAGCGGTCGACCATCGTCGCCTTCGCGGCGTCGATGACCTCCTCGTCGGTGGCGTCGAGTCGTCCGTACCGGATGTTGTCGCGGATCGAGCCCTCGAACAGCCACGCATCCTGGAGCACCATGCCCACGTGCGACCGGAGGTCGGCACGGGTGAGATCGCGGATGTCGACCCCGTCGAGGTAGATCGTCCCGCCGGTGAGCTCGTAGAAGCGCATGACGAGGTTGACCAGCGTCGTCTTGCCGGCGCCCGTGGGACCGACGATCGCGACCGTGTGGCCGGGATCAGCCGTGAAGGAGACGTCCTCGATGAGCGGGGTGTCCTCGGTGTAGCGGAAGCTGACATGCGAGAAGTCGACCCGCCCGGGAGTCCGCGGAGGCAGCGCGGCCGTCGCCTCGTCGGGCTCCTCCTCGTCGGCGTCGAGGAGCTCGAACGTGCGCTCGGCCGAGGCGACACCGGACTGGAGCATGTTCGCCACTCCGGCCATCTCCGAGATCGGCTGCGAGAACTCCCGCGAGTACTGGATGAACGCGGTCGCATCGCCGAGCGTCATCTGCCCCGAGGCGACCCGCAGGCCGCCGGCGACGGCGATGAGGACGTAGCTGAGGTACGACACGAACTGCATCGAGGGCATGATCATCCCGGAGACGAACTGGGCCCCCGACGATGCGGCGTAGAGCTCTTCGTTGCGGCGGTCGAACTCGTCGAGCATGACCTTGTCGCGGCCGAAGGCCCGCACGACGTCGAGCCCCGAGAACGACTCCTCGACGTGGCCGTTGACCTCACCGGTGTACTTCCACTGCGCCTTGAACTTCTTCTGCGCCTGGGAGCCGATGACGCCGGCGATTATCGCCGACAGCGGCAGGGCGATGAGGGCGAGCAGCGCGAGCTGCCACGAGACGATGAACATCATCACGCCGATGCCGACGATCGTCAGCGCCGATTGGACGAGTTGGGAGAACGCCTGCTGGAGGGCCTGCTGGATGTTGTCGACGTCGTTCGTCACCCGCGACATGACATCCCCGCGCTGCCGCGTGTCGAAGTACCGCAGCGGGAGCCGGTTGATCTTGCGCTCGATGTCCTCACGGAGGCGGTAGACGACGCGCATGACGAGGGCGTTGAGGATGTAGCCCTGCGCCCACATGAGCATCGAGGCGACGAGGTACATGAGGAGGACGACGATGATGATCTGCCCGAGTGCCGTGAAGTCGATGCCCTGACCGGGGACGACTCCGGCAGTCGCGAGCATGTCGGCGTAGTCGTCGCGGCCTTCGGCACGGGCGCCGGCGATGATGTCCTCGATGTTCGCGCCCGCCGGCAGCTGGGAGCCGATGACTCCGGAGTAGACGACGTCCATCGCCTTGCCGAGCACCTTCGGGGCGATGACGGTGAGGACGACCGAGCCGATGACGAGGAGGACGACCTTGACGAGTCCCGCCTTCTCGTCGGCCATGAGTCCGAAGAGGCGCTTGACCGAGGGCCAGAAGTGCTTGGCCTTCCGCGGCGGGGTGCCGCCGAACATGTCTCCGTCGGCTTCGGAGGGGATGAAGTCCTCGGCGAGTTCGGCCTCGGCGGTGGCAGCGGTCGTGCCGGACGTCTCTGCGGTCGTCGTGTCGACGGGATCCTTCTTCGCCATGTCAGTTCACTCCTTCCGCGGTCAGCTGGGATTCGACGATCTCCTGATAGGTCGGGTTCGTCTCGAGCAGTTCGTCGTGGGTGCCGCGGCCGACGATCTTCCCGTCGTCGAGGACGAGGATCTGATCGGCCTCGCGGATCGTCGACACGCGCTGGGCGACGACGATGACCGTCGCCTCCCCCGTCGTCTCGGCCAGGGCCTCGCGCAGTCGGGCGTCGGTGGCGACGTCGAGCGCGGAGAACGAATCGTCGAAGACGTAGACGAGCGGTTTCGCGGCAAGCGCGCGGGCGATGCAGAGGCGCTGCCGCTGGCCGCCGGAGAAGTTCGTGCCGCCCTGGGAGACGCTCTCGTCGAGCCCGCCCGGCTTCTCGGCGACGAAGTCCGCGGCCTGCGCGGTCTCCAGCGCCTCCCACAGCTGCGCGTCGTCGGCGTGCTCGCTGCCGAAGCGCAGGTTCGAGGCGATCGTGCCGGAGAACAGGTAGGGCTTCTGCGGCACGAGGCCGACGACCTCGGCGAGCTGGTGACGGTTGAAGGCGCTGACCGGTGTTCCGTCGATGAGCACCTGACCCGACTGCGGGTCGATGAGGCGCGGGATGAGTCCCACGATCGTCGACTTGCCGGAACCCGTCGATCCGATGATCGCCGTCGTCGTGCCCGGTCGTGCCGTGAACGAGAGGTCCTCGAGGACGGGGACCTCGGCTCCGGGATAGCCGAAGGTGACATTCCGGAACTCCAGCTCGCCTCGGCGCGGGAGTTCGTCGACGCCGTCGGGGACGACCATCGACGAGGTGGTCTCGAGGACTTCGCAGATGCGCTCGGCGCAGACGACGGCGCGCGGGATCATCATCATCATGAACACGCCCATCATCACGGCGACGAGGATCTGGAGGAGGTACTGGAGGAACGCGGTGAGCGAGCCGACCTCCATCTGACCCGCATCGACGCGGTGGCCGCCGAACCAGAGCACGGCGGCGGTGGCGATGTGGAGGATCATCATGATCGCGGGGAACATGAGGACGAAGAGGTTGCCGACCTTGACGGAGGTCTCGGTCAGGGCGCGGTTCGCGTCGGCGTACCGGTCGGCTTCGAAGGGCTCGCGGACGAAGGCGCGGATGACGCGGATGCCGGTGATCTGCTCACGGAGGACGCCGTTGATGTCGTCGACCTGATCCTGCATGCGGCGGAAGAGCGGCATGAGGAGGACGACGAGGATGCCGACGACGATGAAGAGCGTCGGCACGGAGACCCAGACGAGCCAGGACAGTCCCGCATCCTCGCGCAGGGCCATGATGATGCCGCCGATGCACATGATCGGTGTCGAGACCATGAAGTTGAGCGTCATGAGCACGAGCATCTGCACCTGCTGCACGTCATTGGTGTTGCGGGTGATGAGGGTCGCGCTGCCGAACTTCCCCACCTCGAGGGTCGAGAGGCTGTCGACATGGCTGTAGATCGCGCGGCGGATGTCGCGGCCCACGCCCATCGCGGTGCGGGCACCGAAGAAGATCGCGGTGACCGCGGTGATGACCTGGACGAAGCAGACGATGAGCATCGTCATGCCCGTCGACCAGATGAAGTCGGTGTTGCCGGCGGCGACGCCTTCGTCGATGATCCGGGCGTTGAGGCTGGGCAGGTAGAGAGCGGCGATCGTCGAGGCCAGCTGGAGGATGACGACGAAGACGATGAAGAGCCAATAGGATTTCGCGTATTTCAGGGTGAGGCGCAGAAGTGCCACAGTGTCCGTCCTGGATGTGAGAAGCCGACATGACGGCGTCATGAGTTGGAAGAGCGCAACGAACCATCCTACATCGATCGTCCTCCTTCGCAAGAGCGTGCCATGGTACTGTTCTCGAATCCAGTGGACCACGCGGCACTGACACGGACGCCGGTTCCGCGTGCCTCCTCGCATCTTCGACACGTCCCCGTAGGCTGGAAATCATGAGCACAACACTGCAGGATCTCGTCAATCGCGCCGTCTTCCTCTCCACGGAGATGCAGACGCACTTCGGCAGCGTCATCGCCGGCGCCGCCTGGGAGGTGGACTTCTCCGCAGACCCCACTCTGACCTTCGACGTCGAGGGCGGGGAGCCGCTGCGCACCCGCCCCCACCTCGTCGGCTCCGAATCGAGTTCGCAGGGCACGTGGCTGTGGGGCTGGGAGAACATCAACGGGTTCCCCGAGGCGGTCGTCGGCCTCGCCCACGAGGTGCGGAAGTTCGGTGCCGCGGAGGGCATCAGCGATCTCGTCACGCCGGAGATCGACCTCGACGACGAGCTCGCCCTGCGGCTCACGCTCGCGGCGAAGGAGGCGACGGGCAAGTGGGCGCACTATCCGGCCGCCGCCGGTGCCGGCACGACCGTGTGGGTGCTCGTCGACTCCCCCGCCCTCGCCCTGCCCGCACCCACCGTCAAGGCGTCCGTGAGGGCGCTCATGCAGGGGCTGACGCAGACGACGGTCGACGATCATCGGGCCGCGCTCGCGGCGTACGCCGACCGGCGCGGGATTCCGACCGCCGAGCTGCCCGACGGCGGTGTCCGCATGCTCTTCGCCGACGGCAGCGCCGATCTCAGCTTCGATGAGCAGAGCCGCATCTCCAACTGCGAAGTCCATGCCCCGCTCGAGGGCGAGGCGGCCGACCAGTTCTCCCGGATCACCGGCATCACCGTCACCGAGGCGGCGCCGCAGGAACCGTCGACCGCCGCCGGCACCCCTGCGGCTGGGTCCCCTGCAGCTGAGTCCCCGGACCGTGCAGCTGCCGCGGGCGCGGACCGCTCCCCTGCGGCAGCCGCTTCGGCAGGGACCGCGGCAGCGGCGTCGGCAGGGACCGCGGCGGACGAGCGAACCTCGGAGACGACGGGGCCGGCGCTCCGTCGGAGTCCACGACGCAGGGCGACGGCGAGGATGCCGCCGGCCGTCGCACCGAGCCCGCGGAGCCGCGGCAGCCGTCCGCCGGCGAGACCTCCACCGAGACGGCAGCTCCCGCAGCCGAGACCGCGCCGCCGGCTGATCGCACCGAGGCAGAGGCACCGACCGAGACTCCCGCCGCTCAGCGGGACGAGCACGCCGCTGAGCGGGCCGCTGACGAGTCCACGACGGACGAGCCCAAGGGGAAGAAGAAGGGACTGTTCTCGCGGCTCTTCGGCCGCTGAGCATCGTCCACTGCCGACACTGAGGCGCCGCACCGGGTGGTGCGGCGCCTCAGTCGCTCCTGTCGTGCGCGCACAGCATCGCGGAGCCGGTCAATCACCGGTTGATCGGCTCGCTCGGCTCCCAGCTGAACTCGCGGTCGAAGAGGTAGCGCCGTTCGGGGTCGCTGACGAGGGTGACGTCGAGTCCGTCGCCGGTCAGCCGCACCTGCCCCGAGGAGTCGATCGCGTAGTCGAGTGAGGTCTCGAGCACCGGATCGCGGACGAGTCCCTGATCACCGTCGAGCTTCGGGAAGAGGGTGACGTCGAGCCGCCCGCTGTCGTCGGCCCCGGGGTCGGCGGCGCTCACCGTGTACCTGCCGTCCTGGAAGCTCCCGTCGGCGTAGCGGATGCTCAGACGCGCTCGGCCGTCGAACGCATTCTGCCCGAAAGCGACCTGGCTGATTTCGGCACCCTCAAGGGTGCGGCTGCCGCTGTCCGTCGCCCGGTAGACCCCGGCGACTGCGGGCACGGGGTCGGGCTGACCCCAGTTCGCGCGGAGCCCGAAGGCCACTCCCGACCCGATGATGAGGAGCAGCGCGAGAGCGGGTGACGTCCATTTCGTGACGGCGACGACGATCCGGTGGGACGAGATGCGACCGTGGACGGGCCGGCCGGTGGGCAGCCCGAGCAGGAAGCGGCCGAGGCGGATGAGGTTCGGAGCCAGCAGCACGATCCCGGCCACGGCCATGAGGCCCGACAGCTGCTTGACCGGGACGTCGAAGGTGAGGTTGAGCAGGAAGACGACGGACATGTCGACAGCGGCGAGGAGCGCGCCGAGCCACACGGTGCGCCGGAAGAGGAGGAGGACCGCCGCGAGCACCTCGGCAAGGCCGGCGAGCACCTGGACCGTGGGAGAGAACGCCATGAATCGCCAGAGCACGCCCATCGGGCTCATCTCACCGTATTGGACGAGAGCATCGGAGAAGTCCGCATAGCCCATCTGGACGAGGTAAACCTTCGACCATCCGTAGATGAGCAGGTACCCGGCGAGCCAGATGCGCAGCACCCAGTGGGCTGCCCAGAGTGCGCTGCGGAGGATCGACCGTGCCCGTGACGGCCGTGCCGCCGCATCGTCGGCATCCGGCTGGACCTGAGTGGGTGCTGTGTCGTTGCGCATGGCTTCAGGCTATGCGCGCCGAGGCGGTCCGCTCCATCCGGAATCCACACCGACCGAGGGCGGGAAAACCCCACCCTGACCCGGGCACAGAGGAAGGGTGCGGCCTGGATGGAGTTCTGCGCGGATTGACCGCGGGACAGCGGCACCGTTGAATGAAGCCATGATCACGATCGCTCCGGCCGACTTCTCCGATCCGGCCCTCCTCGATTTCCTCCAGCAGCACCTCGCCGATATGTCCCCGACGGCGCCGGAGGAATCACGGCATGCCCTCGACGCGAGTGGACTGCAGAGCCCCGGTGTGCGACTGTGGGCGGCACACGATGAGCCCTTCCTCGTCGGCACGATCGCCCTCGCCGAGCTTGAGCCCGGGCATGAGGAGATCAAGAGCATGCGGACCTCTCCGGTGCATCGCGGGAAAGGGGTCGCGTCCCGTCTGCTCGAGCATGCGCTCGGTGACGCGCGCTCACGCGGGGTCGAACGGGTGTCCCTCGAGACGGGGAGCATGGAGTTCTTCGCGCCGGCCCGGGCCCTGTACCGCAAGGCCGGATTCGTCGAGACCGAGCCCTTCGGGAGCTACCGTGCGGATTCGCACAGTGTCTTCATGACACTGTCGCTGACGACATGACGATAGGGGCAGAGACAGTCGTGAATGCAAAAAGTGGGGGCACCCCCCATAAGGAGTGCCCCCACCAAAAGAATTGCGGCAGTCACTTACTCTCCCACAACCACCAAGTTGCAGTACCATCAGCATGACATGGGCTTAGCTACCGGGATCGGAACGGTTAACCGGGCGTTTCCCCACCACTATCACCACCGCA
>NZ_JBNFOM010000038.1:0-20634 GCF_057364785.1 Brevibacterium sp. LAARM2_SD2 | reverse complement strand
GGTGACCGGTGGGCTCACCCAGGCAGGGGAGGCGCTGCTCGAGGCCTTCCGCGCCGAAGCGCAGCATCGGCGCCCCGACGCCGCCGTCGTCGAAGCGGCGGGCAGTCCCCTCGACGGTGCGCTCGTCCTCGCCGACCATGTCGCCGCCGGCCGGGTGCGAGCCCAGGCCGAAGTGCTCTGGGTGTGAGGACCCCCGAGGTGGTTCCGGAATCAGCGGGGAGGAGCCGAGGTCGCATGCCCTGACAACCGGGCTTGCCGTCTCCAAGTGTTCACCTGGCCTGCACCTGCGGATCAACCCCAGGTCAGAATCCCCCCGCAGGATCAACACTGTGAGAATCAGTGGTGAACCGACCTCCGGGATCGACCGCCTCATGCGCGGCACCGATCTCCCCGTCAGGCCCAGTCTTCCCTCCGCTCTCGTCCGGACCCCTCGGACCCGGACCTCCGCCTCGGCGGACATCGAACTGCCGACCGGTGAGCGCACCCGGGCGTACCGCTTCTTCGAGGCGCTGCCGGCGCTCATCAGCTATACGGCGATCGCGCTCGTCTTCGTCCTCCCGTTCGTCGACGCGATGCTCGGCGCGGTCTACGTCCTCACCATCGTCGGCCTCACCTTCGTCCGGGCGATGCGCGGGGCCGTCGACGTCGCCCGCGGGTTCGCCCGCTACCGACGGGCCGCCCGCGTCGATTGGAGGGCCCGGCTCGTCGACCTCGAACGGGCGATGGATGGGCGTGCGCCGCTCCCGGTCCCACTCGGCGGGTTCCGTGCCGCCGAGCACCTCGCCGAGGTCACTCGGGTGCGTGCGGATCCCGCTTCGGTGATGCGCCCCTCCACGCTCATCCATGCCGTCGTCGTGGCCGCCTACAACGAACCCTTCGAGGTCATCGCGGGAACGATCCGGGCCCTCCTGCACACGTCGACCTCGCCAGGACAGATCGTCGTCTTCTTCGCCTACGAGGAGCGCGGGGGTCCGGCGATGGCGGAGACCGCCCGCCGCCTCGCCGCGGTCTACGGTGACCGGTTCCGGGCGTTCGAACTCGTCCCCCATCCCGCGGGCGTCCCCGGTGAGATCGCCGGCAAGGGCGCGAACATCACGCACGCGGGGCGGGCGCTCGCCGCCTGGGTGCGGGAGGAGGCCATCGACCCGGAGCGGGTCATCGTCACCACCCTCGACTGCGACAACATCCCGCACGAGTCGTACTTCGACTGCGTCGCCTACGAGTATGCGATCGCGCCGGACCGGGCCAGGGTCTCGTTCCAGCCGATCAGCCTCTACATCACGAACATCTGGGATGCGCCCGCGCCGTCGCGGGTGGTCGCGAGCGCGAACTGCTTCTGGAACCTCACGACGACGGTGCGGCTCTTCGCGCTGCGCAACTTCGCCTCGCACTCCCAGCCGCTGCCGGCGCTCATCGACATGGGGTTCTGGTCGACGCGGACGATCGTCGAGGACGGCCACCAGTACTGGCGCAGCTGGTTCCACTTCGACGGCGACTATCGGGTCGTGCCCGTCCACGTCCCGATCTACCAGGACGCCGTGCTCGCCGGCAGCTTCGCGCAGACGATGGTCGCACAGTTCAAGCAGCTCAGCCGCTGGTCGTACGGTGCGAGCGACGTCCCCTACGTCGGGGTGAGGGTGTTCGCCGGGGACGCCAGATCCCCGTTCTGGCCCGGATTCCTCCGCTTCCTCTCTCTGCTCGAAGGCCACGTCAGCCTCGCGACGATCTCGGTGATCATCGCCGTCGGAGGGTGGATCCCCTTCGTCGTCGCCACCCAGACCGGTCAGGCGACCGAGTTCATCGAGCGGATGCCGATGACCGTCGGTCTCGTCCAACAGCTGGGAATGATCGGGCTCATCGTCTCCGTCGTCGTCTTCCGTGCCCTGCTGCCCCCGCGCCCGGTCCACGTGCCGCCGCTGCGGAGCGTGACGATGTGGCTGCAGTGGCTGCTCTACCCGCTCACCCTTCTCGTCTTCAACTCCGGCACCGCGCTCTATTCACAGTGGTGCCTGCTCACCGGCCGGTACCGGGAGCGCTTCGACGTCACCGAGAAGGTCTCCGGAGCTGAGCTGCGCCGGACCGCGTAGTCCGGGTGTGGGGGACTCCTCGCCGAGGCGGGGGCCGGGTCCCGATGCCGATATCCCGAAGCCGAGTCCCGATGCCGGCCCTCGCCGTCACCCTCCCGGTGCTTCGCAGATTATGGGTTTCCTCAGTCGAGTCTCAGGTCTTCACCCCTGTGGGGCGGCGTGAGCGCGGCGTAGTGTCGAAGACATGAACGCGATATTCGACTCCATCCGCAAGATCGGCTTCCGCCGCGGACCCGACCGGATCGTCGGCGGCATCGCCGGGGGACTGGCGAAGGTCACGCGGCTCAACGTCTGGCTCGTGAGGATCCTCGTCCTCCTCTCCTTCCTCCTTCCCGTCGTCGGCCTCGGCGCCTACGCCGTCGTCTGGGCGATCACCCCGTGGCAGGACGGGAGCATCCCGCTCCAGCGTGCCCTCGGCGGCAGTCAGCTCGAACGGTAGGCCCGCCTCTGAGAAGCCCACGACTCGCGTGACTGCGACCGGCAGTTCCGGTCACGCGATGAGGCCCCGCGTTCCCTTGTCAGGGAGGGAACGCGGGGCCTCCTGATGTCCGCGCCCGAGCGGCACACTTCGTCGGCATTGTCCCTGCTCAGCACATCTGCGTGACACATTCCCAAAACAGATGTTGGTTTTGCTGTGTTTATGCCCGAATGTGTGAGATTATGAATCCGTGTACGCCGCCGAACGCCAACAGACCATCCTCGCCGCCGCCCGGTCGGCGGCCGAGTCGAGGTCACCGCCCTCGCTGATCAGCTCAATGTGACAGCCGAGACGATCCGGCGGGACCTCACGGTCCTCGAGCGGCGCGGACTGCTCAAGCGCATGCACGGGGGAGCGATCCCGGCCGAGGCCCTCTCTCTCGAACCGGCGCTCGAGGAGCGCATCGGCCACCGCGCCGCGGAGAAGCGGCGCCTCGCACTGCGCGCCCTCGAGGAGATCCCCGACGGCGGCAGCGTCCTCCTCGACGCGGGCACGAGCACTCTTGCGATCGCCCAGGCCCTTCCCGACGAACTGGCCCTCACCGTCGTCGCCAACAGCCCGATGATCTGCGCGGCCCTCGCGGCGAAACCGGGGATCACACTCCTCCAGCTCGGCGGTCGGGTGCGCGAGCTCACCGGTGCCGCAGTCGGACGGTGGACCACCGAGGCGCTGTCCGAGCTCACCATCGATGTCGGGTTCATCGGCACCAACGGGTTCGACGTCGACCGCGGTCTCACCACGCCTGACGAGTCCGAGGCCGCAACGAAGCGGGCCATGGTCGACGCTTGCCGTTCGTCGATCCTTGTCGCGGACTCGAGCAAAGCCGCGCAGGTCCACCTCCATCGCTTCGCAGGCATCGACGCCGTCGACCTCATCATCACGGACACCGACCTCGGCGACCAGAGCGCTGAAGAGCTGCGCGCCGCGGGACCGGAGGTCGTGACCGTATGATCGTCACCCTCACGCCGAACCCCAGTGTCGACCGTGCCGTCACCGTCGACGCGCTGCGCCGCGGCCATGTCCTGCGGGCGCACGCCTCTCGTGTCGACCCGGGCGGCAAAGGCGTCAACGTCGGTCGGGCGCTGTCCGCGATGGGTGCTGACCCTCTCGTCATCGTGCCCTCGGGCGGTCCCGAAGGCGCACTGTTCGAGACGCTGCTCGCCGAGGACGGCACCCCCACGAGGGTCGTCCCCATCGCCGAGAGCATGCGGATGAACATCAGCGTCCTCGAGCCCGGCGGGACGACGACGAAGCTCAACGAAGCCGGCCCCGCACTCACCGCCGCCGACGTCGACAGTCTGCTCGAGACCACGCTCGAGCACGCCGCCCCCGGTGTCTGGATCGCCGGCTGCGGCAGCCTCCCGCCCGGAGCACCCGCCGACCTCTACGCCGCGCTCGTGCGCGAGGCCCAGGCTCGCGGGGCCAGGGTGGCCGTCGATACCTCCGGGGCGCCCTTCGCGGCGGCCGTCGCCGCCGCACCGACGCTCATCAAGCCCAACCGCATCGAGCTCGCCGAACTCTGCGGCCGCTCCCTTGACACCCTCGGAGCTGTCATCGACACGGCGCGGGAGCTCGTGGCAGCGGGCGTCGAGAACGTCGCCGTCAGCCTCGGCCGCGACGGTGCGGTCCTCGTCACCGCCGAGGAGGCCCTCCACGCGACAGCGGTCATCACCGACCCTGTCTCCACCGTCGGAGCCGGCGACTGTATGCTCGCCGGCCTGCTGCTCGGACTCGACCAGGGTGCCGGTGCCGCGAGCGCTCTCAGCCAGGGAGTGGTGTGGGGTGCGGCCGCCGTGCGGCTCGAAGGCACCGCCGTGCCCACCCCTGCCCACCTCGTCGACATCCCGCTGTCGATCACCCGCGAGCCCGAGCTCGCCCTGCCACTGGACGACTGACTCGCCCACCGGGTCACGAAAGGAACCGCCATGCCACTGATCAATGACGAACAGGTGCTGCTCGACCTCGGCGACGCCGACCGGTCCGCGGCGACGCGGAGGCTCGCCGAGTGCCTCGTGGCCACCGGTCGCTGCACCGACCTCGACCTCTTCGTCGCCGACGTCGAGGAACGCGAGGCGAAGACCGCGACCGGCCTGCCGGGAGGCATCGCGATCCCGCACGCCCGCAGCGCCGCGATCACCGAGCCCTCGCTCGTCTTCGGCCGGACCACCGACGGCATCCCGTGGGGTGCCAAGGACGGTCCCGCCCGCCTCGTCTTCCTCATCGCGGCCCCCGCCGACGGCGGGGACGCCCACATGAAGGTCCTCCCACAGCTCGCCCGCGCTCTGATGAAGGAGGACTTCCGACAGGCGCTGCTCAACGCCGCGACCCCGGCGGAGGTCGTCGCCATCGTCGAGGAGCAGGTCCACCTCGACGATGACGCGTCCGCGACGGCTGCCACGTCGCCGACAGCCCCGGCGTCGGCCGGACCCTCGACGGCTGCCGGATCCCCGACGACGGACGGTGCCGACACCCCCGCCGAGGCGGCCGCCCCGGTTCCCGCCTCATCGCCGTCCACGGAGCCGTCGCCCACGGATCCGCCGTCCACGGAGCCGCCGTCCGCGGAAGCGAGGTCCGCCGAGTCGGCCGACCGCACCTTCCGGTTCGTCGGTGTGACCTCGTGCCCGACCGGCATCGCCCACACGTACATGGCCGCCGAATCCCTCGAGAACGCCGCCCGCGCGGCGGCCACGAGATCATCGTCGAGACGCAGGGCTCAGCCGGATCGACCCCGCTCACCGCGGCGCAGATCGCCGCGGCGGACGCCGTCATCTTCGCCCACGACGTCGAGGTGAAGGAACGGGCACGCTTCGCCGGCAAACCGACTCTCGACGTCGGCGTGAAGAAGGCGATCTCGGAGGGACCCCAGCTCATCAGCAGGGCCGCCGAACTGGCCGCAGCCGGACCGACCGAGGCCACCGCCTCGGCGATCATCGACGAACGGACCGAAGACGAGGCGACCGAACGGCTCGGATTCGGCACCAAGCTGCGGCAGTGGCTGATGACCGGTGTGTCCTACATGATCCCGTTCGTCGCCGCCGGCGGCATCCTCATCGCCGTGTCCTTCATGCTCGCGCAGATCGCCCTCGGTGAGAGCGGAGCGATCGAGATCGTCAAGTACGGCCTCGTCGGCGACGACCAGTACAACATCGCCCAGAACTTCGACCTCACCAGCCTCACCTCGTGGGCGGCTCTCGCCTACGTCATCGGTGCTGCGTCGTTCGGCTTCCTCGTGCCGATCCTCTCCGGCTACATCGCCTTCGCGATCGCCGATCGGCCGGGCCTCGTCCCGGGCATCGTCGCCGGCTCCGTCGCCGTGACGATGAATGCCGGGTTCCTCGGCGGCATCGTCACCGGTCTGCTCGCCGGGTTCGTCGCCAAATGGATCTCGAGCTGGAAGGTCCACAAGGGGGTCCGCGGCGTCATGCCCGTCGTCGTCATCCCGCTCCTCTCCACGCTCGTCACCGCAGGCCTCTTCATCACCGTGCTCGGCCGCCCGATCGTCGCGCTCATGGACGGCCTCAACGCGGGACTCGGCAGCCTCACCGGCGGCGGTGTGCTCATCCTCGGGCTCATCCTCGGCGCCATGATGGGCTTCGACCTCGGCGGCCCCGTCAACAAGGTCGCCTACGGCTTCGCCACCGCCGGACTCTCGGCGGCAGGCACCGCCATGGATGCCCCGCAGCTGAAGATCATGGCCGCGGTCATGGCGGCCGGCATGGTCGCACCGCTCGCGCTCGCCCTGGCGACGACGGTCGCTCCGAAGCTCTTCTCGGTGCCGGAGAGGGAGAACGGCAAAGCGGCCTGGCTGCTCGGAGCCTCGTTCATCTCCGAAGGCGCCATTCCATTCGCCGCCGCCGACCCGATCCGGATCATCATCGCCTCGACCATCGGGTCGTCGGCGACCGGCGCCCTCGTCATGTTCTTCGGGTCGACGCTGCTCGCACCCCACGGCGGCATCTGGGTGCTCCCGCTCATCGGCCAGCCGCTGCTCTTCGTGCTCGCCCTCGCCGTCGGCGTCGCCATCACCGCCGCCCTCGTCGTCCTGCTCAAGGCGCTCGCGGCCCGGCGCCGGCTGAGAAGGCTGCCGACAGCCTTCCCGAGGCGGCCCCGGTCGCCGCATGATCAGACCTCGCACCACCCGCACCACCCGCACCATCGCACCGCACAGTTCACGCACCACAACTCACGCACCACAAGGAGAGATCATGGCAACTCGCACCGTCACCATCGCCTCGACCGTCGGACTCCACGCTCGCCCGGCCTCGCTCTTCGTCGAAGCCGTCTCCGAATCCGGGGTCGACGTCGAGATCAGCCGCCCCGGTGAGGACGCCGTCGACGCCGGCAGCATCCTCGGCGTCATGGCCCTCGGTGCCAAGCACGGCGAAGAGGTCGTCCTCTCCGCTGAGGGTGAGGGCGCCGAGGCGGTCCTCGATCGTCTCGTCGACCTGCTCGCCACGGACATGGACGCACAATGAGCGGCCACGGCGAGGCCCTCGGCGCGCCCGCTGCGGGGGCGGAGTCGGCGACGCTCCACGGAATCGGAGTGAGCCCGGGATCCGCGTACGGGCCCGTCGTCCAGGCGGCAGCGCCGGTCGCGCCTCCCGAGGATGAGCCGGCGGCGGAGGATCCGGCGGCGGCCTCGGAGCAGGCCATCGCGAGCTTCATGCACGTCGCCGACACGCTCGATCAGAAGGCGCTGAGCGCCGATCCGACGGCCCGCGACATCCTCAAGGCTACGGCGATGATCGCCCGCGACCGGTCGCTGCACCGTGAGGTGACGAAGCGTCTCAACGCGGGGAAGGGCCCGGCAGGTGCCGTCGCCGAGGCGATCGAGGTGTTCGCGGCACAGTTCGAAGCCCTCGGCGGGTACTTCGCCGAACGCGTCACCGACCTCCGTGACGTCGGGGCCCGGGCCATCGCCGAGGTGCTCGGGAAGCCTGCGCCGGGACTGCCGACGCTGACCGAACCGAGCATCGTCGCAGCCGAGGACCTCGCGCCCGCGGAGACCGCGACGCTCGACCGTTCCCTCGTGCTCGGCATCGTCACCCGGGCCGGCGGGCTGACGAGCCACACCGCGATCCTCGCCGCGCAGATGGGGATCCCCGCCGTCGTGCAGCTGCCGGAGGCGACGGCGATCCCGATGGGCACTCCGCTGCTCATCGACGGTGGCAGCGGTGAGGTCGTCGTCCGTCCGGATCCGGAGTCCGTGGAGGCGCAGCGGCAGCGTCGTGAACGACGTGCGGCAGCGCTCGCCGAGGTGAGCGGTCCGGGTGCGACATCCGACGGTCACCGGGTGGCGGTGCTGGCCAACATCGGGGGAGTCGATGACGCGGAGCTCGCCGGCGCCGAGGATGTCGAAGGGGTCGGTCTCTTCCGCACCGAATTCGTCTTCCTCTCCGCTGTCAGCGCCCCGAGTGTTGAGGAGCAGACGGAGATCTATCGGAAGGTGTTCGCCCCGTTCGCGGGTCGTCGCGTCGTCGTGCGCACCCTCGATGCGGGTGCCGACAAGCCGCTCGCGTTCGCTGACCTGGGGCCGGAGGAGAATCCGGCGCTCGGGCGACGGGGTCTGCGTCTGTCCCAGGCGAGGCCGGATGTGCTCACGGCTCAGCTCGAAGCGCTCGCGGCTGCGGCGGAGGCGACGGGTGCCGATGTCAGGGTCATGGCCCCGATGGTCTCGACCGCGGCGGAGGCCCGATGGTTCGCAGACCAGGTGCGGGCCAACGGTCTCGCCTCGGCGGGCGTGATGATCGAGGTGCCTGCGGCGGCGCTGCGTGCCCGACAGGTGCTTCAGGCCGTCGACTTCGGCAGTCTCGGGACGAACGACCTCGCGCAGTACACGATGGCGGCCGACCGGATGGAAGGCGAGCTCTCGGAGCTGCTCGACCCATGGCAGCCTGCCGTGCTGTCGATGATCGCCGCAGCCGCCGACGGTGCGAAGGCCGCTGGCAAGCCGCTCGGTGTCTGCGGGGAGTCCGCGGGTGATCCGCTGCTCGCGCTCGTCCTCGTCGGTTTGGGAATCACGAGCCTGTCGATGGCTCCGGGCAAGGTCGGTGCCGTGAGGCTGGCATTGCGGAGCCATGCGTTCGACGACTGTCGTGCCCTCGCCGAGGCGGCGCTCGCCGCCGAGTCGCCGGAGGAAGCCCGCGAAGCCGTTCGCGCAGGCGCGGCACCCGAACTGCTCGACCTGCTCTGAGACGGCTCAGCCGGGGTCGGCGGCCACCGTGTGGTGGGCGTCGTCGAGAGTGGTCGGTTCGCCGCGCAATAAGAGTTTCATTGGATTTGTCACATTCGGGACGATGCGAATGTGGTCTGATTGCGACATGCGCGAAAAGATGACAGTGACGTTTGAAACACTGCTGAACGGTTACATCGACGCACACCTCCGTTTCGAAACAGCAAGGCGTACCCAGAGTGCTGAAGCAACATTCCTCCCGCTTTTCGAAGCACTTAACTGGGCCGTTGTGATGGATGATCATATCGTTCATCACTGGAAGCCTGGGGGTGAGTTGCTGAAATACCGATGGAGAGATCTCCTGGAAGTAGAAGAGCGCGCGACAATCAGAGGAATCCGCTTCGCGAGGAACCGGGTTCACCACCAGTGGGCCGACGCTCTCCAGCTCAACACAGGCGGGTTTCAGTTCCCAATTGTGTTCCCCATGGTGACCCATGAGTGGTCTTGGGTGTCTGCCGATGTGATCCCACTCAGTAAGAAAGATGACCAGAATCGGGGCATTGACGAGTACCGATCGGAATTGCAGGGGCGGCTCGCCCGACGCTCTCTTGCAGTGCTCGAGCAGGTCTATCGGAAGATGGCTTCGGAGTACCTGAAGTAGAGCGACAATCCAGCCTTGGGGCGACCACGCCTCTTCGGTGAATGCAGGCAGGCCTGTGTGACATTCCAGTAAGTCTCCACAGCGAACGCAGTCTATGAACGAGAGCGCCCCACCAGAGTTTTTCCTGGTGAGGCGCTTATTCCTATGGTGGGCCCCGTGGGGATCGAACCCACGACCCGCGGATTAAAAGTCCGCTGCTCTACCAACTGAGCTAGAGGCCCGGTCCCAACAGATCGGCATGGGCGTGCGCCCGGAAGCTGCTGTTGGAGACTCCCCAATACTAGGGCCAGACCAGGCGTTCGCTCAAACCCGAAAGGGTGCCCCTCGCAGTCCGAGAGGGTGCCCCACGCAGTTCGCGGGACACCCTCTCGATCCGGCAACGGCGTCAGCGGCGACCGCGGTCACCACCGCGCACTGACCGCCGCCTGCGAAACCTCAGCGACCGATCTCCTTCGACGGCTTCGTCGAATCCGAGACCGACGAGTCCGAATCGTACTTCGTCGCATCGTGCTCGACGCCCTCGTCGACGACCTCGCCGTCGACGGAGTCCTTGTCCTTCTTCCGCACCAGCGCGGCAACGTGCTGCAGTGTTCCCAGCAGCTTGTTGTCGCTCTTCGGTGCCACATACTGCGGGTCGGTCTCGAGCGGGAAGACCGTCGGCGCTGCACCGAACGCGGTCTTAGACTCGTTGGCGACCTTGCGCGACATCTGCGCATTGACGACACCGCCGATGACCGCGCCGATGCCGAACGGTAGCAGACGACCGAACAGCGATCCGCCGGCCTTCGCAGCGAACTTCCGGATGAACGTCTTCCGCAGCTTCCGCAGCAGCAGGTCGACGACCGGCGCCGGCAGCTGCTTCGTCAGGGTCGCACCCCAATCGCCGAGGAGCGCCTCCGGCCCCACGGACTTCTTCCCGAACCGCTGGACGAGGTTCTTCCCGTCCTGTCCGAGCATGAGCCCGAGCACCAGCGCATTCGCCCGCGCCGGATCGTTGACCGGCAGACCGTGGATCTCCGAGATCGCCTGCGCGAACAGCGCCGTGAGCTCGAGGAACCCGGCCGTCTCAGCCGTCGCCACACCGAGCGTAGCCATCGTCCCGATGCCGGGCACCGCAGCCGTCGCACCCACAGCGGCACCACCGGTCGTCGCAAGTGCTAGATAGCGCTTGCGGATGATCGCGACGAGCTCCTCAGGGGTGGCATCCGGATTCCGCCTGCGCAGCGAACGCACATAGGCCAGCACGACGGGCCGCTGCACCGACAGCAGCTTGGACAGCGCCGACTGCGCACGCGGGTTCAAGGACCCATCGTCGTTGATCGCAAGCTTCGTCGCCTTGCCGAGACCCTTCTGCACCATTGTCTGTTTCGCCACGGGAGCTCCTCCTCGTTCACTGTCTTCACGGGCCGATTCTTCAGCCCGGATCCGAGATCATTTTAGTAGGGCACGCTGTGATTTTCGTACAAGCAGCCGAGCATTTGCTGACCGAACATCGAGACCGGGTCGAGGCCAGAGCGGGATCAGGTCTGGTCTCGCCCGCACCCCGAGGGTTGTGTCCGTTACATCTAAACTATATGATTCTGGCAAAAGCTATACATTCCGGCTCCTGGGTGTCCCGCCCATCAGCTTGTCACAACGTCGTGACGCCCCACACCGCGGTGGGGCGGTCTGAGGGGAATCCATGAAGAAGCGTCTGACCGCCATGATCGGAGCCGGCCTGTCCGCGCTCACGCTCACCGGCTGTGCGATGTTCCAACCCGTCGACGTCGACCGCGCCGCCACCGAGGCGGTCGACCCCAACGCCATCACTCTGCGCTTCGGCAACGTCTACGAAGCCAGCCACCCCGTGAACTCGTGCGGCCTCGAACCGATGAAGGAAGAGCTCGCAGCCAAGGGCTTCAACGTCCTCATCTACCCCGCCGCGCAGATCGGCAGCGAAGCCGAGATGGTCGAACAGGTCGCCACCGGTGCCCTCGACTTCGTCAACAGCGGCCCCTCCTTCCTCGGCGCCTGGTATCCCGAAGCCGCCGTCCTCGACGGCGCCTACCTCGCCGCCGATGCCGCCGAACTCCAAGCCGCGACGACCGGTGACATCATGACCGGGGTCTTCGACCGCATGGCCGCCGAGACCGACCTCCGCGTCGTCAGCAACTTCTACTACGGTGCCCGCCAGGTCACCGCCAACAAACCCGTGCGCACCCCCGCCGACCTCAACGGACTGAAGATCCGCACACCCGACGCACCCCTCTACCTCACGACGCTCGACATCATGGGCGCCACCGCCACCCCGATGGCCCTGAGCGAGGTCTACCTCGGCCTCCAGCAGAACACGATCGACGCCCAGGAGAACCCGATCCCGACGATCGCCTCGGCGAAGTTCTACGAGGTCCAGGACTACATCAGCATCACCGAGCACATCGTCCAGGGCGTCTACCTCGTCGGCAATCAGCGCCTGCTCGACAGCATGGACCCTGCCAAGCGCGACATCCTCACCCAGGCCATCGACGACGCCCGCGTCCGCGTCGAGGAGTGCACCGTCAAACAGGAGAAGGAGATCCTCGCCGACTGGAAGAAGACCGGCGAGATCACCGTCGTCGACGACGTCGACATCGACGCCTTCCGCGACCTCGTCGCGAAGGAACTGCCCAACCGGGTGACCTGGGGTGACACCTACCTCGCCGTGAAGAAATCCCTCGAAGACGCCCGCGCCGAGGCGGGGGAGGAGAACCGATGAACCCCACCGACCCAGCCCCCGCCGACCCGAACCGCTCGAACCCCGACCCCACCTCCGTCGCCAGCATCGCCGACGCCGAGGCGACCCTGGCCTTCGAGCAGGACTCGTTCGAGAGGCGCAGCACCCTCTACCGCTGGGCGATCGGCCTCGAACGCACGATCGGCATCCTGCTCATGGTCGGCGTCTTCGTCCTCGTCCTCCTCCAGGTCGTCACCCGCTACGTCTTCGACTCGCCCCTGTCGTGGACCGAGGAGGTCGCCCGCCTCACCCTCGTGTGGCTGACCTTCATCGCCGCGGCCTTCGTCAGCTCCCGCCGCTCGCACATCACCGTCGACCTCATCGCCACCGTCGTCCCGCCCCGGGTGGGCCGGGTGATCGGGACCTTCGCCCGCCTCGTCGTCCTCGCCGTCTCCGCGTTCATGGCCGTCGCCGGGATCATGATGGTCGACATCGTGGCAGCGATCGCGATGCCCGCCTCCGGACTGCCGACCGCCCTGCTCTACCTCGCCGCGACGATCGGCTTCATCCTCATCTTCATCCACACGATCATAGAATTCGTCATGGTCGCCAAGCACCCGGACGAGAACCCCGACACCGTTGACACCGCAGCCCACATGGAAGGCCTCTGACATGACCCTCATCCTCATGCTGGCCGCCCTCCTCGTCCTCCTCGCCCTGCGCGTGCCCGTCGGCATCGCCCTCCTCGTCCCCTCGATCATCTACATCGCCATCGACCCGTCCTCAAGTCCCGCGCTCGCCGTCCAGCAGGCGACCTCCGGCGTCTTCGACTTCGCGATCCTCGCCGTGCCGATGTTCATCCTGCTCGGCAACCTCGCGAACATCTCCGGCGCCACCGACCGCCTCCACGACGCCGCCGTCGCAGCGATCGGCCACGTCCGCGGTTCGCTCGGCTACGTCAACATCCTCACGAGCTTCGGCTTCTCCTGGGTCTCCGGCGCCGCGATCTCCGATGCCGCGGCGATGGGCCGCATCCAGGTGCCCGCGATGATCCGCCGCGGCTACCCCGTCGGCTTCTCCCTCGGCGTCACCGGCGCCTCCTCCCTCATCGCGCCGATGATGCCGCCCTCGATTCCCGCGATCATCTACGCCGTGACCGCGGGGGTCTCCGTCGGCGCGCTCTTCGTCGCCGGCATCGTCCCCGCAGTCCTCCTCGTCGTCCTCCTCAGCATCATGTGCTGGTTCCTCACCCGCGGCCGCGAGGACCTCCGCCTGCCCAAGGCCTCCCGCGCCACCCGCCTCAAGTCCGGTCTGCGCGCCCTGCCCCCGGTCGGGGCCGCCGTGGTCATCCTCGGCGGCATCCTCTCCGGCATCTTCACCCCCACCGAGGCGAGCGCCGTGGGCGTGGCCTACATCGGCATCCTCGCGATCGTCTACGGCAACTTCACGTGGCCGAAGGTCAAACACGCCCTCGTCACCGCCGTCGAGACGACCGGCGGGATCCTCATCATCGTCGCCGGCGCCGCCCTCTTCGGCTGGGTCCTCGCCCGCGAACAGGCACCCCAGCTCGCCGCCGAGGTGCTCCTGTCCATCACCGACCGCCCCATCGTCTTCCTCATCCTCGTCAACCTCCTCCTGCTCATCATCGGATGCGTCCTCGAACCCACCTCGGCGATCCTCATCCTCGTCCCCGTCCTCCTCCCCGTCGCCGAGGTGTTCGGACTCAGCCCCGTCCACTTCGGCATCATGATCATCTTCAACCTCCTCATCGGCCTGCTCACCCCACCCGTGGGCCTCGTCCTCTTCGTCCTGTCCTCGGTGACGAAGTACCCGGTGACAACGGTGATCAGGGGAACGATGCCGTTCTTCATCCCGATGCTCATCACCCTCATCCTCATCTCCGTCGTCCCGTTCCTCAGCCTGTGGCTGCCGAGTCTCCTCGGCTACGCCGTCTGACCGTCCACCCCGCCAGAGAGGTTCCCTTCCCGTGTCACTTCCCATCGTCGTCTCCGCTCGCCGAGGAGGTCGTCCGTCGTGAGCCTCCGTGACCTCCTTCCCGCCGAGGCGACCGGCACCTTCCTCGGACGCGTGTCCGCTCCCGGACGCCCGGCTCCCGTTCCCGTCCTCGTCACCGGCGACGAGGTCCGCGACGCCTCCCGCATCGACGTCACGGTCGCCGGGATCCTCGACCACCCGGAGGCGACCGACCGACTCGCCGCACTGACCTCGCACCCGGCCGAGTGGTCGATCGATGACATCGTCACCCCCGCCGAGGCGGTCGCCGGGGCCGCTGACCGCCCCGTCCTCCTCGCCCCGATCGATCTCCAGGTCATCAAGGCCTGCGGGGTGACCTTCGCCGGTTCGATGATCGAACGCCTCATCGAGGAGCGCTGCGACGGCGACCCGACCCGCGCCGAGGCGGTGCGGACCGAACTCGCCGCAGCCGTCACCGCCGACCTCGCCGCGATCCGCCCGGGTTCGGCCGAGGCCGCCCGGCTGAAGGCCGCGCTCGTCGCGAAGGGCTGGTGGTCCCAGTACCTCGAGGTCGGTCTCGGCCCCGACCCCGAGGTGTTCACGAAGGGCCCCGTGCTCTCGGCCGTCGGCTCCGGCGACACCGTCGGGATCCCCGCCTTCTCCGCGTGGTCGAACCCCGAACCCGAACTCGTCCTCGTCGCCGACTCCCACGGCCGGGTCCACGGGGTGACGATGGGCAACGACGTCAACCTCCGCGACGTCGAGGGCCGCAGCGCGCTGCTGCTCGGCATGGCCAAGGACAACAACCGCTCGACCGCGCTCGGCCCGCTCATCCGCCTCTTCGACGCGACCTTCGACCTCGCTGACGCGCGCGGCCTCGACCTCACCCTCACCGTCACCGGCGACGACGGATACACGCTGTCGGGCATCAACTCCGTGAGCGCACTCAGCCGCTCCTTCGAGGAGCTCCTCGCCGCCGCCCACGGCCCCCACCACCAGTACCCCGACGGGTTCGTCCTCTTCACCGGCACCCTCTTCGCCCCGACCGCCGACCGCGGGGAGGACGGGCTGGGATTCACCCTCCGCCTCGGCGATGTCGTGACGATCACCAGCGATCGCCTGGGCAGCCTGACGAACGTCGTCGGACGGTGCGAGGAGCTTCCCACCTGGGACTACGGCATTCGCTCCCTCCTTCGTGACCTCGCCTCGGGACAGCGATAGTGTCGGTGATGACAGGAGCGGGGACGGACGTCGCCAGCGCGTCGGGGAAGGATGTCGAGATGACCGGACGGGACACGGCCGCGGAATCCACCGTCTACGCGAGGATCAGATCGATGATCCTCGACGGCACCGTGCCGCCCGGTGAGCGGATCACGATCGACCGCATGGCCCGTGAGCTCGGGGTGTCCCAGACGCCGGTGCGCGAGGCGATGCAGCGCCTCGAGGGCGACCGGCTCGTGCGCACCCGGCACCCGCGCGGGTACGCGACGACCCCGCTGCTCAGCCGCCGCGACCTCGAGATGATGATCGAGATGCGGCTGCTCCTCGAACCGTGGGCCGCGAAGGTCGTCGCCGCGGACCGGGGATCGAACCCGGGGCGCGCCCTGTGCGAGGAGATCAGCGATTTCCGCGCGGGCTTCGGTGCCGCCGACTGGAAGCAGGAGCTCTCGCAGCATGACACGCGCTTCCACACCCGCATCCTCGAGGCGACCGGCAACAGCTTCCTCCTCGACGCGTATCGGCAGATGCACCCGCACCTCCACCTCTTCCGCCTCTTCCCCGGCGACCCGCACGGCACGGACACGGTGACCGAACATGCCGAGATCGCCCAGGCCATCGCCGACTGCGACCCGCAGGCGGCGGAGGAGGCGATGCGCACCCACATCCTCCGCGCGCTCGAACGGTTCTCCGCGAGCACCGCGGACGCAGCGCCCGGACGGGAGCCCGCGGACGCAGCGCCCGGGCGGGAACCCGCGGCGGCGCGCTCCCACGTCCTCGGGGCCGGGGCCTGTGAACCGGACGGCGGCTCATGAGATTCGGTGTCGATTCCCTCACCGACTTCGCCGCCTCCGCCCTGAGCGCCTGCGGGGTACCTGGCGCCGACGCCGCGCTGACCGCCCGCTCGCTCGTCCAGGCCGATCAGCGCGGCATCCACTCCCACGGCCTGCTGCGCCTCCCGCTCTACGTCAGCGCGCTCACCGCCGGAGGGATCGCGGCGCAGCCCCAGGTCGCCTTCGTCCGGGACAACGGCGCCTCTGCCGTCCTGAACGGCGGCAGCGGCCTCGGCCAGGTCGTCATGCAGACCGCCGTCGACTGGACCTTCGAGAGGGCCCCGGAGCACGGGGTGAGCTGCGTGGCCGTGGAGAACTCGAGCCATTACGGGGCCGGCGCGTTCTGGACCGACCAGCTGGCGGCACGCGGCATCTTCAGCATGCTCACCTCGACGACCGGCCCGACCGTGGCCGTCCACGGCGGGAGCGCGAAGGTCATCGGGACGAACCCGCTCACCCTGGCCGCCCCGACCGCCGACGGCGAGCCGCTCACCGTCGACATGGCCACCTCGGCGGGGGCCTTCGGCAAGGTCATCGCCGCCCGCAACGCCGGACGCGACATCCCCGCCGGCTGGGCCGTCGACGCCGAGGGACGACCGACGACGGACCCGGCCGCCGCCGCCGAAGGCGCGCTCGTGCCCTTCGGCGGCCACAAGGGGTCGGGACTCGCGGTGCTGCTCGAGGCGCTGAGCGGAGCACTGACCGGCGCGACGTTCGCCCACGAGACGCAGGACATCTGGGACAACCCCGCCTCGGCGATGAACAACGGCCACCTCCTCATCGCGCTCGACGCCGCGGCGTTCAACGGCCGTGAGACCGCCGAGGCGAAGGTGAGCGCCCTCGGCGCCGCGATCCGGGACTCCGGCGCCGGCGTGCGCCTGCCCGGCGAGATCGAACACGAGACCGAAGCAGCTCAGGCCGAGAGCCTCGACCTCGACGAGTCCACCGCCGCGGCGCTCACCGCGCTCGCCGACCAACTCGGCCTCACCCGACCGCAGTGACGCCCCTACCCGTGCCCAGCCGCGGCGACTAGACTGCACGCACGATGAATGAACGCCCGTATCACCGCCCCGTGCCCCTCGCCGATCTCGACGCCGTGAGCGACCCGAGCGACCCGGTCACCCGCTCGGAGACCTCACATGCCACCGCCGCGCTCCTCCTCGGCGACTGCCGCGGCAACCGCGACGAAGCCGCGACGAGGCGGTTCATCGACCTCGCCGACGACATCGGCCTCGAAGTCATCGCCGAGATGTGGTCCGCGGCCCCCGCGGTCTCTGCCCCCGGCGCGCTGTGGCGCCTCTACGCCCTGCGGGAGTGGATCGTCACCGCACCCCGCGAGGTCGCCGACCTCTTCGACCTCGGTCTGCGCCGCACCACCGAGGGCATCGGCCTCACGGAGATCCTCGCCGGCGTCGAGGTGCCCGCCGGACCCGACGAGGTGGCGCGCGCGATCGACGAGATCCTCGCCGGCGCGTTCCGCGGCGACGTCGTCATCGCCCTGCTGCGGGCGGGCGCCTTCGTCGGCATCTGCGCGGCCGGTGCGAACGACCCGGACACCCGCACCCGCCTGCAGCAGCTGTCGAAGGACCTCGGCGACGCGGGCATGGCCCGCCGCCACGGCGGACTCGAGTGACACCCGAGGTCAGGGGTGCGCGGGACTGAGGCGTCGCCTCGGCGGGGGAGTCCTGCTACCCGCCTGAATGACGATGCTGAGTCCCGAGATCAGCCGTCCGGAACTGTGAGATTTTTCAACGTCGTCCGGGTAGACGCACGGCGAGGAAGCGGTATCGTGGGAAGCGGCCCTCGGGCCAACCGGACGTTGGATCGTTGAAGCCCCGGGCTCCAACCTCAGCCGCTTCGAGCGGCCTATCGCCGAGAGGCGCTCTCGGTTCAGCGTCCGGGTCATAACTTCACCACAGAGCATTGGCGCGACATGCACACCGTCCGGCGGCGGGGCAGGAGGAATCGCATGCGGCTGCGACGGGTACCGCAGGACACCGTGTTCTACGAGCGGATGGCCGATCTCGTCGGACAGATGCGGCAGTGCAATCTCGTCCTCGCCGAACTCTCCGGCTCCGATGTCGGGCAGCGTCGTGAAGTCGCCGACCAGCTCCGGGAGATCGGCGATCGGGCCGATGAGGACATGGGTGCGGTGCTGCGGGCGCTGCGCGAGAACTACATCACCCCGTTCGACCGCTACGATCTCTACCTCCTGTGCCATCACATGCGCGAGATCTGCCATCTCCTCCACGGGGCCGGATTCGTCCTCGCCTCGGAAGCTTTCGACACTCTGCCCTCGGGTGTGCTCGAGACCCTGGCCGTCCTGTCGAACCAGACCGACCACACCTCGCGGATGGTGTCGAAGCTGCCGGGCAAACTCGACCAGTGGGACTACGTCGACGCGATCAACCGGCTCACCCACCAGGTCGAGACCCTCCAGTGGCGGATGTCCGACGCCGTGCCGAACTCGAAGCGCGGCCTCACCTACATGGCCGCGGTGTCCCAGCTCGGGCAGGCGTTCGTCCGCGCCGCCCACGGCTTCACCGAACTCGGCAAGGTCGTCGCCTCGATCGCGATCAAGGAATCCTGATCCGTGGAGCTGCTCTTGGCGGGTGTCATCGTCGCCGCGGTGATCTTCGCCGGGTCCAACGGGTTCCATGATGCGGCGCTGACGATCGGCAACGCCGTCGTCGGACGGGCACTCAGCCCGAAATGGGCGCTCGGACTCGCGGTCGTCTTCAACTTCATCGGCGCCCTCCTCGGTGAGGGCATCGCCATCGTCGTCGCCAACCAGATCGTCCAGTTCGCCGGTGCCGCCGACGCCATCCTCCTGTGCATCCTCATCGCCTTCGTCTCCGCGACGGCGTGGAGTCTCTTCACGTACTGGCTCGCCCTGCCGGTGTCCTCGACGCACTGCCTCATCGGCGGACTCATCGGCGCCGGCATCGTCCTGGGGTTCGCCCTCGACATGCGCGAGGCCTTCGACTCCGTCGTGCTCCCGCTGCTCCTCTCACCGCTCCTCGGCTTCCTCCTCGCCTGGGCGCTCACCGTGCTGCTGTCGAAGATCTTCGCCTCGACCCCATCGAAGCCGCTCTTCCGCAGCGCCCGGATGGTCGACTCGGTGCTCACCTGCTCGCTCTCGCTCGTCCACGGCGTGCAGGACGCACAGAAGACGGCGGCCCTCGTCATGGTCGCCATCGTCGCCGTCCAGACCGCACCGGGGGAGAGGGTCGACGTCATCGACATCTCGTGGCCGGTGCGCATCATCATCGCGCTCGCGCTGGCGCTCGGCACCGGATTGAGCGGCTGGCGGGTCGTGCGCACGCTCTCGGTGCGGATGGCGAAGCTCGACCCGGTCAAGTCCGTCGCCGCCGACGGTGCCGCCGCCGTGCTCATGTACATCGCGGCCCTCATCATGCGGGTGCCGGTGTCGCTGACCTTCGTGCTCGGGTCGGCGATCCTCGGCACGCAGTACGCGGGCCGGAAGGGGCATCCGCGCGCCCGCTACTTCGTCCCGATGTTCGGGGTATGGCTGCTGACGATCCCCGCCGCCGCGCTGCTCGCGATCGTCATCGGGCTCATCGTCAAGGTCTCCATCGGGACGTGAGGGTTTTCGTCTGAACGTCAGGGTCTCCGTCGGGGCGTGAGGGTTTTCGTCTGAACGTCAGGGTCTCCGTCGGGGCGTGAGGGTTTTCGTCTGAACGTCAGGGTTTCGGCAGTGACGTGACGGTTTTCATCTGAACGTCAGGGTTTCGGCAGTGACGTGACGGTTTTCATCTGAACGTCAGAGTCTCGGCAGTGACGTGACGGTTTTCATCTGAACGTCAGAGTCTCGGCAGTGACGTGACGGCTCGGGGTCCGCAACACGCGGCTGACGGAGTACCGCCAGCCGCACTGTTGGGGATGGACTGCCGGGTGTCCCGCCGATCTCAGCGGCTGCGATGACAGCCGCTGAGGCCAGTGGGCCGGCGAGGGGAAGGTGTGGCCGACAGAGCCGCAGCCGATCCACCCGTCGACGGCGACCCTGCCGGAATCAGTGGGGCGTCGCGGTCCGCCGCCCGA
The DNA here is from genome assembly GCF_057364785.1 of Brevibacterium sp. LAARM2_SD2. Classification (NCBI taxonomy): domain Bacteria; kingdom Bacillati; phylum Actinomycetota; class Actinomycetes; order Micrococcales; family Brevibacteriaceae; genus Brevibacterium; species Brevibacterium sp. LAARM2_SD2. Next base: position 457 of record NZ_JBNFOM010000038.1, on the reverse strand, counting down.
GCACGAGCGCGGAGACGGCCACCGTCGCAGCGAGGACGGCAGCGGCTCCGAGGACGCCGCCGACGAGCTCGATGAGGATACGCGTCGGGCGGTTGAGTGCAGGAGCCGCGGTCATGGTGTTCCCTCCGATGGCGGTGCGATGGTGTCAGGGGTTCGGAGCCGTCCCCGATCCGGATGGGCCGAATTGGGAGGAAAACCTGTCGGGTGCGCGGGGCAGCTGTGTCGGGCACCTCGAGGGAAGCCGATGGACGCACTGGGGATGCCGTGCCGGACACCCTCGACGGAAGCCGTGCCGGACGCCTTGGGGCGACGTCCGGTCCGACGTCCGAGGCCGACGTCTGGTCCGACGTCCGGGCCTCCCCGAGGTGGATCCCGCTCGATTCTCGCGCGCGATATCGAGCGGGATCCACCTCGGGGAACGTCGCTGCGCCGCCCGCGGACCCCGCCCCCGCCCCGG
>NZ_JBNFOM010000037.1:0-21664 GCF_057364785.1 Brevibacterium sp. LAARM2_SD2 | reverse complement strand
GACCCCCGCCAACTCCGGGCCGGCCCTCCCCCGGATCGCCTCTAGCTCCCCCGCCCGTCCCGCCACCTCGGCGCATGAAAAACTACCCCCAGCCGCACAAGCACCGTTCCGCTCACCGAGAGGCACCCGCAGCTGCACTCCCTACGCCGGCACGGGTAGGACGAGACGCTGCGGGTAGTGGTCGACCCAGCACCCACCTCGGCGCGCACACACCACCTGGACGCGACCAGGGACTCAGAACGGCGCCCGCGTCATCAGCCACCGTGGCAGGTAGCCGTGGCCGACGGCGGAGACGAGGAGCTCGGCGAGCGAATTGCGCTCATCGACGGCGAGCGCGGCGAGTCCGTACTGCTCGGCCATCGTCGAGCCGCCCAGCGACCATTCGAACCAGGCGATGACCGCGTACGCCGTCGACAGAGTCCGCGGGCTGCTCCACGGCACATAGCTTCTGAGGAAGGCGATCGCGAGCAGGACGTCGTACGGCGTGGGCGCGCGGTCGGAGAGTCCGATCATCTGATCGGCCGCGGCCCGCGACTTCCCCGCCCGGCGCGCCCACTGCACGAGCTCACCGGATTGAGCCCGGCACACCCGACGCGGCAGGAAATCGGGATGGTCGAAGCCGAGGATCATCTCGAGTGCGTCACGCGACCACTTCTCGGCAAGGATCCGGTCGAGGGCGCGGACCACCCGCGGTGTCATCAGCGCGGTGAGCTCCTCGCGATCGAAGGCCTCCGTGCGTCCGCGCTGGGCGAGGAGACCAGGGTAGACCTCGCCGAGGATGTCGAACGCCTGCGTCATCGTCGTCGGTTCGCTCGGCTCATCGGTGAAGAACGCCGCTCTCTTAGCCGCGTCGGCCGGCAGGACGATGAGGTCGCTCGGACCCTCCGCGGGCGCCGACCCCGTCGAGACGAGTTCAGTGGCGCACGCCGAGGACTGCGCTGCGGCGAGATCGGTGCCGGGATCATCGCGGTCGTCGATACGGCCGAAGCGCCCGTCGGAGACCCACCACGCGCTCAGGGTGTCGATGCCGGCGCGGCCGAGGGCGCGAGCCATCTCGTCGGTGGCGGCCCGGATGAGGCTGCGGCGCATCTCCGAATACTCGGCATCGCCGCGGGTGACGAGGTCGTCGGGGCCGACGAAGACGTACTCCTCGTCGGGCGCGTACTCGTCGTCGTAGAGGACGAGGAACACCCCCGAGGGCCGGCAGGCGCGGCACACGAGCTCGCACAGCCACTCCCCTCCCTCCGCCGCTGTCGCCGCCGCCCGCTCGAGGTCGAAGTCGACGCGCAGGGTCGTCGCGCACGACTGCGCCCCGTGTCCGTCGGTGACGACGAGGATCGCGACGAGACTGTGCGCGGGCGTGTAGCCCAGGGTGTGGGGAACGATTCCGATGATGTCCTCTGCGGTCTTCGCTGGCGTGTCCATGCCGCCAGTCGACTCCACCTCGGCCCCCGCGCGCCAGACCTCGCGCAGCCCCTGTGGACGGGACCAATCCGTCCACAGGACGATGGCGCGCAAGTCACGTGCGCTCTCCCCACGCATCCGCGCACGAATTGCCCTGAGATGAGAACTGACATAGAAGTGAGTGGTGGCGAAGAGACGGATATTCACAGCACCCAGCGCGCAAGTCGTCGAGATCTCGACGGGCACCGCCCGGCTGGAGAAGGTCGCCGGAGAACCCGACAGCTATGTGCTCCATGTCAACGACGTGCCCTCGTCGTCGATCACCCTGAGCGATCCCGCCCGCCTCGACTTCGAATACCTCGACTGGATGGCGCGGATCATCGAGGCGACTCTGCCGGCCGGCACCGTGCGCGCCATCCACATCGGCGCCGCCGGCTGTGCGCTGGCGAGGGCGCTCGACGCCCGCCGGCCCGGATCGCGGCAGACGGCCATCGACATCGACCCGCTGCTCATCGACTACGTGCGCACGTGGTTCGACCTCCCGCGCTCTCCGGCCCTGGCGCTGCGTGCCGGGGACGGCGCCGAGGAGATCGCCGGCTTCCGCGACGACACCGCCGACGCCATCGTCCGGGATGCCTTCTCCCACGACTCCGTGCCCACCGCACTCCAGACGGCCGAGTTCTACGCCGAGTGCGCCCGCGTGCTCAAACCCGGCGGGCTCTTCCTCGCCAATGTCCCCGATTCCGGCGACCACCGGGTGCTGCGCGACGAGCTCGACGCCGCCGCCTCGGCGTTCCCGCACCTCGCCGCGGCCTCGGAGTCCGGTGTGCTCAAGGGACGCCGGCGCGGCAACGTCGTCGTCGCCGCCTCGGCGCGGCCGCTGCCCGACGCCGCCCTCGATCGGGTTCTGCGCACGGCACCGACGATGGCTGCCTGGCTGACCGGGGAGACGCTTGCGGCCCGGCTCGGCCGCTGACCGCACCTCGACGGACCGAGACCCTGCCAGACCGGCGACCTGACTGACCGACGACCCGACAGACCGATCTCCCGGAGAGTCGGACACCGTGGTGGGCCCCGCCCGTGGCGTGTCGGAGCGTGTCGGCTGGTGACGCGCGCGACCGGTTCGATCGGCACCGTCCGTGTGACGGGCCCGACTACTCCCGTCCGGGAAAGTTCGGCATAATTGATTGCCGACCCAAGAAGGTGAGATGACCGAGACTTCAGAAATCGCCGTCGAACAGGCCAAGCTCGACGAACTCTATGCCCGACTCGACGAACTGCGGGACGAGACCAGTGCCCGACTGGGAACCGTCAGGATCTCCGAGGTCGGCGGCAACCATCAGCACCGCAGCGAACGCGACGCCTTCGCGACCCTCTACGAGGATCAGCTCATCCGCCTCAACAGCGCCGAGGAGGGGCTGTGCTTCGGTCGACTCGACTTCAAGGACGACGTCGAACCGAGCTACATCGGCCGCATCGGACTCACCGATGCCGACCGCAAGCAGATCCTCATCGACTGGCGCGCCCCCGCCTCGGAGCCCTTCTACCAGTCGACCGCGGCGAACCCCGAGGGCGTCGTCCGCCGGCGCCACCTCGTGACGAAGAACCGGAAGGTCACCGATGTCGAGGACGATGTGCTCGACCTCGACGCCCTCGATGACACCCAGCGCTCGGCCCTGCAGGGCGAGGGGGCGCTCATCGCGGCGCTGACGAGCCACCGCACCGGCCGGATGGGCGACATCGTCGCCACGATCCAGGCCGAACAGGACGCGATCATCCGGCAGCCGCTGCAGGGCGTCCTCGTCGTCCAGGGCGGACCCGGCACCGGCAAGACCGCGGTCGCCCTCCACCGCGCAGCGTACCTTCTCTACCGGCATCGGGAGCGGATCGCGAAGTCCGGCGTCCTCCTCGTCGGCCCCTCCCCCGTGTTCCTCAAGTACATCGAGAAGGTGCTGCCCAGCCTCGGCGAGACCGGTGCCCTCCTGCTCACGCCCGGCCAGCTCTACCCGGGTCTCGACACGGAGATCTCCGATGATCCGCGGGTCGCCGAGATCAAGGGCCGGTCGGTCATGGCGACGGTGCTCGCCAACCACATCGCGAACTACGAGCGCGTGCCCGAGGAGGACGAACGGCTGCGCGTCGGCGCCCACACGGTGCTCCTGCGTCGCAAGGACGTGCGCTCGGCGAGAGATCGGGCGCGGCGCAGCGGAGACGCCCACAATGCCGCGCGCACCGGGTTCGTCGCCGGGCTGCTCAAAACGCTCGCCGAGGATCTCGCCGGGCAGATGGGCCTCGACGGCGCCGGTGAGCGTCTGCCCGAACTCCTCGACGAGCTGCGCTCGAGCGTCGACGTCCGGCGCGCCCTCAACCTCGCGTGGTTCCCCATCAGCCCCGCCGATGCGCTGCGCGCCCTCCTGTCGAAGCCGCACAAGCTCCACGCCGCGGCGGATCGCGTGCTCCCTGCCGCCGAGCAGGAGCTGCTCATCCGTCCCGCGAACGCGCCGCTGACGATCGAGGATGCGCCGCTGCTCGACGAACTCGCCGAACTGCTCGGATCGACGCCCCAGCAGACCGCCGCCCGTGACGAATCGGCCAGAGAGTACGCCGAGGCGGTCGTCGACATGACCGAGACCTCGGCGATCGTCAGCGCTGAGACGCTCGCGGCCCGGTGGGAGGAGGCGGGACCGGCGACGACGCTGGCCGAGCGTGCCATCGAGGACCGCGAATGGACGTACGGCCACCTCGTCGTCGACGAGGCGCAGGAGCTCTCCCCCATGCAGTGGCGAGTGCTCTTCCGGCGGGTGCCCTCGAAGTCGGCGACGCTCGTCGGCGACCTCGCGCAGTCCTCGCACAGCGACAGCGCCCGGACGTGGGAGTCGATCCTCTCGGAGTTCGTCGGCGACCGGTTCTCCCTCGAGGTGCTCACGGTCTCCTACCGCACGCCGCAGGCCGTCATGGACCTGGCCAACCGCTACCTCCACCGGCATTTCCCGCAGCTCGAGCTCGTCGAGTCGGTGCGGCAGGGCGGTCCCCCGCCGACCCTCGAGGTCTTCGCCGATTCCGCGGCGGTCATCGCCGCGCTGCCGGCCGCCGCGGCGGCTGAGGTCGACGCGGTCAGCGGCGGCAAGATCGCCGTGATCGCCCCGGAGGAGCTCATCGATCCCGTCACCGAGGCGCTCACGGGCTTCGACATCGGACGCTCGGTGCTCGGTCTCGACCATCAGATCGCCGTCATCACGCCGCAGCAGGCGAAGGGACTCGAGTTCGACTCCGTCCTCATCGTCGAACCCGGGCTCATCGCCCCGGTCGGCGGGGATGACGGGGTCGGCGCGCTCTATGTCGCGCTCACCCGCACGACGGATCGCCTCGGCGTCCTCGCCTCGGCTCCCACGGAGCTCTCGGACCTCGGCATCGGCTGAGCGGCTCGTTCAACAGTTGGCGTGAATATGCGCTCTTCGAAGACGACATCTTCACGCCAACTGTTGAATGAGAGACGGTCGAGTCGGCGAACCGGTGGATTTCACGCGAACTGTTGAACGACAGTGCAGGCGCAGGAGGCTTCGGGAGCGGACCTCCGGTGCGCCGTGCACAAGCTGCCGTGCACGGTCGTCGTGAGCGGTTGGGGAGGGCGGATTCCGCCCTCCTGCACGGACCCGACGAGGCGAGCTTTCGGCGACTGTCCCCGGGAACGTCGAAGGCCGCTTGACGGTTCGGCTTCCCCTCCGAACCGCAAGCGGCCGCGCACCGAAGCGCGCACTCATAATGGTACACAACTATTGCCGTGATCGACGACTTTCGGACAAGTTTTCGCGAGAAGATTTCCGCAACCTCGGCTGACCCGAGGACGAAGGCTGCTCGCCCACCAGTCGACGAGGTATCCGAGTCCGCAGGTCGCCCGGTCCGGGCCTCTCCAGACGTCGACGTCGAGCGATCCCAGCGGCCTCAGACCTCGCTGGCCCTCGGCCCCACCGCCCTCAGGCCTCGAAGTCCTCGGGCGTCGCCTCGCGGGAGTCCCCGGAGCGCAGCGCGGCATCGGCGCGCAGCGAGTCGATCGCGGCCTCGAAGTCCTCGAGCGAATCGAAGCCCTGGTAGACGCTCGCGAAGCGCAGGTAGGCGACCTGATCGAGTTCGCGCAGCGGCTCGAGGATCGACAGGCCCACCTCGTCGGCGTCGATCTCGGCGATGCCCTTCGACCGGATGTCCTCTTCGACCTTCTGCGCGAGCTTCGCGAGATCGTCGTCGCCGACGGGTCGGCCCTGACAGGCCTTGCGGACTCCGGACATGATCTTCTGGCGGGAGAACTCCTCGGTCACTCCCGAGCGCTTGATGACGGAGAGGCTCGTCGCCTCCATCGTCGTGAATCGGCGCCCGCAGTGGCGGCACTGCCGCCGGCGGCGGATCGCCGCCCCGTCCTCGCTCGTTCTCGAATCGACGACCCGTGAATCGGACTCACGGCAGAATGGGCAGCGCATGTCACTCCTCGAAGCGGATGCTCACGGCACGTCCGTGGGCGGGAAGCTGTTCGACCGTCGCGAGGGCGACGATGTGCTCGGCGACGTCGCCGAGAGCCGGCCGACCGTAGTCGATGACCTGGCTGACCTTGAGGAACGAGTGCACGCCGAGTCCCGATCCGTGGGCGGCGGTGCCCATCGTCGGCAGCACGTGGTTCGAGCCGGCCGCGTAGTCGCCGAGGGCGACGGGCGCATAGGGTCCGACGAAGACGGCTCCCCCGTTGACGATGCGCTCGGCCACCGCGGCGTCGTCGGCGGTGTGGATCTCGACGTGTTCACCGGCGTAAGCGTTGACCACGGTGACGGCGGCGTCGAGGTCGTCGACGAGGACGAGGGCCGACTGCTCACCGGCCAGTGCGGTGCGGATGCGCTCGACGTGCGCGGCTTCGGGCACCTGACGGTCGAGTTCGGCGGCCACGGCCTCGAGCAGCTCGGGTGAGTCCGTGACGAGCACCGAGGCGGCGAGTTCGTCGTGTTCGGCCTGGCTGATGAGGTCGGCGGCGACGAACGCCGGGTTCGCCGTGGCATCGGCGAGGATGATGATCTCCGTGGGACCGGCGACCGCGTCGATGCCGACGTGCGAGCGCACAAGGGACTTCGCGGCGGCGACATAGGCGTTGCCGGGTCCGGTGATGAGGTCGACCGGCTCGCACACCTCGGCGTCGTCGAAGCCGTACGCCAGGGCTCCGATGGCCTGGGCGCCGCCCATCGCCCACACCTCGTCGACGCCGAGGATGTGCGCGGTGGCGAGGACGACCGGATGGGGCAGCGACTCCTGCGGGGGGCTCGCGATCGCCAGCGACTGGGCACCCGCGACCTGCGCGGGCACGACGTTCATGATCACCGTCGACGGGTAGACGGCGAGTCCGCCGGGCACGTAGAGCCCGACGCGCTCGATCGGCAGGCTCCGGGTCGTCACGACGGCGCCGGGGGCGAGTTCCGTGACGACGTCGGCGGGACGCTGATCCTCGGCGACCTTGCGGGTGCGGGCGATCGTCTCGACGAGCGCGGCCCGCACCTGCGGATCGAGCTCGGCGGCGGCCCGGGCGAGCTCGGCGGCGGGCACGCGCAGAGTATCGGGACGGACCCCGTCGAAGCGCTCCGTGAGGTCCTTCACCGTCGACGATCCTCCGCGGGCCACCTCGCCGAGGAGGTCGGAGACCCGGCGTTCGACGTCGGCATGCGTGGCTGCCGCCCGCGGCAGCCGCTGCCGGAGGAATCGTCTGCTCAGGGTCTCATCGCGGAAGTCGAGAATGTTCACCAGACCATTCTAGTCCCGGCGCACGTGTCCCCCCGGACCCGCCTCAGGCGCTCAGGCAGCGCGACCCCAGCAGGGCCTTGAGATCACCGTAGAGGCTCGGGTTGGGGTCGACGCGGATCGACCGGTCGAGCCGCATCACGGTGTGCTTGCCCGGCTGGGTGAGCACGAGATGGACGTCGGTCTGGCCCTTGTTCGCCTCGAGGATGCGACGCAGCTTCTCCGCCATCTCCTCGGTGGCCTTCTCCATCGGCATGATGAGGTTGAGCGGACGATCCCCCGGGTCGGTGATGTCGGGAATCGTCATCGACATCGCCATGAGCGAGGTCGGCCGGTCATCGGACTGGCGGATCCGCCCGGTCAGGGAGATGACGAGGTCGGTTGCGAGCAGGCTCGCCACGGGTTCGTACGTGTCGCCGAAGAACATGACCTCGACCTCGGCGTCGAGGTCCTCGAGCGTGACGATCGCGTACGGCTTGCCCGAGTTCTTCGACACCTTGCGGGTGACCTGCGTGATCATCCCGCAGACCTTGATCTGCGAACCGTCGGGGCGATGCGATTCGGGGTCGACCACCTCGGCGATCGAGGCATCCGACTCCGCGGCGAGCACCCCTTCGAGACCGTTGAGGGGATGGTCGGAGACGTAGAGGCCGATCATGTCGCGTTCGAACGCGAGCTTCTCCTTCTTCTCCCATTCGGGGCGATCGGGGATCGCCACGGAGAAGCTCGGACCGTCGTCGCCGCCGTCGAGGCCGGCGAAGAGATCGAACTCGCCGATCGCCTCCTTGCGCTTGACGCCGATGACGGAGTCGACGGCCTCCTCATGGATCTCGACGAGGGAGCGGCGGGTGTGTCCGAGGGAGTCGAAGCCGCCGGCCTTGATGAGCGATTCGATCGTGCGCTTGTTGCACACGTGGCTCGGCACCTTGTCGAGGAAGTCCGTGAACGAGGTGTACGCGCCCTTCTCCTCGCGGGCCGCGACGATCCCGTCGACGACGTTGGCCCCGACGTTGCGCACCGCACCCATGCCGAAGCGGATGTCCTCCCCGACCGGGGTGAAGTGGAGCGCGGAGTCGTTGACGTCGGGCGGCAGCACGGTGATGCCGAGCCGGCGGCACTCGTTGAGGTAGATCGCGAGCTTGTCCTTGTTGTCGCCCACCGAGGTGAGCAGGGCGGCCATGTACTCGGCCGTGTAGTGGGCCTTGAGGTAGGCCGTCCAGTAGGAGACGACGCCGTACGCGGCCGAGTGCGCCTTGTTGAAGGCGTAGTCGGAGAACGGCAGGAGGATGTCCCACAGCGCCTGCGCTGCGGCCTCGGAGTAGCCGCGCTCCTTCATGCCGCCGAAGAAGCCGACCTGCTGCTTGTCGAGCTCGGACTTCTTCTTCTTGCCCATCGCGCGACGGAGGATGTCGGCCTGACCGAGCGAGTACCCGGCGACCTTCTGCGCGATCGCCATCACCTGCTCCTGGTAGATGATGAGACCGAAGGTCGTGTCGAGGATCTCCCTGAGCGGCTCGGCGAGCTCCGGGTGGATCGGCGTGACCTCCTGGAGGCCGTTCTTGCGCAGCGCGTAGTTCGTGTGCGAGTCCGCGCCCATCGGGCCGGGACGGTAGAGGGCCAGGGTCGCCGAGATGTCCTCGAAGTTGTCCGGCTTCATCATCCGCAGGAGGGCGCGCAGGCCGCCGCCGTCGAGCTGGAACACGCCGAGGGTGTCACCGCGGGTGAGCAGCTCGTACGCGCCGCGGTCGTCGAGTTCGAGGTGTTCGAGGTCGAGTTCGAAGTCCCGGTTGGCCCGGATGTTCTCGACCGCGTCGGAGATGATCGTCAGGTTGCGCAGCCCGAGGAAGTCCATCTTGATGAGCCCGAGGCCCTCGGACGTCGGATAGTCGAACTGGGTGATGACCTGCCCGTCCTGGAACCGGCGCATGATCGGGATGACGTCGATGATCGGGTCCGAGGACATGATGACGCCGGCGGCATGGACGCCCCACTGCCGCTTCAGGCCCTCGAGGCCCTTCGCGGTTTCGAAGGTCTCGCGAGCGTCGGCTTCGGAGTCGACGAGCGCCCGGAACTCTCCGGCCTCCTTGAACCGCTTCGCGTCCGGGTTCTCGATGTCGGCGAGCGGGATGTCCTTGGCCATCTCCGCCGGCGGCAGCGCCTTCGTCAGCCGCTCGCCGAGGGAGAACGGCTTGCCGAGCACGCGGGCGGAGTCCTTGAGCGCCTGCTTCGTCTTGATCGTGCCGTAGGTGACGATCATCGCCACGCGCTCGTCACCGTATTTGCGGGTGACGTATTCGATGACCTCGCCGCGGCGGCGATCATCGAAGTCGACGTCGAAGTCGGGCATCGAGACGCGGTCGGGGTTGAGGAAGCGCTCGAAGTAGAGGCCGTGCTGAAGCGGGTCGAGGTCGGTGATGCGCATCGCGTACGCGACCATCGACCCGGCGCCGGAGCCGCGGCCGGGTCCGACGCGGATGCCGTTGTCCTTCGACCAGTTGATGAAGTCGGCGACGACGAGGAAGTAGCCGGGGAAGCCCATCGAGATGATGATGTCGAGCTCGTAGTCCGCCTGCTTGCGGACGTCGTCGGGGATCCCGTTCGGGTACCGGTACTCGAGCCCCTTCTGCACCTCTTTGACCAGCCACGACGTCTCGTCCTCCCGGCCGGGTGGGGAACTTCGGCATGTAGTTCGCCGAGGTGTCGAAGGAGACCTCGCACATCTCCGCGATCGCGAGCGTGTTGTCGCACGCCTCGGGCATCTCCTTGAAGAGCTCCCGCATCTCCGCCGGCGTCTTGAGGTAGTAGCCGGATCCGGAGAAGGCGAAGCGCGAGCCGCCCTGATCGTAGGTCGGCTCGATGAGCTTCGACCCCGACTGGATCGCGAGCAGGGCCTCATGGGCCTTCGCATCGGATTCGTGGGTGTAGTGGAGGTCGTTCGTGGCGACGAGCGGGATGTCCATCTCCTTGGCCAGCCGCAGCAGGTCCTGCGTCACCCGCCTCTCGATCGAGAGACCGTGGTCCATGAGCTCGCAGAAGTAGTTCTCGGCCCCGAAGATCTCCCGATACTTCCCGGCCGCGGCCTTCGCCTCCTCGTACTGGCCCAGTCGCAGCCGGGTCTGGATCTCCCCGGACGGGCAGCCGGTCGTGGCGATGAGTCCCTCGGAGTAGGTCTCGAGGAGGTCCTGGTCGAGGCGCGGCCACTTCGCCGTCACCGAATCGAGAGAGGCCACCGAGGAGGCCTTGAAGAGGTTGCGCATGCCCGTGTTGTTCTTCGACAGCAGGGTCATGTGCGTGTAGAGGCCGCCGCCGGAGAGGTCATCGCTCTTCTGCGACTCCTCGGTCCGCCACTTCACGCGGGTCTTGTCGTCGCGGGCGGTGCCGGGGGTGACGTAGGCCTCGACGCCGATGATCGGCTTGATGTCGGCCTTCGTCGCCTGCGACCAGAAGTCGAAGGCACCGAAGAGGTACCCGTGGTCGGTCGTCGCGATCGCCGACATGCCCGACGCCTTCGTCGCGGCCATGAGGTCGCCGAGGCGGGCCGCCCCGTCGAGCATGGAGTATTCGGTGTGGACGTGAAGATGGACGAAATCGTCGTTCGGCACGCTCTGCCTTCCCTTGCGGATCCCTTGCCAATGACCTGCGATGCCCACTCAGCTTAGACCATGGGCTCAGCCCTCCCGGATCCGGTCGAGGGCCTGCTGGAGGTCGTCGGGATACTCGCTTTCGAACTCGACCCACTCCCCCGTCTCCGGGTGGTGGAAACCGAGTCGCAGCGCGTGCAGCCACTGTCGGGTCAGCCCCAGCTCCTTCGCGAGGACGGGGTCCGCGCCATAGGGCAGGTCCCCGGCGCACGGGCGTCCCAGGGCAGAGAAGTGCACGCGGATCTGGTGGGTGCGGCCGGTCTCGAGGTGGATCTCGAGGAGGGCGGCGCGGCGGTGCGCTTCGATGACCTCGTAGTGGGTGATCGCGTGCTTGCCCTCGCTGTGGACGGCGTAGAGGCCGTCGTGGCGGGGGTGGCGGGCGATGGGGGCGTCGATCGTGCCGACGACGGGGTCGGGCAGGCCCTGGACGAGGGCGTGGTAGGTCTTCTCGACCGTGCGCTCCTTGAACGCCCGCTTGAGCACGCTGTAGGCGTATTCGCTCTTCGCGACGACCATGAGCCCCGAGGTGCCGACGTCGAGACGCTGGACGATGCCCTGCCGCTCGGGCGCCCCCGAGGTCGCGATCCGGTAGCCGGCCGCGGCGAGACCGCCGACGACGGTCGGTCCGGTCCAGCCGATGGCCGGGTGCGCGGCGACCCCGACGGGCTTGTCGACGACGACGAACGAATCGTCGTCGTAGACGATGCGCATGCCGGGCACGGGGTCGGCGACGACCTCGAGCGGACGTTTGGGTTCGGGCAGCATGACGTCGATGCGGGCACCGGCGACGACACGATCGGATTTGCCGACGACGCGGCCGTCGAGCTGGACTCCCCCGTCGGCGCAGATGTCCGCGGCGGCGGTGCGGGAGAGGCCGAGCAGCTTCGACAGCGCCGCATCGACGCGCTGGCCCTCGAGCCCCTCGGGAACGAGGATCGAGCGTTCAGTCATGGGAATCCTCCTTCTCCGCGGTGGCGGCCACTCGGTGCGAACCGTCGAGTTCGATGCCGCGCAGGCTGGCGATGATGAGCGTCACCGCGGCGGCGGAGATCGCGACGTCGGCGAAGTTGCAGATGAAGAGCGAGAGGTCGATGAAGTCGACGACGGCACCGTTGGGGAACCCCGGCTGCCGGAAGAGCCGATCGACGAGGTTGCCGAAGAGGCCGCCGAGCAGCAGGCCGAGTCCGATCGCCCACCCCCGCGAGCCGAGCTTGCGGGAGAGGACGAGGATGGCGATGAAGACGGCGACGGCGATGAGCGGGAAGACCCACGTCATGTTCGCGCCGAGGCCGAGGGCGGCCCCGGGGTTGCGGTAGAAGGCGAATCCGGCGAGGTCCCCGATGACGGGGATCGAGGCCGGCCTTCGAGGAAGGCGATCGCGAGCTGCTTCGTCAGCTGGTCGAACGCGAGGATCGCTGCGGCGATGCCGAACAGTGTCCAGAGCAGCTTCGGTCGACGCCGTACCGGGTCTTCATTCATTCGGATCATTCTAGCCGACCGCGACTGCGGCGATTCCCATTCCACGCGCAAGAACGGCGCACGATCAGGGCGTCAACCGCACGTGGCCGTGCCCTCGGCAAGTAGCGTGACCGGGCGCGTGACCGGGGGCGTCGGCGACGGCCTCCGGGCCGCCGACGACGACGGGGCCGGAGGACTCGAATGAGTCCTCCGGCCCCGTGGGACGCGGCGCGTCAGATCAGAGCTTGTTGCTCGAGGATCCGAACGAGTTGCCGTCGAGGGTCTCGGGGGCGAGGCTCGTCGAGTTCTCGAGGTCGCGGAGCTGATCGTTGAGGTAGCTCTTCAGGCGCGTGCGGTACTGGCGCTCGAAGTTCGAGAGCTGGTCGATCGAGCGCTCGAGCTGCGACTTCTGCGTCTCGAGGCTCGACAGGGTCTCGTCGCGCTTGGCCTCGGCCTTGCCGACGATGTCCTGAGCTTCCTTCTCGGCACCCTTGATGAGCTCGGCGCGCTTGCGCTCGCCTTCGGCGACGTGCTCGTCGTGGACGCGCTGGGCCAGCGCGATGAGTCCGTGCGAGTCGTTCTCGCCGGCCGAAGCCGCGGCAGCGCCGGCTCCGGCAGCGGGAACGGCAGCCGAGACGGCGGGAGCCGAGTCGTTCTGCTTCGGAGCGGGAGCCGCTTCCTTGACGACGGGAGCCTTGGGCTCCTCGGCGGCAGGGGCGGACGGGGCAGCGGGGGCCTGCTCGGCCTTCGGTGCAGGAGCGTCCTTCGAGGTGTCCGGCGCCGGCACGGCGGCGGGCATCGCCTGGGTGGCGTCGATGTCCTGGGCGGGGGCGGCCTTCGCGGCGCCACCGGATTCGAGCTCCTTGACCCGCTGTTCGGCAGCGGAGAGCTTCTGACGCAGTTCGTCGTTCTCCTGGTAGAGGCGTCGAAGTTCGACGACGACCTCGTCGAGGAAGTCATCGACCTCATCCTGGTCGTATCCGTCGCGGAACTTCACATGCTGGAACCGCTTGTTTACTACGTCTTCAGGCGTGAGCGCCATGAGGTCACCTTTGGTCGATCTGCATTCATTTCACTGCCGTCCGCACGGGACGGCTTCAACGTCACAATAGCGTAACACCAGAGCATTTGTCGTGCAGAAATGCTCCGCCACGCCGGGTCGAAGCGGAAATTCCGCGAGGCGTCCTCGCAGATCACGTCGCTGACCGACGGAGCGGCTGACCGTGACGGCCGGCCCCGGGAGTCTCAGACGGAGCTCTGCGAGAGGCTGAAGAGGACCGAGGCGAGGATCTGGATGCCGATGAGGAGGACGATGAAACCGAGATCGAGCGAGATCTGGCCCAGGCGCAGCGGCGGAATGACCTTCCGCAGGAGCTTGAGCGGCGGATCGGTGAGCGTGTAGACGATCTCGGCGAGCACGAGGAAGAAGCCCTTGGGCCTCCACTCGCGGGAGAACACCTGGACGAGGTCGAGCACGACCCGAGCCAGGAGCACGTACACATAGAGGCTGAGCGCCGTGCCGAGGATGTAGAAGATGATGGCCACGTGGGATCCTCGCGTCTTTCGTCGTTGCTGATCTGACTGCAGGCCCCAGCCTATACGCTCCAGCTGAGGAACCGCTCAGACCGGATCCGTCAGCTCTGGTTGAAGAAGCTCGCCTGCGAGTCTCCGTCGGCTTCGCTCTCACCGCTGACTTCGATGTTCTCCGGCGTGAGGAGGAACACCTTGTTCGTCACGCGCTCGATCGATCCGTGGAGTCCGAAGATCAGACCCGCGGAGAAGTCGACGAGGCGCTTCGAGTTGTTCTCGTCCATCTCGGAGAGGTTCATGATCACGGGCGTGCCGTCGCGGAACGCGGCGCCGATGACCATGGCGTCGTTGTAGCTGCGGGGATGGATGGTCTTGATGCGATTCATGGAGCTCCCTGGCGCCGGAGTGTCGACTGGACGAATCGGAGTCGGGTGAATGGGGGTCACCTGTGCCGGCGGCCGCTCCTCCCGGGCGACGGGCTCCTGCTCGGGCTGTTCGAAGGTCTCGATGACCTCGCGTCCGCGGCGCTCCTCACGACGGTCGTCCCGGGTCTGGCGCTCGACGGTCTCGTCGTCCTCTTCGACGAATCCCAGGTACTCGAGTGTTTTCTTGATTGCTGACATTCTCAACGCTCCTCGGCCTTCAGCGGTTCCACATCTGCGGCAAAACTATCGCACCGGAGGGCACGCGTCCCGGTGCCCCGCCGGTGTGTCGCCGGGAAATCTCCCCGACTTCCGGCTCACTGGAGCCAGATGACTCCCGCGAACCGACCGGTGCGCTGCTGGCGGCGGTAGGAGTAGAGGTCCTCGGATTCCTTCGTGCACGTCCGGGAGAAGTGGTCGATGACCGCTCCCTCCCGGCGCAGCTGCTCGGCGACCGCGCCGGCGACGTCGAGGGCGGGAGTCCCCGACACCGACACCGAGGCGGCCACGGGTTCGACGGCGGCCACCGCGTCGCGCAGCTCGGCGGGGACCTCGTAACAGCGCGGGCAGACCGAGGGCCCGATGATCGCATGGATGGTCTCGGCCCCGAGGGCGCGCATCCGCGCGAGCGTCTCCGGGACGACGCCGGCGGCCATGCCGGGGCGCCCGGCGTGGACGGCACCGATGACCCCTGCGTCGGTGTCGGCGAGGAGCACAGGTGTGCAGTCGGCGACCATGATGACGAGCCCGATTCCCGGCTGGGCGGTGACCTGGGCGTCCGCCTCGGCGCCGGCGCGGGCGTCGGCGAGTTCGGCGACCTCGTGGACGGCGGTGCCGTGGACCTGGGAGACGAAGCTCAGGCGCTCGGCGCTGAGGCCGAGCACCTGGGCGAGCGCCGACCGGTTGGCGGCGACGAGCTCCTCGCCGTCACCGACGTGCCGGGCGAGGTTGAAGGAGGAGAAGTCCCCGCTCGAATATCCGCCGTGCCGGTCGGTGAAGGCGACGTGAGCCGTCTGCCGACCGGGCACGACGAACCTCGAGTGCAGCATGGCTTACTTGAGGAAGTCGGGGATGTCGAGGTCGTTGTCGAGGCTCGAGGTGCTCCGCTCGTTCGGCAGCGACGTGGGGATCTGGTGCTCCTCACGACGCGGCTCGGGAGCGGCGGCGGGCTCGGGCTCGGTGACCTCGACGCTCTCGGATTCCGATTCGATGACCGGCGAGGACGACGCGGCACCGCCGGAGACGGCACCGACCCCGGCGGGCACGGCCTCGACGACGTTGCCGTCCTGGCCGGGCACGGTGTTGTCGAAGCCGGCGGCGATGACGGTGACACGGCACTCGTCGCCGATGTTGTCGTCGATGACGGCGCCGAAGATGATGTTCGCCTCGGGATGGGCGGCCTCCTGGACGAGGCGCGCAGCCTCGTTGACCTCGAAGAGGCCGAGGTCGGCGCCGCCCTGGATGCAGAAGAGCACACCGTGGGCGCCGTCGATGCTCGCTTCGAGCAGCGGCGAGGCGATCGCGGACTCCGCGGCCTGCACGGCGCGGTCGTCGCCGGTCGCGGCGCCGATGCCCATGAGCGCGGTGCCCGCGTCCTGCATGACGGACTTGACGTCGGCGAAGTCGAGGTTGATGAGTCCCGGCACGGAGATGAGGTCCGTGATGCCCTGGACACCGGAGCGCAGGACCTCGTCGGCGGAGCGGAAGGCCTCGACGACGGAGACGCTGCGGTCGGAGATCGAGAGCAGGCGGTCGTTGGGGATGACGATGAGGGTGTCGACCTCTTCGCGCAGCGCGGCGATGCCGGCTTCGGCCTGTGCCGAGCGGCGGCGGCCCTCGAACGTGAAGGGGCGGGTGACGACGCCGATCGTCAGGGCGCCGAGCGAGCGGGCGACCCGGGCGACGACGGGTGCCGCACCGGTTCCGGTGCCGCCGCCCTCACCGGCGGTGACGAAGACCATGTCCGCGCCCTCGAGGGCGTCGCGGATCGCGTCCTCACTCGATTCGGCGGCCTTGCGGCCGATCTCCGGGTCCGCGCCGGCGCCGAGCCCGCGGGTCTGGTCGCGGCCGATCTCGAGCTTGACGTCGGCATCGGAGAGGACGAGGGCCTGCGCATCGGTGTTGATCGCGATGAATTCCACGCCCCGCAGGCCGACGTCGATCATCCTCTGGACAGCGTTGACACCGCCGCCGCCTGTGCCGGCGACTTTGATATCCGCTCCGGATTGTGGGAATTCAGCCAAGTCGGTTCCTCTTCTCACGCGCATCGTCCACGCGGTCTCAAGCGTGCATTGTTCGACGTCTCTCATCCTTCAGGCTAGTGGCCCAAGGCGATGACACTGCAACCATTCTCCCCGGAGTGTCGGAGTTCGGCCAGTTTCCTCCCCGGTGTGTCGGAGCCAATCGGGTCAGTCGGTGACGGGCACCGAGGGCACGGAGACGTCGATCTCGGTGCGGCCCTCGGCGGCGAGCTGGAGCGCGGTGCGCATCTTCAGGCTCGCGTCCTCGCTGTCGCCGAAGACGACGGAGGCCTCGGTGTCTCCGGTGTCGATCGTCCCGGACAGCCCCTGCTCCCTGTCGGCCCGCACCGTCGTCAGGCTACCGCGCAGGTCAGCGCCGAGGGTCGACATGAAGCGAATGACCGCGCTCACGGTCTCCTCGTCGGGGGCATCGGCTTCGAGGACGGTGAGACCCTCAGGGGCCGTGTCGACGGACCCGAGGTCGACCGCCTCGGCGTCGTAGAGGACGAAGCCGCCGGCCGAGGAGATCGCGACGACCGGGGTCCGGTCGGTGATCGTGATCCGCAGGCTCCGCGGTCCCGCGTAGTGGACGGAGGCGTCCTCGGCGCGGGGGAACTGCGTCTCGACCTCGGTCTCGATCGTGCCCGGGCGCAGCTGCGGCAGCGGCGTGCCGCCGTGTTCGGTCAGGACGAAGTCCGAAACCTGCGCACCGGTGACGAGCTCGGTGTCCTCGACCTCAACGGTCGACAACGCGAGGACGGGCGAGAACCAGGCCACGGCCGCCAGCGCGAGCACCGCGACGACGATGCCGATCGCGGTCAGCCGTTTGGCCCACACCTTCCGGCGGCGGGCGCGGATGATCCCGGTGAGGTCGGCCGTCGAGTCGTCGCCGACTCGTGGGGGTGCGAGCGGCACGGGTCTCACTTCTCCAGGGCGGCGAGGATCTCGGGGCCGAGGATCGTCACATCGCCGGCGCGACGGTGAGCACGAGGTCGCCGGGGCGCACCCGCTCGGCGACGAAGGGCACGGCGTCGGCGAAGGATTCGAGGAACGTGACATGCGAGTGGGGGACGCGTTCGGCGATGAGGTTGCCGGTCACCCCGGGCACCGGGTCCTCCCGGGCCGGGAAGACGTCGAGGACGACGACCTCGTCGGCGAGTCCGAGGGCCTCCCCGAACTCGGCCTTGAACTCCGCGGTGCGCGAGTAGAGATGGGGCTGAAACACCGCCCACACGCGTCCCTCGTCGGTGACGACCCCGCGGGCGGCGGTGAGCACCGCGCGCAGCTCGGTCGGGTGGTGGGCGTAGTCGTCGATGACCCGGACGCCGGCCGCGATCCCCCGCTCCTCGAAGCGGCGGCGGGTGCCGCCGTAGCCGGCGAGTCCGGCGGCGGCCTTCTCGACGTCGGCGCCGAGCGCGTGGGCGACGGCGACCGCGGCGGTCGCGTTGCGGGCGTTGTGGGCGCCGGGCTGGCGCAGGGTGATCGGCAGCGGAGTCCCCCGACCGGCGATGACGAGCCCGAACTCCGAGCCGAGGCCCGAGACGAGGTCGACGATGCGGATGTCGGCGTCGTCCGCGGTGCCGTAGAGGACGACGGCGGTGCCCTGCCGGCGGGCCTCCTCGGCGACGTCCCGGGAGCCGGGGTCGTCGGCGCAGGCGATGACGGTGCCGCCGCGGGCGCCGATGCCGGCGGTGAAGTCGACGAAGGCCTGCCGGACGTTCTCCGCGGTGCCGTAGTGGTCGAGGTGGTCGGCTTCGACGTTGGTGAGGATCCCGATCGCCGGTTCGTAGAGGAGGAACGAGCCGTCCGATTCGTCCGCCTCGGCGACGAAGACGTCACCGGTGCCGAGGTGGGCGTTCGTGCCCGTCGTCGAGAGCACCCCGCCGATGACGAACGAGGGGTCGAGCCCGCAGGCCTGGAGCGCAACGGTCGTCATCGACGTCGTCGTCGTCTTCCCGTGGGTGCCGGCCACGGCCACGGCGGTCCGCCCGGCCATGAGGGAGGCCAGTGCCCCGGAGCGGTGGAGGATCCGCAGGCCCCGCTGGCGGGCGGCGACGAGTTCGGGGTTGTCGGCCCGGATCGCCGAGGACACGACGAGGGTGTCGGCATCGCCGAGATGGTCGGCATCGTGGCCGATGTCGACGCGGGCGCCGAGGGCGCGGAGGATGTCGACGACGGCGGACTCCTTGGCGTCGGAGCCGGAGACCGCGACGCCGTTCATCGCCATGATCCGGGCGATCCCGGACATGCCCGACCCGCCGATGCCGATGAAGTGGACGGCTCCCAGTTCGGTGACGGGGACGATCTCGGTCTGGCTCATGGTCATCCTCTCAGGGCGGCGGTCGTGATGTCGGCCATCGTGGCCGCGGCGTCGGTGGGGTAATGGAGGCCTCTGGCGGCGCGGCTCATCTGCGTAAGGCGCGCCTCATCGGCGATGAGCGGAAGGACGACGTCGGTGACCGTCGCCGCCGTGAAGTCGGCGTTGTCGACGATCTGCGAACCGCCGGCGGCCGCGCTCGAGGCGGCGTTGAGCCGCTGTTCGCCGTTGCCGATCGGCAGCGGGACGTAGATCGCCGGGACCCCGACGACGGTCGTCTCGGCGACCGTGGCGGCCCCGGACCGGGCGACGAGGAGGTCGGCGGCCGCGTAGACCTTCTCCATGCCGTCGACGTAGTCGACGACGTGGTAGTCGGGCAGCTCGGCCGTGGCCTGCCGCAGGGCCTCGCCCTTGCCGGCGCCGGTGATGTGGAGGACCTGGATGCCGGCGGCCTGGCATGCCGCGGCCGCCTCCTCGAATGCCTCGTTGATCCGCTGGGCCCCCGAGGAGCCGCCGGTGACGACGAGGACGGGCAGGTCGGGCCGCAGGCCGAGCGCCGACCGGGCGGCGGCGCGGACGCCGGGGTCGCTGCGATCGAGGGTGGAGATCTGCGCGGGCATCGGCATCCCGACGAGTGCCGAGTTCCTCAGCGTCGTGTCGGGGAACGTCACCCCGACCCGTCCGGGCTTCGTCAGCATCGCGCCGAGGCGGTTCGCCATTCCCGGCTTCGCGTTCGCCTCGTGGATGATGATGGGCACCTTCGCCTGCTTCGCGGCGAGGTAGGCCGGCGGGCACACGTAGCCGCCGACGCCGACGACGGCGTCGACACCGCGCTCGGCGATGATCCGGCGCACGGCGGCGATGTTGTCGGCGAACGACTTCGGGAAGCGCAGGAGACCGGGGGTGAGCCGCCGCGGCATCGGCACCTTGTCGATCGTCAGCAGCTCGAACCCGGCGGCGGGCACGATCGAGGTCTCGAGTCCGTCGGCGGTGCCGAGGGCGAACACGTCGGCGCCGTCGAGGCGCTGCCGCAGTTCCTCGCCGATGGCCAGCATCGGCGAGATGTGGCCGGTGGTGCCGCCACCGGCCAGCAGGATGCTCGTCGTCATCTCACTCCTTCTTCTTCCGGCCGGGAGCTCTCCTGGCCAGGACGGCGAATGAGGACCGCACGCGGTCCTTGTGGGCGCGGATCGCCTCGGCGGCACCCTTCTCCGTGCGCGCGAAGGAGAGGATGACTCCGACGGCGAGCAGGGAGGCGATGATCGAGGATCCGCCGTAGGACACGAACGGCAGGGGCAGCCCGATGACGGGCAGGAGTCCGGCGACGACGCCGACGTTGATGGCCGCCTGGCCGATGAGCCATGCGAAGAGGCCTGCCGTGGTGATCTTCGCGAACAGGCTCTCAGCGCGCAGCATGACGCGGATGAGGCCGAAGGCGAGGACGGTGAAGACGAGGAGGACGAGAATCGTGCCGACGAGGCCGAGCTCCTCGCCGATGATGGCGAAGATGAAGTCGTTGTGCGCTTCGGGCAGCCACGACCACTTCTCCCGGCTCGCCCCGAGGCCGACGCCGAACCAGCCGCCGGAGGCGAGGGAGAAGAGCCCGTGGTTGGACTGCCATGCCTGACCCGTCGTGTCGATCGCCGCCTGGTCGGCGTGCCCGGTGATCGCAAGGGCGAGGCGATTGAGCCGGTTCTCGGAGCTGAGCACGTAGAACGCGGTGACCGCCCCGAGGCCGCCGATGAGGAGGAGGAAGTATTTCATCGGGAAGCCGCCGATGAAGAGGCAGGCCAGGGCGATGGCCATGAGGACGAGCGCGGTGCCGAGGTCGTTGCCGGCGACGACGAGGCCGATGGCCACGGCGATGCCGGGCACGACGGGGATCATCGCGTGCGTGAACGTCGTCATCTTCCCGAACTTGTTCGCGAGCACGCAGCCGAGCCACACGGCCAGGGCGATCTTGAGGAACTCGGAGGGCTGGAGCTGGAAGGAGCCGATCTGGATCCAGTTCGCGTTGCCCTTCGTCTCCTTGCCGAAGCCCGGGATGAACACGGCGGCCTGCATGAGCACCCCGAGCCCGATCGCCGGCCACGCGAGCTTCTTCCACAGGCTCAGCGGCACGAAGGACGCGGCGATGAGAAGGGCGAAGCCGACGGCCGCGAAGCCCGCCTGCTTGTTGAAGTACTCGAACGAGGAGCCCTCTCCCCCGTCGTACGACGTGATCGAGGAGGCCGAGAGCACCATGACGAGGCCGAGGCCGGTCAGCGCCACGACGGAGATGAGGATGAGGTAGTACGTCGCGAGCGGGTTCGCGGAGATCGTCCGGTATTCGGCGACGACGGCCCGCAGCAGCTGCTTGCCGGGGATCCCGCGTCGCCATGTCGTCTCCGCCGCCGAGGCGGTCCCGGAGACGGGTGCGCCCGTCACGTGTGCCTGCCCGCCGGTGGTCGTCTTCGCGCTGGACTTCTTCGCGCTCGACTTCTTCGCCCAGGGCATCGCCGCTCGGGGCTTCTTCGCGGCAGACTTCTTCGCGGCGGGCTTCTTGGCTGTGGGCTTCTTCGCGGCAGGTGTCTTCGCGGCAGGCGATTTCGCACGCGGTGTCCCGCTCGGCGCCGTCCCGCCCGCGGAGGTCGTCGGCGCGGACGTCGGGTCGGTCCTGGTCGGGGCGTCGACCGGAGCCGAAGCCGCGCTCGGCCGGCGTCGCGTCGTGCTCTGCCGTCCCATGTCAGCGTCCCGGCAGCTGCTCGACGGCGTGGGCGAAGAGCTCGCCTCGGGTGCTGTAGTTGAGGAACTGGTCCATGCTCGCCGCGGCGGGGGCGAGCAGGACGGTGTCACCGGGGACGGCGATCGTCGCGGCGGCGGCGACCGCGGCGTCCATGACGG
>NZ_JBNFOM010000036.1:0-26175 GCF_057364785.1 Brevibacterium sp. LAARM2_SD2 | reverse complement strand
CGCCTCGGCGGGACGGGCCGCGCGGTCGCTGGCGGTCGCCTCGGCGGGACGGGCCGCGGCATCAGCGGTGACGACGGCGGGGGTGCCCTGCGCGGTCACCGACTCGACGACCTTCGCGAAGGCGGCGAGTCCGGCGACCCCGGCGAATATGAGCAGGAGGAAGAGGAAGTCGGCGTAAGGGGCGTCCATGTCTAACTTTCGTGAGTCCGGTCGAGCAGCTGCCGCGTTCTCAGCACGCTCCAGCTGCGGTACTCACCCATCTCACATGCCGCCGCCGGCTGCGAGGCCCGATCTTTACGCCGTCTTAACAGGTCCTAACGCACTTTTCACACCCCGGCCCCGCATCATCGCGAAGTGCGGAAGGTCCACAGCGATTCTGCGCCGCCCCCATGGCGATCTCAGCGCCGAATCCACCATGAACCTTCCGCAGACTGGCAGGGGCAGCCCAAGGGGCCGCCATGAACCTTCCGCACAATGGCAGGGGCAACCCAAGCGGCCGCCATGAACCTTCCGCACAATGGCTCAATTCCAGGGGCGGCCACGGCCCCCGCCCTCAATCAGCCTCACACAGCTGGCGTTCCATCCTTCGGTGGGGCGAGGACGATGTCGAAGCGCACGTCGTGCCAGGGCTGACCGTCGAGGTCACGGCCGTCGGGCGTCGGTTCGTCACCGGAGTGCGCGTTGAAGTCCTTGACGAGCGAGTCCTTGACCCCGAACACCGAGTCGGAGCCGAGCAGCTCATCCCCGGTGACGAAGATGTGGGTGACCAGGGTGCGCGCATCATCGTGGGTGACCATGAAGTGCAGGTGCGCGGCACGGTAGGGCGAGCGCCCGACGGCGTCGAGCATGGCGCCGACCGGCCCGTCGCTGGGAATCGGGTACGGCGTCGGCTTGACCGCCCAGAACCGGTAGTTCCCATCGTCGTCGGTGAAGAGGTGCGCACGCCCAGCCACCCGGCCGTCGTCGTACTGGACGTCGTAGAATCCGTCGTCGTCGGCCTCCCACACCTCGATCCGGGCCCCGGCCAGGGGGTTGCCGTCGACATCGGTGACGCGTCCCTCGACCCAGCACGCCTCACCGTGGGCGCCGCCGGACATGTCCTCGCCGAGTTCGATCAGCGGCGCATCGTTGACGAAGAACGGACCGAACACCGTCGCCTCGGTGGCCTCACCGACCGCCGGATTGTTCACCGCGATCGTCTGCATCGAGGCGCCGAAGACATCGGAGAGGAGGACGAACTCCTGCCGGACATCGGTCGTGATGTCCCCGGCGCGGGTGAGGAAGTCGATCGCCGCCTGCCACTCCTCCTCCGTGAGGCGGACGTCGCGGATGAAGTCGTGCACGTGCGTCGTCAGCGACTGCAGCACCCGCTTGAGCCGAGGATCGGGGGCTTCGTCGAACGAGCGGACCACCCGGTCGACGACGTCGCGCTCGACCTCGGCCTGCGCCGCGGCGTCGCCGGCTTCCGGTGACAGCTGTGCCCGCAGCTCGGCGGGATCCCGTCCCTCGACCGCCGCCGTGAGCAGGGCCGTCATCGCGTCGAGAGCGACCGTGCGCGGGTTCGACGGCGGCACCGCGGCCGTGCAGAGTTCGGCGGCCCGGGCGATGTCCTCGGCAGCGAACCCGAGTTCGCTCAGCGACGTCGGTCCGCCGAGGCGGTCCCTGAGGTCGACGAGCCCGACGAGTCCGTCCTCGACCCCGAGAGCGTCGGCGATGCGGTCCATCGCCGCCGTGTCGAAGGGGCCGTTGACGGCGACGACGTAGGGCAGGATGACGGCGTGGGTCTGGGCATGCGGCATCCCGAACGACCCGCCGAGGATGTGGCAGATCTTGTGGTGCAGGCCCGACCCGGCGGAGGAGAACGCCACTCCCGCCTCGTAGGCGGCGAAGGCGAGGTCGAGGGCGACGGCTGATGTCACGGGCCCGGATTCGGCCGACCCCTCAGAGCTCGGGGCGGCCAAGGGCTCGAGACCCCGGGCGAACGCGGTCAGCCCGGTCGTCGCCGTGGCCGCGTTGATCGGGTCGGCCCGCGGTGCCCACAGCGCGTCGACGCAGTGCGCGACGCCGTTGAGCGCCGAGGCGACGAGCAGGTCCCTGGGCGCCTCGGCGATGAGATCGGTGTCGTAGATGACGGCTTCGGGCAGGACCACGGGATCGACCCCCGTGACCTTCTCGCCCGCCTCGGTCAGGCCCCACATGTCGGTGGCCTCCGATCCCGCGAGCGTCGTCGGGATCGCGATGACCGGCACCCGATGGGTCAGGGCGATCGCCTTGCCGACCCCGGTCGCCGATCCTCCGCCGACGCACACGACGAGGTCGGCACCGCTCGAGGTCGCCAGGGCCCGCGCGGCCTCGGCCGTCTCGACTGGCACGTGCTGGACCACCTCGGCGAACGTCGCAGCAGGGGTGAGATCGCCGAGGATGCCTGCCGCCCTGGCCTGCGCTGACTCAGTGCCGACGAACAGAATCCGGTTCGCGTTGATCCGCGCGACCTCCTCGGCGAGGAGCTGTCGCCCGTCGCCGGTGCCGAAGTGCACGCGCTGGGCGGCGCTCGCGTGGCTGAAGCCGGTGGCGGGAAGGGTCGGGGCGGCAGTCGTGGACATGGGGTTCTCCTCTGGGGTGGTCGGGGTCATAGGGCCGTGGGGATGGTCCGGGTGGTCAGGGGTCGTGGGGAGGCGGCGAGGTGGACGAGGCAGCCGCTGCGGATGGGTGGTCCGCGGCTGCGGTGGCATCACCGGCACCGAGGCGGTCGGCGAGCCAGTCGGCGACGGCGGCGGTGCGGGCTTCGCTGTCGTTGTAGATCGTGTGGTCGCCGCCGGGCCATTCGAGCAGCGTCGCGTCCTCTGCGGCGGCGAGGAACGGGGTCTGATCGTCACGGTCGACGATCGGGTCGGCGCCCCCGTGGACGACGAGGATGCCCCCGGCCACCCGGTCGGTCGCTACGTCGAACGCGAGCCGGGCGAAGTTCGCCTCGAGCGCGGCCTCGTCGGCGGTGCCGAGCATGGCCGCCGCCTGCGCGCGGAAGGTGTGGAACGGCAGGAGGCGGGGTCGGGCGAATCCGCCGTTGACGACGGTGGCGGTGATCCGGTGATCGGCGACGGCGGTGAGGGCGGCGAAGGTCCCGCCGAGGCTGTTGCCCCAGATCCCGACCGGTCTGCCGGCCAGCTCGGGCCGGTCGAGGAGGGCATCGACGAACGCGCTGAACGCGGCGGCGACGTCGACGTCGAGGTTGATGCCCGAGACGATCCTGCTCTCGCCCTGTCCCGGCCCCTCCGCCATGAGGGTGGCGATGCCGCGGGCCGCGAGCGCGTCGGCCATCCGCAGGTACGTCGCACCCCACCCGCTCTGCCCGCCGAAGACGATGACGCTCGCGCGCGGGTTCGCGGGTGAGAGCAGCCATCCGACGAGGGTGCCGGTGCTGCCTGGCCGAGCCGCATCCGAGCCGGAATCGCGGGCCCCGGCGCCGAAGGGCACCTCGACGCGGCTGAGTCCCGACCCCGGGATCGCCGCGATCGCTGCCAGGGCCTCCCGCGCCCGGAGGTAGAGGGCGGTCTTCCGCGGCCCGTCGGGCAGCGGCATCTGGGCGAAGAGGAAGTCCGCGACGGCCGCGCGATACGCCTCGATCGCCGTCCGGTCATGTCCTGCGCTCGCGGCAGCCTCGGCACGTGCGAGCTGTGCCTCGCCGAGGTGCTCGGCGGCATCATCCCACGGCGTGAGGGCATCGGTCGCGGCCTCGAGTCGGAGGACGTCGCCGTGGACCATGCCGCCGTCGAGGAGGCGCTGCGCGGGCATCGCTCGCCAGTGCGCGGCGAGTTCCTTGCGCTGGTCGTCGACGCCGCCACCGCCTCGGCGGTGGTCGACCGTCACGCCGCCACCGCCTCGGTGCTCGTCGTCCGTCACGCCACCGCCTCGGTGTCGGCCCGCTCCTCTGTCGCCGCACTCGCGGACGCGGTCGCGTCGGTTCGCAGCTGGGCGAGCATGTCCTCGACGAGGTCAGGCACCTCGGCCATCGACCCGGTGCCGAAGACGACGAAGTCGGGGCGCGCGATGTACGCCTCGGCGTCGATGGAGGCGAAGAAGTCACGGTACGTGCCGGCCACATCGGTCACCGACCACGGTGTGCCCGGGGTCAGGGAGACCACGGCGACCCCCACCTCGGCGAGGCGATCGAACTGCTCCGCCGAGAGCACCGAGGCGGGATCGCCCACGGTGACGAGGTTGAGCGGGTTGCCGATGATGTCGTCGAAGAGCGCGGTGCGGCCGTCCTTCTCGATCTCACCCTGCGGGGTCAGCGTCCCGGCGTGCGGCTGCTCACCGCCGGCGAGGTAACCGGCCTCGAGGATCGGGAACGCAGGCGCGTCGAGCTCCTCGCCGGCGAAGAACGCCTCGTCGCGGGCACGGGCGACCTCGACGTCGAGGGTGTTCGCGATGTCGCCGAGGGCGACGCTGCCGGCCTGGATCGCCGCGACGTGGGGTCGGCGCTCGGTCTCGTAGGTGTCGAGGAAGGCGTCGTCGGCGTGCCCGCGGAGGACGAGGTCGAGCTTCCATGCCAGGGTGAGGCCGTCGCGCATGCCCGAGCACGCACCCTGACCCATGTAGGGCGGCATGGTGTGGGCGGCGTCGCCGATGAGGAAGGCGCGGCCGTCGCGCCACCGGACCGCGGTGCGGGCGGAGAAGATATAGACGATCTGGCGGAGGATGCGCACATCCTCAGGGCCCAGGTTGTGCCGTTCCCGGAACCAGCGCCACGCGTACTCCTCGGTCGCGGCCTCCTCCTGGCTCTCACCGGGGAGGATGGCGACTTCGAAGCGCTGGCGCGTGGCGCCGATCGGCATCGACATGTTCGGGCGGATGGGGTCGCAGTACTGCGTGCTCGTCGAGTAGCGTTCCGGCAGGTCGCGCAGCTTCTCGGTGTCAAGGTTGAGCCACACATCATCGGATTCGAGGTCGTCGCGCTCGATGCCGAGACTCGTGCGCACGAAGCTGTTGGCCCCGTCGCGCCGACGATGTACTTCGCCCGGATCACCCGGTCGTCCTCGCCGTGATCCCACTGCTCGGGATCGTGCCTGTCCCACTGGCGCACCCGCAGGGTGACCCCGTCGGCGTCCTGGCTCAGGTCGATGGCCTTCCAGCCCTGGAGGACGTCGACGTTGTCGCGGGTCTTGATGTCGGCGTCGATCGCGTCCTCGATGTCGGGCTGGTACATCGTGTAGTGGGCCGCGTAGCCCGAGGACTCGCCCGACCAGTCGACGGTGAGCAGCTTGTGGTCCTCGCCGTTGCGCCAGACGTACTCGTCGGCCGGTTCGGCGCCCTTGAGCGCGACGTCGATGTCACCGACGTTCTGGATGATGCGGGCGACCTCGCCGTCGATGTGGTTGAGCCGCGGGAGTCCGTAGAGGGTCTTCCAGCGTTCGACGACGATGACGCGGTGGCCGCGTCGGCCCAGCGCCGAGGCGAGGACGAGTCCCGAGGGGCCGTATCCGACGACGGCGACGTCGTACGTGGTCTCGGCGGCGGAATCGGTGTGGGCGGTGGTACTCATGTGCACTCCTTCGTGACTGAGAGGGTGTTCGATCCGTGCCGGGCCGGTCGGCGAACGCGACGCCGGAACGTCGACGGGCGGTGTGGCTGCCGCGGCTGCAGCGGCTGCGGCGCGGCTGCCGCAGCTGCGCTGCCGTAACTGCCGCGGCTGCGCTGCCGACCGCTGAGGATCGAACCGTGCCATCACGATAGGAAGCCCGCGCGCCCGCTTCGACACGATCTGCGACACCTCTGGCCGATTCGCGACACGAATCGCAGCGGCGGCTCCTCCGCGCCGGTGGCCGACGCCGCTGCGCGGGGTCACTCTTCGGTCGCCGTCACCGTCTGATCAGGGATCGCAGGTAGGATCTGGCACCATGACCGGGGTGACGAAGCCTGGAGGCGTGGACGAATTCGAGCGCGACGTCGGTCGCTCGCTCAGCCCGCATCGGCTGCTGGGCGTGGATCAGCGCGCGTTCGAACCCGAAGTCTGGAAGCTCGATCTTGAGCGCCTGCGCTTCGTCCAGTTCTCCCTCGGCACGGAGGTCGACGTCGATGTGCCCGAGCACGAGGACTACCTCGGCTTCCTCATCGCCCGCCGCGGTGGGGCGCGCGTCGACATCGGATCCGAATCGGTCGCGGTGACGCCGGCTGCCAGTGCGGCGATCCTCGTCCCCGGCGCACGGGTGCGCATGAATCTGCGGCCCGACTACGATCAGCTCCATCTGCGCGTCGACGCCGCGGTGCTGCGCGCCCATGCCGAGACCCTGCTCGGGCGCGCAGCGCCCGCAGCGCCACGATTCCGCACCCACACCTTCCGGCTGGGCGCCGGGTTCGGCGCGTGGCTGGGCACCCTCGAGGGACTCGTCTCCGAGGGACGGGCCGGAGCCGATATGTCTCCGCTGATGACGAAGTCCCTCGAGGACATGCTGCTCACCCAGCTCGTCCTCGGCCACCCCGACCTCGGTGCCGGCGAACCCGAGACGATGGACGCTCACCCCGCGGGCCCAGCGACGACGAAGCGGGTCCGCCTCGCCCTCGATCACATCGCCGACCACCTCGGCGAACCGCTCACCGTGACCGGGATCGCCGAGGCGGCCGGGCTGAGCGTGCGCACCCTGCAGCGGGCGTTCCGCGAGCAGCTCGGCGTCTCACCTCTTGCCCACGTGCAGAAGGAGCGCCTGCACGCCGCGCGGACCGACATCCTCGGCAGCGACACCGCGATCAGCGACATCGCCTTCCGCTGGGGCTTCTCCCACCCGTCGCGCTTCGCCGCGGCCTACGCCCGGCTCTTCGGCGAGCGTCCCTCGCAGACCCGCGCGATGCGCTGAGGGGGCTCGCGGCCACGCGGTGGGTCTGCGCCGCATCCACGGTGATTCTGCGCCGCCGCCATGGCGATCTCAGGCTTGATTCCGCCATGAACCTTCCGCAGAACGGCGGGGCCACGGGGCGGTGTCGGGCTGGACGGTCTTGCCCAGCGCGTGGGCTGAACCGGCGCGCTGGTTGCGGGGCGGTGTTGGGCTGGAGGGTCGTGACCGGCGAGTGGGGGTGGTCTGCGGGGTCTGCGGGGTCTGCGGCTCCGGCAGGCGAGGGTCTGCGCCACATCCACGGTGAGTGTGCGCCGCCTCCATGGCGATCTCAGGCCCGATTCCACCATGAACCTTCCGCACAATCCAGGTGGCCGCCATGAACCTTCCGCAGAATCCTGTCGAGGCCACGGGGCGGTGTTGGGCTTGAGGGTCGTGCCCAGCGCGTGGGCTGAACCGGCGCGCTGGTTGCGGAGCGGGGTTGGGGCGGAGGGTCATACCGAGCGAGTGGGGCTGATCGCGGAGTCTGCGGCTCCGGCAGGCGAGGGTCTGCGCCACATCCACGGTGATTGTGCGCCGCCGCCATGGCGATCTCAGCGCCGATTCCACCATGAACCTTCCGCACAACCCGGGCGACCGCCATGAACCTTCCACACAATCCAGGTGGCCGCCATGAATCTTCCTCAGAACGGCGGGGCCGCCCGCACGAACACCTCATGCAGGCGGCCCAACTCAGCTCACTCGGCCCTTCCCGGTCGGACTCGGCCCGGCCCCGGATTCGGCCCACTCACCCTCACTCGACGAGCTTGCCCTCCTGGCTGATCTCTCCGCCCATGAGCTCGGCGACCTCGGGGTCGACGGCCGGGATCTCCTCGCGCACGACACCCGTCGACGGGGACCACACGAGGTTGACCCGCATCGCCGGATCGAGCTCCGGGTAGTCGCTGCGGTTGTGGGCACCGCGGGTCTCGCGCCGCTCGAGCGCGGACTCGAGGGTGGCCCGGGCCGCGAGCACGGACGACTTGAGATCGAAGGCGTGCGCGAGGTCGGAGAATCCGGCGATGTCGGGGTGGATGCCGACGTCGCCATCCGCGCCTCGATCGCCGTGAGCTTCTCCAGCCCGGCCAGCAGACCCGCCTCGTCGCGGACGACACCGGCGTGCTCGGTCATGAGGTTGCGCACCTCGCGCTGGAGCGCCCGGACGTTCTCCGCCCCATCGGAGGCGAGGAGATCATCGATCTCAGCGCGCGCCTCGGCGACGGATTCCGCCGACCGCACCTGCGCGCTCAGACCATCGGAGTACGCGATCGCCGACTGCCCGACGATGCGCCCGAAGACGAGGAGCTCGATGAGGGAGTTGCCGCCGAGGCGGTTGGCCCCGTGCAGCCCGGACGAGGCCTCGCCGATCGCCCACAGCCCTTCGACGTCGGTGCTGTGGTCGACGGGATCGACCCACACCCCGCCCATCGAGTAGTGCGCGGTCGGAGCGATCTCGATCGGCTCCTTCGTGATGTCGAGCATCTGCGTCTCCATGAGCGTCTGGTAGACCCGCGGCAGGCGGGACATGATCGTCTCTCGCGGCAGGTGGGAGACGTCGAGCCACACGCCGCCGTTGGCCGTGCCGCGGCCCTCGGCGATCTCCGTGTACGCGGCGAGCGCGACGCGGTCACGGGTCGACAGCTCCATCCGCTCGGGATCGTAGCGCTCCATGAACCGCTCGCCGAGGGCGTTGCGGAGGATGCCGCCCTCCCCGCGGGCCGCCTCGGAGACGAGGGTGCCCGCGGCGTTCTCGGGTTCGATGATGCCCGAGGGGTGGAACTGGACGAGCTCGGCGTCGCGCAGGCGACCGCCGGCCTCGACGGCGAGACGGAAGGAGTCGCCGGTGTTCTCATCGCGGCGCGAGGACGTGCGGCGCCAGATCCGGTTGTGCCCGCCGGCGGCGAGGATGACGGCGTCGGCGTGGATCCGGTACCGGGTGCCGTCGACGAGGTCGAAGCCGTAGGCGCCGAAGATCCGGCCGTCGGCGGTGAGCAGCTTCGTGATGTAGACGGTGTCGAGGACCGGGATGTCGAGCTCCTCGGTCCGGTGGATGAGCGCGCGCTGGATCTCCAGGCCCGTGTAGTCCCCGGCGAAGGCGGTGCGCCGCCATGTGTGGGCGCCGAAGAAGCGCTGCGAGATCCGCCCGTCGTCCTCCTTCGCGAAGTTCATGCCGTAGCGCTCGAGGTCGGCGATGCCCTGCTCGGCACCCTGGGTGACGATCTCGACGGTGCGCGGGTTCGCGAGGTCGTAGGACTCCTTGATCGTGTCGGCGGCGTGCTGCTGCCAGCTGTCCTCGGGGTCCATCGTCGCGAGCGCGGCGTTGATGCCGCCGGCCGCGAGCGAGGTGTGTGCGTCGTCCTTGGGCCGCTTGCCCACGGCGATGACGTCGACGCCGGCCTCGGCGACCTCGATGGCCGCACGCAGGCCCGATCCGCCGGTGCCGATGACGAGCACCGAGGTCGACAGTGAGTGTTCCTTGATCCGGGCATTGCCCTGTGCTGTACTCATGACTTCCACGTTAGGTTTGCCTATACGATACGTCCAATGCATTGTTTGACTCATCACGATAGCGATAGACTATTGAAATGAATCTCGAACAGCTCGCCAGCTTCGTCGAGGTCGCCGACACCGGTCATTTCACGAAGGCCGCCGCAGCCCTCCACCTCGCGCAGCCGTCCCTGTCCCGGCAGATCTCGACGCTGGAGAAGGAGCTCGGCGCCGAGCTCTTCCACCGCGCCCGCGGTCACATCACCCTGACCGCGGCCGGTGAGTCCCTCCTCCCGACCGCCCGGAGGATGCTCGCCGACGCCGAGGCGATCCGCCGTGACATGGACGAACTCGCCGGTCTGCGCACAGGCCGGGTCCGCCTCGGCGCGACCCCGACGCTGTGCGTGAGCCTCGTCGCCGAGGCGCTCAGCCGCTTCCACGCCGACCACCCCGGCATCGAGCTCGAGGTCATGGAGAAGGGTTCGCGCGAGCTCGTCGAGGCGCTCGGCCAGGGGCAGCTCGACCTCGCCCTCATCACCCGCACCGTCGACCTCAGCGCGCTCACCCCGCGCCTGCACACCCAGGAGGTCCTCCGCGAGGACCTCGTCGTCATCACCTCGGCCGACCACTGGGAATCCGTGGGTGACAGCATCACTCTCGCCGAGGTGGCCGACCGTCCCCAGGTCGTCTTCCATCACGGGTACGACCTCCGGGAGGCCACCTCGGCGGCCTTCGACGCCGCGGGCCTCGACCCGAGCGTCGTCGTCGAGGGAGCCGAGATGGACGCGGTCCTCCGCTTCGTCGAACGCGGCCTCGGGCTCGCGATCGTCCCCGCGATGGTCCTCGTCGACCGTCCGCGCCTGCGCTCGATCCGGCTGACCGATCCGCACCTCTCGCGCACCGTCAGCCTCGCCTCCCGCGCGGATGTGCGGGCCACGGCCGCCGCCTCGGCGATGGAGACGACGATCCTCGACACGGCCGGCCGCCTCGCCGCCGAGGGCACCGGCCTCGCCCCCTACGTCCGACTGCTGCCGGGCGGCTGAGCCTCAGGCGCCGACCGACACGACCTGCCAGCCCACACCGGCGTCGTAGGTGACCAGGCCGGCGGCGCGGAACCGCTCGAGCCATGACTCCATCGGCCAGCGACCCCAGCGGGAATGGAAGACGCGGGCGTTGGCGACGATGTCGGCGACGTGTTCGATCGGCGGGGAGCTCACGGGGTGGAACTGGTGGAACGCGTGAGCACCGCCCACCCAGCGCAGCCCGATGCCGTGACGTCGGGCGGTGAAGCCGAAATCGGTGTCCTCTGCCCCGTATCCCGCGTAGCCCTCGTGGAATCCGCCGAGGCGGGCGTAGAGCTCGGGCCGGCAGGCGAACGACAGCGACCAGAAGAGCGCATACGGGTCCTGTGGGTCCGGGGGCGCGTCGGAGGCGACGTCGATGACCTCACCGTCGGCCGGGTCCGGGCGTGCCGGATGGGGGTGCGGGGTGATCGCGACGGCGTCGTCGAGGGCGGCCGTCTCCTCCGCGGTCAGGTAGGTGACGGGCCCGAGGAGAAGGCGATCCGGCACGGTCGCCGCTTCGTAACGCAGCAGCAGTCGGGGGCCGGGCACGCAGTCGGCGTCGAGGAAGACGAGCAGACTCGCGCCGAGGTCGGCGGCCCGGCGGGCACCGGCATTGCGCGCAGCCGCCAGCGGGGCCCGACCCGTGGCGGATTCGACGCGGACGGTGTCGACGGTCGGCGGCAGGTCGATGCCCGGCAGGTCGATGCCCGGCAGCCCGTCGCCGGCGCGCCCCACACTGTCGTCGCTGCCCGATCGCTGTGACGGGAAGACGCTCACGACGTGCGCGAGGGTGCCGGCGTCGAAGCGCTCTGAGTGGAAGCCGATCAGAGCCTCGTGCTGGCGGCGGATGCGGGCGAACCGGTCCGGGGAGGCGAGGCTGACGATCACCGTGCGCGGTTGCGGCATAGGTCAGTCACCCGGCACCGAGGCGGCGGTCGGGGTGGGCGTCGGTGTCGATGGCGGGGTGGACGGACCGGTCGGTGAGGCAGCCGACGGGGCGGCGAGCGAGCGTCCCGCTCCCCCAGCGACCCGTGTCGGGGGCTGGGACACTCCGTCGATGACCTCGGCCGCGCGTTCCGCAGCCCCGCCGATCTGCCATGCCTCCCAGGGGAATTCACGGTCGGCCGCCTCGGCGAGCACATCATCGAGATCCGGACCGACGTCGCTGCCGGCGAGGACGGGGAACCCCAGCGTTCGCAGCAGCACACCGTTGGCGTCCTGTTCGCCGAACGGGCGCGTCTGGGGCACGAAGATCGCCGGAGTGCGGGCGCTCATCACGTCGGCGATCGCGCCGAGACCTGCATTGCTGAGCACCACGCGCGCGGCTCGCAGCCGCGGAAGGATGTCAGCGGTCCACGTCGCATCGTCGAGCCCGACCGCAGACCACGAGTGACGACTGCCCGCTCGCAGCGCCGCGAACGCATCCCCGTCGAGGGTCGAGCCGCCGCGCGAGCCGAGGAGAAGACAGCCCGCTCTCGCGCCCTCGCTCGGGACCGGTCGGGTCGCTGAGATCCCGCCGGTGAATCGTGTCGTGGCCGAGAACCGAAAGGCGTGGGGAACGGCCGCCGCATACGCCTGACCCGTCCTCACGGTGGGAGCCGGCAGCGGCACGATGATCGCCTCGGCGAGTTCGAAGCACCGCCGATGTGCGACGTCGGTGCGCTCTCCGGCCTGCGCGACCACGACGACCCGCAGGCCGAGGAGGCGCGAGAGCATCGCGACCTCACACGACACGTCGACGACCATGGCCGTCAGCTCGGGGGCATAGCCGGCGATCGTCGCCAGTCTCTGCGCGTGCCCCGTGATGTTCGTCGGGACCCAGTGCAGACTGCCGCCGGCGGTGGGATCGGCGGGGTCGACTCCCGGCGCGGTGTCCGGCTCGAGCTGCACCCAGGTGACGCTCCCCGATCGCGGCGTCGGCAGAGCGGATGGCCGCGGCAGTGAGGAGAAGACGATGACGTCATCGTCGAGATGCGGCAGCACCGCGATCATCCGCCGCAGATGACCGTGCCCATGATGGTGGACGTACCAGCCGATCATCCGGCCGCTCCGGTGCGGGCATAGGTCGTGGCGGCCACGGCATCCTCATCGACCGGCGCACGCCCTTCCCAGACGGTCCCGAACCGCTCGGGATCACGGATCGCTGCGGCGAAGTGCCCGAGCAGGGTGTCGGCGACGGAGCTGACGCTGAAGTGAGATACCGCGTAGTCCCGGAGGCGACGCCGGGCGGCGATCCCTGCTCGCTCGCCCCCGGCCCGGAGACCGTCGTGGGCGGCTGAGGCCATCGCCGCGAGCTGCTCGTCGTCCGACATCGCCGTCGGCACGAGAGTCACCCCGGGCACCGAGCGGTAGAGCTTGCCGAAGGCTCCCCGATCGAGGGCGACGACGGGAGTGCCGCAGAACAGGGATTCGATGACGACCTGGCCGAAGGGCTCGTTCCACATCGGCGTGACCAATGTAGCCGCGCTCCCTCCCACGATGTGCGCCGTTTCCCGCTGACTCAGGCAGCCGAGGTAGTCGACCCGCCCGTGCGAGCGGGCGATCGCCGGTGCGACGTAGTCGGCGAAGTAGTCCGGGTCGCCGACCGGCCCCATGAGCGTGAGTCTCGCGCCGAGGCGGTTGGCGACGTCGACTGCGACATGCGGGTACTTCTCGGGGACGAGTCGTCCGAACCAGCAGAGGCGGTCACCGCCGGGACCGAGCGGCCAGACCGTCGCATCGGCGCCGTTCATCACGACCGTGGTGTCGACTCCGGCATTCGCCCAGGACTCCTGTGCGTAGCCGGAGACGGTGAAGACGCGGCCGCGCTGCGCGGGGTCGATCGTGTTGACGAGGTCGAGGCGCGGGGGCGTGTGCAGCGTGGTGAACACGGGAACGTCGAGCGCGGCCGCGCGCGACAGCGGCAGCGCACTCACGGCGTGGTTGTGGACAACGTCGAACTGCGTCGGATGGGCGGCGAGGTAGTCGATGACCGCCTCGAGGGAGGCGCGCTGATGGTCCTCGATCTCCCGCGGCAGCGACGAGTCGCTGCGGCGGGCGCCCGGAGGCCAGGCGAGGTCGTCATAGATGAGCTCCGGCGGCGAGTTCTCCAGGAAGTCGGAACCGGACTTCGCGGCAAGGGTGACGTGGTGTCCGCGCCGTTCGAGCTCGCGCACGAGGGTCCACACGTGCGTCTCCAGTCCGCCTCGCAGCGGTTCGCGCAGCGGGTACCGGTAGTCGGCGATGACGAGGATCCTCATGCGCCTGCCCTCCCCGCTGTGCTCATCGCCGCCAGGGCCCGGTAGATCTCTGTGTGCGCGCTCCTCACCCGGGCCAGCGCCGCGCGGTGCGCTGCCGGTGCGATCGGGCGCAGAGGCGGTCGCTCCGCCGCCCGACGCAGCGCGCCGGTCAATGCGGACCGGTCGTGGAAGTCGACGGAGATGTTCTGCCCCGGCCGCTGCTCGGACAGGTGCCCGATGGGTGAGTGGAGCACCATGGTGCCGAGGTCGTTCGCGAGTTCGAGCAGACCCGAATGCGTGCCGTGACTGTAGGGAAGGACGAGGCAGTCGAGGTCTGCCAGCCACTGTTCGAGCTCACTGTCGCTCATCCGCTCGGCGACCACCGGGGCAGGCATTCCCGTCTCCGCGAGCACAGCTGCCAGGCGCGCGACCTCGGCCTCCCTGCCCTGGCGCACCACCGGCCGCCTGAGCACTGTGAGGCTCGTGGCCTCCCGGAGTTCGTCATCTTGGTGCAGCGTCCGTGCGAGTGCGGCGATCCCGTCGAGGTCGACACTCGGCCGCGCATCCTTGACGAGCACTCCGACCGCGAATCGCGCGGGCGCGCTCGCCGGTGTGCCGACCCGATCACTACCGACATCCTCTCTGCCCGCAGGCAGACCACTGCCCAGAGGCGGATGGGCGATGACCTCGGCGTCGAGGTGCCAGCGGTCGGCGATCTCCGCCTGCGCCCCGGGGGTGAGCGTGATGATGCGCGCTGCGCTGCGCACGAGGAGCTCCAGGCGGCGATGGAATTCGGCCTGGCCGGCCGGCAGCAGTTGGGGGTTGTCGAGGTCGTGAACGGTGACGAGCAGCGGGACCTCGTGGCGGCGCAGGTCGTCGACGAAGCGACGCAGGACTGCGTGCGGAACCAATTCGAATCCGAAATGCACATGGACGATATCGAATGTCTCGAATTGTCCGGAAATCCAATTGTCCATATCGAATTGCGCGTACCCGGCAGGCGCATCGGCGCCGCCCGGAAGGGGTGCAGGGACCAGAGTGACCGCCGCGTGCTCAGTGATCGCCTCGACGTACGGGTGCCGGTGGGGAATGGAGAGCACTTTCATCGCGCGCATGACAATGACACTCCTTCGCTGGTTCGGACTCGTCGCAGACGACAGCACTGACCGCTGTCATGAAATGAGGTAATCGCGGTATGCGGCATTTGCCGGATTTCTGATCCCACCCGGACGAAATTTCACCTTACACAGTAAACAAGTCGGCGGCAAGAGTCCTGTCAGGCCCTCCGTGTGGCGACTGACGACTGACTCTCCGACGCCGGAGGGCTACACTGCCTGACAAGGGAATGTGTCCCAGCGGAAGGCGCGTCGCGGCTTCGGGGACGTTCCGGACAAGGATGAGCCCATGACTGCCGAATCGCCCCGCCCAGACCTCCTCATCTCCGAGGACCTCATGCTTCTCCTGCTGCCGCCGAGCGGGCAGATCCCGGAGCTCTCCCCGGCGCTCGAGTGCGTGCTCACCGGCGGTCTCCTCGTCGACATGATCGAGGCCGGGTTCATCGAAGTCCTCCCCGGTGAGAAGCCGCATGCGCCGCTCATCCGCGCCACCGAGGTGCCGCGCCCCCACGATCCGATGTTCGTCAACGTCATCGCGCTCCTCGGCCAGGACGCTAGGCCGCTTGCCGACGTGCTCCCGGTCCTGCTGCCGCGGCTCGACGATGTGCTCCTCGTGCGGCTTTCCAACCACGGGATCCTCACCCAGCACACCGCGAAGTTCCTCTTCATCATCCCGACGATGTCGTGGCGGGTCGTCGATCCCGAGCCCGAGGAGCAGCTGTGCGAAACGCTGGCGGCGGTGATGGAGGGACGCGTGCGCCCGGATGCGCGCACGGGCACGATCATCGCACTGCTCTCTGCCGCCGGGGTGCTCCCCGAACTGTCGGCGTCCCTACCGTGGAACTCGGCGATCGCCGGGCACGTCCAGCAGATCGCGATGGCCGGATGGGCGACTCCCTCGGTCAAGGCCGTCCTCGACGTCGCCGAGGTGACCGCCAGGAGGGCAGCGGCCGAATCCGGGGAGGCGCGACGGGAGAAGGTCATCGCCGGCGGCGAGCGCCGCACCCGCATCGCCGCCCAGATCGGACTCTGAACCCCGCGTCCCCACCCATCCGGCGCACCGGCCACCAGTGTCCGACCGCCGTCCGCATCGTGGATCACGGCGGAGTGCGGATAGCGGGCGGTGCACGGCCCGCTATCCGCACTGCGCCTTGATCGACGACCGTTCCGCCGCCTCGGCGAGGGAAGAGCTGCGGGTGGATCTGCCGGTGAATGCAGCAGTTCCCCGGACGATGCGTCCGGGGAACTGCGGTGCGGCGGGCTCAGCTCACTGACCCGAGCCGGTGCCGTTTCCGTCGTTCTTCGTGCCGGGCAGACCCTGGGCCTTGCGGCGCATGAGGAGGACGACGATGACGATGATCGCGAGCGCTCCGACGGCGAGCAGGATGATCATCGGCATCGACATGCCCGAGTCAGCGCTCGTCGATTCGCCGATCTGACCGCGCTCCTCAGGGGTCTCCGAGGGGTTGTCGACGACTGCGCCGCCGAGGCCGGCCTGCGTCGTCTGCTCGACGGAGCCGCCGGCGCCCTCGGCGTCGCCGATCGTGAAGGAGTAGTCGCCGGAGATCGGGTGGCCGTCGGAGGACACGACACGCCACACGACGTTGTACGCCCCGGGCTTGAGGTTGTCGGGCAGCGCCACGGTCAGCTTCTTGCCTTCGGTGGTCAGCTCGCCTGCGGAGACGTCGGTGCCGTCGACCATGACCTTGACCTCGGTGCCGACCTGCTGGATCTCACCGGAGAAATCCATCTCGAGCCACTTGGGCTGCTCGTCGAGCTGTGCCCCGTCCTCGGGGTTCGTCGAGATCAGCTGGTCGTGTGCACTGGCCGGGGAGGCCGCGAAGACGCTCATGGCGGCGACGACGAGCGCGGCGAAGACGAGCCTGAGAGCAGACCTCTGTGTGCGAGTCATACGTGTTTCTCCTTCAACGTTTGCCATGGTTTGTGGGCGACCGCATGGTCGGTCGGAGTATCGGACCATCGCTGCGGCCCTCGGCGGGATCACCGAGTTTCCGCGGCCTTGGCGTGCAGGTGATCGGCGATTCCCGGCACTGACCTCTCCATTGTCTCAAGAGTTTCTTCGAAATCCTGCAATTGACCCCCGTACCACGGATCGGCGACGTCGGGAGCCGGCACCTCGCCGAGGCGGTGCCCGGTTCCGTGGGAGGCCCCGGTGCCGCCTCGGCGGGGTCCGTCACCGGCCTCCGGATCGAATTCGCGGAGCATCCGCAGCTCCGGACGCACCTCGGCGGGCAGGTCGGCGATCATCGCTGCGAGCGCCCGATAATGGCGGGCGGTCATCGCCACGGCGAGGTCCCGGTCGGCCAGCCACTCGGGCGTGATCTGCCGGGCCACGTGGTCGTCGGTGCGGTAGCCGGCGGCCGCGAGCACCCGCGCCTGCCGCGGATCGATCGGGTTGCCGTCCTCCTCGTCGCTGATCCCGGCGGAGTCGACGACCGCCTCGGCGCCGGTGGCCTCGAGATGATGCTCGAGCACGCGTTCGGCGGTCACGGAGCGGCAGATGTTCCCGGTGCACACGAACACCACGGACGGTGCGGTCATACTTCTCCTCCTTCTCAGCGGGCACGATGGGCGCAATCGCCCCGCGGACGCCACGGCACCGCGGTCTCGGGCCCGCGGCGAACTTCTCAGCCCATGCCCATCGTCGGTCACGATACTGTTGCACCATGACATCACAAACTGCGAATGCACCGGCCGATCCGGAGCCCTCGGACGCCGCCGCCTCAGCCGAACTGAGCTCCGTCCGCCCGCAGGACGACCTCTTCCGCCACACCAACGGCGGCTGGATCGACAGCTTCACCATCCCCGACGATCGCGCAGGCGACGGTGCCATGCGCGAGCTCTTCGACACCGCGGAGACGAAGGTCCGCGAGATCATCGAGTCCGTCTCCGACACCCCGCAGGAGCCGGACACCGAAGGCCAGAAGGTCGCCGACCTCTTCACCTCGTTCATGGACCTTGAGCGGATCAACAGCCTCGGCGTCACCCCGCTCGAGTCGACGTTCGCCGCGATCGACGCCGCCGAATCGAAGTCGGAGCTCGCGAACCTCCTCGGCCGACTCGAGACCGAGGGCATCGGCGGT
Organism: Brevibacterium sp. LAARM2_SD2; assembly: GCF_057364785.1. Taxonomy (NCBI): domain Bacteria; kingdom Bacillati; phylum Actinomycetota; class Actinomycetes; order Micrococcales; family Brevibacteriaceae; genus Brevibacterium; species Brevibacterium sp. LAARM2_SD2. The sequence continues at coordinate 8,321 of NZ_JBNFOM010000036.1, read as the reverse complement.
CTGCTCGGCGGGTACGTCACCGCGGATGCGAAGGATTCCGACATTTACGCCCTCTACCTCGTCCAGGCCGGGATCTCCCTGCCCGATGAGGACTACTACTTCAACGACGACTTCGCCGAGGTGCGCGCGAAGTTCCTCGCGCACGTGCAGAAGATGTCCGCGCTCGGCGGGCTCGGGACCGCGGCAGGGCTCTCCGACGCCGAGGTGGCCGCGAAGATCATGGCCTTCGAGACCGAACTCGCCCGCCACCACTGGGACCGAGTGGCCACGCGCGATGCGGAGAAGACCTACAACAAGTACACGGTCGACCAGCTGCGCGAGATCGGCCCGGGTTTCGATTTCGATGCGTGGCTGTCCGCCCTGACCGCCGATGCCGACGGCGAGCTCGAGACCGTCATCATCGGTCAGCCCTCGTACGTCGAGGGCATGGTCACGGTGTGGGCTGAGACCGACCTCGACACCCTGAAGACGTGGCTGCGCTGGTCGGTGCTCTCGGCGAACGCCGCGCTGCTCACCGACGAGATCGTCGAGGAGGACTTCGACTTCAACTCCCGCACCCTTTCCGGCACGCCTGCCCTCCGGGAGCGCTGGAAGCGCGGGGTCGGGCTCGTCGAGTCCCTCCTCGGCGAGGCGGTCGGCAAGCTCTACGTCGCCGCCGAGTTCCCGCCGGCGGCGAAGGAGGCGATCGACCACCTCGTCGCCATGCTCATCAAGGCGTACGAGAAGTCGATCACCGAGCTCGACTGGATGAGCGAGGAGACGAAGCAGCGCGCGCTCGTCAAGCTCTCGAAGTTCACCCCGAAGGTCGGCTACCCCGAGGTGTGGCGCGACTACCCCGCGACGGTCGACGCCGGTGACCTCGTCGGCAACGTCCGGCGGGCCGCCCGCGCCGAGCACGCCCGCCAGGTGGGGCGCATCGGCAAGGAGATCGACCGCACCGAGTGGCTGATGACGCCGCAGACGGTCAACGCGTACTACCATCCGGTGATGAACGAGATCGTCTTCCCCGCCGCGATCCTCCAGCCGCCGTTCTTCGACGCCGACGGTGACGTCGCGGCGAACTTCGGGGCGATCGGCGCGGTCATCGGCCACGAGATCGGCCACGGCTTCGACGATCAGGGCTCGCGCTACGACGGCGACGGCAACCTCGTCGACTGGTGGACGGCCGAGGACCGCGAGCGCTTCGAGGAGCGGACGACAGCGCTCATCGACCAGTACGATGCGCTCGTGCCCGCGGGGCTCGAGGCCTCACAGCACGTCAACGGCGCGCTCACGGTCGGTGAGAACATCGGTGACCTCGGCGGTCTGTCGATCGGGTGGAAGGCCCTCGAACTCGAACTCGGTCGCGCCCCCTCGCCGGAGGAGGCCGCCTCGTTCTTCACCGCGTGGGCCAAGGCGTGGCGGGCGAAGATGCGCACCGAGGAGCGCATCCGCCGCCTGAGCATCGACCCGCATTCGCCGGAGGAGTTCCGCTGCAACCAGGTCGTGAAGAACATGACGGTCTTCCACGACACGTTCGGCGTCGAGGAGTCCGACGGCATGTACCTCGCGCCCGAGCAGCGCGTGAGCATCTGGTAGGCGGCCGGTCTCAGCAGCCTCGAGGGCGCTCAGCCACCCTGCACCGGGTGGCTGAGCGCCCTTCGTGTTGCTGGGGTCGTGCCGGCCGATGCGAGGTTCACCGGCCGACTCGGAGGTCACCGGCCCGCGCGCGGCTCAGCGGTGGCGGCGGATCATCGGTGGCGGCGGATCATCGTGACGACCCGGTAGTCGAACTCCTGCCAGCTGGCGATCGGCGAGCCCGCCCGCAGCGCGGCAGCGAACTCCTCGAGCTCGGCGAACCGTGATTCGAGCGGCAGCTCGAGGTCGACCTCGGCGACGATGAGACCCGTCGGATCCGTGTGGACGACGTCGAGGCCGACGGCCCGCGGATCGAGTTCGGAGTTCATGACGATCTGCAGGCGACCCGGCGTGGGGGCGGGGATCTCCGGGGCCGCCTCGGCGTATCCCTGCTGTTCGCGCAGCTCCCGCTGGGCGGTGACGAGGAACTCCGCGTACGCCCCGATCCCGATGACCGGCAGGCGCGAGGTCAGCGCGTCGGTGGCGACCTTGACGAGCCGCGACCTGGCCTTCCGGGTCAGCGGCGTGACGTCGCCGCCGGACATCGCGACCCCGTCGAAGCCGACGAGGGACTGCTCCTCATCGTTCTCGTTCGGGTTGAGGATCGTCATGTCGAGCCCGAACCGGTCGTACCACGGCCGGGTCACGCGGGCGCTGTCCTCGTCCCACCACGAGTAGAAGAGGAACGGCACGTTGATGCCGGCCTCTGAGTAGAAGAACGGGGGCCGGCGCTCACCGGCGGTGACGGCGAACGGCACGTCGTTGCCGGCGACCGGGGCCGGGCAGGTTGCGAACGCGGAGAACGCGAACGGGTAGTTGACCGCACGGTTGAAGTCGACGACGAGCGACCCGTCGGCGTTGGGAATGCCGAGGTCAAGGGTCCGCCACGCCGCCGTCGACCGCCCGTTCGTCTCATCGTGGAAGTCGAGCTGGAGTCCCGTCGCCGGGCACCCCGAGGCCACGAGCGACACCTCCCCGGCGGGCGTGGTAAAGGTGACGGTGCCGACGAGCATCGTCTCGAGCGTGAGGTTCTCCTGCGCCGAGGCGACCGGCCGGATCTCGGGTTCGTCGAAGGGGGTGAAGCGGGCGAGGAAGACGAAGTCCCGGTTCGGATCGAAGACGGGGACCTCGACGAACTTCGCGAGCAGCGGCGACTTCGAGTCGCGGATGCGCACACCGAGGCGACCGCCGCGTTCGATGAGCTCATAGAGGACATGGCCGACAGTGAACCAGTCGAGCGACCCGCCGGTCGGCAGCTTCGCGCTGAACCCGTTGTCCTCGACCCTGACCTGGGGAGACTCCGGCAGCGGAATGTCATCGGCGCCGAGGCGGACGGCCGTGCGCGTCGACCCGGACTCCCATTCCGCGTCGGTGCCTGAACGGGGATCGGTGCCTGCCTCGGGCCTGGTGCCGGGGCCGGTGTCGGTGAGGTCGTGGGAGGTGGGAGCCGCCTCGGTGGGGGCACTGAGCAGATCGAAGGTCGCGGCCGCAGGGCCGGCCTTCGTGCCGGGATCGAGCGCGAGGGTGACCCAGCCGTCGTCGTCGACGGTGAACGTTCCCGGCGCTCCCGGCCACGTCGACTCCTCGTCGAGCCAGTGGAGCCCGACGACGCTGAGCCACCCGAAGGGCGTCGCCAACGAGGAGTTCCGCGAGTCCCGCCACGTATTCCACTCGGCCACGAATTGGTTCACGTCGAACACTCCTCGCATTCTCACTCGTCGTTGCACGCTCGTCCGCGCCGGCCGTCGACGTTCGGCGACCGCCGGCCCGCCCGGTTCGGACGACCGCTGACCGTCCATGTCGGACGACCGCCGGCCCGCCCGGTGCGGGAGACCGCTGACCATCCACGTCGGACGACCGCTGATCGTCCGCTTCGGGCGACCGCTGGCGCTTCGGCCCCTGTGGTCGAAGCTACCCCAAAGGATAGGCTGTTCAGATGAGCACTCCATCCACGGATCAGACAGCAAACGCGCAGGTCGCAGCCGACCTCTCCGCTTTCGTCACGGCCTCTCCCAGCTCCTATCATGCCACTGCCGCAGCGGCCGAGCGCTTCGACGCCGCCGGGTTCACCCGACTCGACGAACGTCAGCCGTGGACCCTTGAGGTCGGCCACGGGTACTACGTCATCCGCGACGGCGCGATCATCGCCTGGATGGCCCCGACAGGGCGGATTGACGCAGCGGAAGCCGATTCGACCGCGAACGGGTCGACCGCCTCGGCGGTGCCCCCGTTCCGGGTCTTCGGCTCCCACACCGATTCGCCGGCGTTCAAACTCAAGCCCGGTGACGAGTTCGTCGCCGAAGGCGTGCGCCAGTTCGGTGTCGAGATCTACGGCGGGCCGCTGCTCAACTCGTGGCTCGATCGGGAGCTCGCCCTCGCCGGGCGCCTCAGCCTCGCCGACGGCAGCGTCGTCCTCGCGCACACGCCGGCGATCGCACGCATCCCGCAGCTCGCGATCCATCTCGACCGGCAGGTCAACGAGGGCCTCACCCTCGACAAGCAGCGGCACACGACCCCGATCGTCGGTCTCGCCGACCTCGCCGAGGCCGATGTCCTCGAGATCCTCGCCGCCTCCGCCGGCGTCGACCCCGAACTCATCGTCGGCCACGACGTCTACACGATCCCCGCGCAGGAGCCCGCGCTCTTCGGCGCCGCGGACGAGTTCTTCGCCTCCCCGAGACTCGACAACCTCCTCTCCGTCCACGCCGGGGTGACCGCGATGACGTCCCTCGACGCCGAGGCGCTCGATGCGGTGGCCCTGTTCGCCGGGTTCGACCATGAGGAGGTGGGGTCGAACTCGCGCTCGGGCGCGAGCGGGCCGTTCCTCTCCGACGTCACCGAGCGGATCGTCGCCGCCCTCTTCCCCGAGGCGAACCGCAGTGACTACCTCGCCGCACTGGCCGCCTCGGTGTGCGTGTCCTCCGACGCCGGACACGCCGCCCACCCGAACTACCCCGAACGCCACGATCCGCACGTGCGTCCGCGCCTGGGTGCGGGGCCCCTGCTCAAACTCAACGCCCAGCAGCGGTATGCCACCGATGCCGTCGGCACGGCGACGTGGGCCCGCGCCTGTGCAGCCGCCGGGGTCGAGTACCAGGACTTCGTCTCGAACAACTCGGTGCCGTGCGGGTCGACGATCGGACCGCTGACGGCCACCCGCATGGGCATGACGACGGTCGATGTGGGACCGGCGCTCTACTCGATGCACTCGGCGCGGGAGATGTGCGCGATCAGCGACGTCGTCGCGCTCGGCGCGGTCGCGAAAACGTTCCTCCAGGGGGCGTGAGGCGCCGCGCCTGCGGGAGCCGACACAGGGGGCGAGCGCTTGCTCGTTCAACGCAGCGCCTCGTTCACCCCTGAGCCTCACTCACCCCTGAGTCTCACTCAACACGAAGCGTGAATATCGCGTCCCCAAAGACGCGATATTCACGCTCCGTGTTGAACGAGCGCCGGCAGATTCGCCGAGGCGGCGATATTCACGCTCGCCGTTGAACGAGCACCCCGAGGACGAGCACCGGCGCACGCCCGCAGACACCCCGTCAGCGAAGTCGCGGGAGTGCGTCCGCCGAGGCGCGATGCTGCACGCACGATGACGCAGCGAGCGGGGCGCGCACGCACAATGCGCGTGGAAGCAGGCCTGCAGGCACGATGCCGCAGGCGTCCAGCGTGCGCAGGAATCCGAGGCGAGCCCACTGGGGTACTTCCCCCAGGGCGCGTCCGCTGGGCACGTCCACCGAGGCACGTCGGCAGGAGCCCGTCCACCGGGGCACACCCACTGGGGCGCGTCCACTTGGGCACGCTGAAACTGAGGCACCAAATCGGGCGACCGCGCGTCCACCGTCTCGCGCAGTGAACACCTGCCGCGGGTGATTTTGTGGCGGCGCCCACACCGTGATAGTCGTTGTGTGACCCCACGGGGGCCTTCGGAAGAGGGCTGAGATCGAGCTGAGACCGCTCGAGACCGTTGAACCTGATCCGGTTGATACCGGCGGAGGAAGAGAGGATCGCAGATGACTGCGCCCACCCCAGAAACCACCCGTCCCACCGTTGCCCCGCGCCCGACGGCACCGGCCGAGAACTCCGCGAGCACCCCCGCGGGTTTCGCTCTCGAGCAGTACCCCACCCATTCCCTGGCCTGGGTCGAGGACCGTGAGCACGGCATCCGCGTGCCCGTCACCCGCATCGACCTCGACGACACGAACGGCCGCCCCAACGAGCCGGTCCACGTCTACCGCACCGTCGGGCCCGGCGCCGTCCCCGAACAGGGCCTGCCCCCGCACCGCGCGGAGTGGATCGCCGACCGCGACGACACCGAGGACTACGCGGCCCGCGGCCACCTCATCGAGGACGACGGGCGGGCAGCCGTCCGCCGCGGCGCACCCTCCCAGCAGTGGCAGGGGCCCGACCGGACGCCTCGGCGCGCGAAGCCCGGACGCACCGTCACGCAGATGCACTACGCCCGGCAGGGCATCATCACCCCCGAGATGCGCTACATCGCGATCCGCGAGCAGTGCGACGTCGAACTCGTCCGCTCCGAGGTCGCTGCCGGGCGCGCGATCATCCCCGCGAACATCAACCACCCCGAATCCGAGCCGATGATCATCGGCAAGGCGTTCCTCGTCAAGATCAACGCGAACATCGGCAACTCGGCGGTGACGAGCTCGATCGCCGAGGAGGTGCAGAAGCTCCAGTGGGCCGCGAAGTGGGGTGCCGACACCCTCATGGACCTCTCGACGGGCAACGACATCCACACCACCCGCGAGTGGATCATCCGCAACTCCCCCATCCCCATCGGCACCGTGCCGATCTACCAGGCGCTTGAGAAGGTCGACGGCGACGCCGAGGCGCTGACCTGGGAGATCTACCGCGACACCGTCATCGAACAGTGCGAGCAGGGCGTCGACTACATGACCGTCCACGCCGGTGTGCTGCTGCGCTACGTCCCGCTCACCGCCGACCGCGTGACCGGAATGGTCTCCCGCGGCGGGTCGATCATGGCCGGATGGTGCCTGGCCCACCATGAGGAGAACTTCCTCTACACGCACTTCGACGAGCTCTGTGAGATCTTCGCGGCCTACGATGTCGCGTTCTCCCTCGGCGACGGGCTGCGCCCCGGCTCGATCGCCGACGCCAACGACGCCGCCCAGTTCGCCGAACTCGACACCCTCGCCGAGCTGACGAAGCGGGCATGGGAGCACGACGTCCAGGTCATGGTCGAGGGCCCCGGCCACATTCCGCTCCATCTCGTGCGGGAGAACGTCGAGCGCCAGCAGGAGCTCTGCGACGGCGCCCCCTTCTACACCCTGGGTCCGCTCGTCACGGACATCGCGCCCGGCTACGACCACATCACCTCGGCGATCGGGGCGACGGAGATCGCCCGGTACGGCACGGCGATGCTCTGCTACGTCACCCCGAAGGAGCACCTGGGACTGCCCGACCTCGACGACGTCAAGACGGGGGTGATCACGTACAAGATCGCCGCCCACGCCGCGGACGTCGCGAAGGGCCACCCGGGGGCGACGGCCCGGGACGATGCGCTGTCGAAGGCGCGGTTCGAGTTCCGCTGGCGCGACCAGTTCGCGCTCGGCCTCGACCCGGAGACCGCCGAGTCCTTCCACGACGAGACGCTGCCGGCGGAACCGGCGAAGACCGCGCACTTCTGCTCGATGTGCGGGCCGAAGTTCTGCTCGATGCGCATCTCCCAGGACATCCGCGACACGTACGGCAGCGCCGAGGCGCAGGCCGCGATCGCCGGCATGCAGGCCAAGAGCCGGGAGTTCCTCGCCGCCGGCGGTGAGGTCTATCTGCCCGAACCGACGATCGGTCCGCGGCAGGGCTGAGGTCCGGGCAGGGCTGAGGTCCGGGCAGGACTGAGGTCCGGGCTGGGCTGGGGTCCGGTCAGCGGGTGTCGGCGGGGTGGGGTCGGCGTGCCTCACCCCGCCGAGGCGGTTGCCGGGGTGAGATCGGAGTGCCCCACCTCGCCGCGGTGCTCCCGGGCTGGGAGCGAAGTTCCCACCTCGCCGAGGTGGTCCCGGGCAGCGTCTCGTTCCCGGACTCTCGGGTCGGTGCTCGTCCACCGCTGGTAGGGTCGCTCTGTGTCCACTCAGCCCGCCGCGCCGCATGCTCCGAACCAGTCAGCGGAGCCCTCGTTCCGGGCGTCGTTCGACTGGTTCGCCCCGTACCTCATCGTCCTCGTGACGGGGCTGATCACCGTGGGCATCTACGCGCTGGCGTGGTGGAACGCGGGGTCGATCATTCCGCTGCCCGTCTTCGTCGCACTCTTCTGCATCCCGGTGCTGCTCGGCTGGTGGGTCTCCGGGGCCGCGTTCGCCACCGTCATCGGTCTCGCCCTGCGAGTCCACTGGGCGCTGCGCAGCGCGCTCACTCTCGTGATCTGCCTGTGTGCGACGATCGTCGTCCACTTCCTCATCATCGAGATGTTCAACACCGGCTTCTACGGAGTGCCGGCGATGATCATCCCCGGATGGATCTACTGACCGGCGCTGGCGAGCGGCCGCACACACCGCCCCGCACACACCGACCCATGGACACGCACAACCTCCCGCGCGCACGCCCGTGCCCTCGCCCACGCGCGTCCGCGCACTGACGCCCGCCCCGACCGCCTGTGTCCAGCAGCCGTCCGCATCGTGGATCACGGCGGAGTGCGGATAGCGGGTGGTGCACCACCCGCTATCCGCACTCCG
>NZ_JBNFOM010000035.1:0-28694 GCF_057364785.1 Brevibacterium sp. LAARM2_SD2 | reverse complement strand
CTCCTAGCGCCCCTTGTCGTGCCTTGGCAGTCTCCAGGCTCACCCCGGTCGACAGGGACGCCGGCGAGCGTCCCGGCGATCTCGGCGTCACCGCGGGTGACGAAGTCGGTGTAGAGGGCTTCGAGGTCGCCGCGGTGCGGGTCGTCGGCGGCGATGAGACCGGTCTGCACCGGTTTGCGGAGGTGCACCGCGACAGAGCGCTGCCGCAGTCGGACGGCGAGCGCCGCTGACACGATGGTCTTGCCGACCCCCGTGTCGGTCCCGGTGATGACGATGCAGCGCATCCTCAGCCCATCTCCGCGACGACGGCGCCGATCGCCTCGGCGGCGGTGTCGACGTCGGCCGCGGTGAGGTCGCCGCGACAGGTGATGCGCAGGCGGGAGATGCCGTCGGGAACCGAGGGCGGACGAAAGCACCCCACGGTCAGGCCCCGCTCCCGGAGTGCGTCACGCGCGGCGACGGCCGCCCGGGCCGAGGGCATCGGCACAGACGCCACGGCCCCGGCCGGCTCCTCGATTCCGAGAGCCGTCGTCAGAGCTCGCCGATTGGCGGCCAGTTGCGCCACCGGTGCCTCACCGGCGGCGATGAGCTGGATTGCGGCGGTGGCCGCGGCCGCTGCGGCCGGGGCGAGTCCGGTGTCGAAGATGAAGGTCCGGGCGGTGTTGACCAGGGCGTCCCGGACCGCGGCGGGTCCGAGGACCGCTCCGCCTTGGGCTCCCAGGGACTTGGACAGGGTCGCCGTGACGACGACGCGGTCACGGTGGTCGACCAGTGCCGCGGCCGCGCCCGCTCCCCCGCCGACGACGCCGATGCCGTGGGCTTCGTCGATGACGAGCAGGGCATCGAAGCGTGCGCAGAGCTCGAGGAGACGCGCAAGGTCCGGGGCATCGCCGAGGACCGAGTAGACGGACTCGACGACGACGATCGCCTCGGGCTGGGTGCGCTGCCGCAGGGCCTCCTCGACGGCGGTGGCGTCCCCGTGCGGGGTGCGCACGACCTCGGCCTTCGAGAGACGGCAGGCGTCGATGAGCGAGGCGTGGTTGTGGGCGTCGGAGACGATGAGACAGTCGGGTCCGGTCAGCGCGGTGAGCACCGCGAGGTTCGCGGCGTAGCCCGAGGAGAAGACGAGCGCCGTGTCCCGCCCGGTGAGCGCGGACAGCGCCGCTTCGGCCTCATGGTGGGCCGGGGTGGTGCCCGTGACGAGTCGTGAGGCCCGCGCGGATGTGCCCCAGCGTGCGATCGCCTCGCATCCGGCGGCGATGACGCTCGGATGGTTCGCGAGTCCGAGATAGTCGTTCGAGGCGAGATCGAGACCGTGCGGCCCGGCATCGACGCGGTCGAGCCCGGCCTCGGCACGGGCTCGCGCCTCGGCGCCGAGGCGGTCGAGGATCCGGTTCGCCTCACGCACGGGCGCGGTCACGGGCAGCCCTCCGCGGCGGCGAGCATCGCCGCACAGATCCCGGCGACGTCCTCGGTCGTCGCGATGTACGGCGGCATCGTGTAGATGTGCGTGCGGAAGGGGCGCAGCCAGACACCGTGGTCCGCGGCGATGCGGGTGACGGTGCCGACGTCGACGGGGCGATGCATCTCGAGGACGCCGATCCCACCGACGACGCGGACGTCGGCGACCCCGGGCAGCGCCGCGGCCGGTGCCAGTCCCGCAGTGAGGCCCTCCCCGATCCGGGTGACGGCTGTCGCCCACGCAGGCGTGCCGTCGGGGGTGGCAGCGAAGAGCAGATCGAGGGACGCCCGCGCCGCAGCGCAGGCCAGGGGGTTGGCCATGAATGTCGGCCCGTGCATGAGGGCACGGTGAGGTGATCCGGCGATCACCTCGGCGAGATCGCTCGCACAGAGCACCGCGGCCAGGGTCATGTACCCGCCGGTCAGCGCCTTGCCGAGGCAGAGGATGTCGGGAACGATGCCGGCCTGTTCGCAGGCGAACGCGGTTCCGGTGCGGCCGAAGCCGGTGGCGATCTCGTCGGCGATGAGCACGGCGTCGAGGTCGCGGGCACGGGCGGCGAGATGGCGGAGTGCGCGGACGTCGTACGGGCGCATCCCGCCCGCACCTTGGAAGAGGGGTTCGACGATGATGCCGGCGAGCTCGTCACCGTGGCGGTCGCAGAGCTCGTCGACGGCCGCACACCACGCGTCGATCTCGGCATCGGGGCGCCCGGCAGCGGCGGCCGCGGGGCGAAGAGCTGTTCGGTGAGCACGGCCCGGAAGTCGGCGTGCATGCTCTCGACCGGGTCGCACACGCTCATCGCACCGGTGGTGTCGCCGTGATAGGCCCCGCGCAGGGCGAGGAAGCGTCCGCGGTCGCGGCCCTGGGCGCGCTGGTACTGGATGGCGGTCTTGAGTGCGACCTCGACCGAGACCGACCCGGAATCGGCGAGGAACACGTGGTCGAGGCCCGTCGGGGTCACGGCGACGAGGCGCTCGGCGAGGTCGACCGCCGGTTCGTGGGTGAGCCCGCCGAACATGACATGGGAGAACGACCGCAGCTGGGACTCGAGTGCCTGGTCGAGTGTGGGATTGCGGTACCCGTGGACGACCGACCACCAGGAACTCATCCCGTCGAGGGCGGTGATGCTGCGCCCGTCGCGTCCGACGAGGTCGACGCGGGGGCCGCGGGCACCGGCGACCGCGAAGTGCGAGCCATCGGCGAGGGCGCCGTAGGGATGCCAGAGCAGGCCGCGCTCGCGGTCGTGGAGACCGGCGACGGTCGTGGTCTCACGCATTGGGGGCCGCGGCCGTTCCCGCCCCGCGGCGGCGGATCGTGGGGACGACGATCCCGTCGGGCGCGGTGGAGGCCGCGGCCGTCTTCCCGCACGGCAGGCTCGAAGAGGCCGGGGAGGCCTCGGGAAGAAGAGCGGCGGTGCGGGCCGCCTTCGCCGCGCGCACCTGCTCCCGCAGTTCGGCTGCGCTGTCGGCGCCGACGATGGAGAAGCCGCCGTCGACGATCATATCGAGATCCGCCTCGGCGTCCTGGCCCTCGCTCGTGAGGTAGTCGCCGAGGAACAGGGAGTTGGCGACGTGGAGGGCGAGCGGCTGGAGAGTGCGCAGGTGCATCTCGCGACCGCCGGCGATGCGCAGCTCGCTGTCCGGGCACATCAACCGCACTGCGCAGAGGATGCGCAGGCAGTGCTGGGGAGTGAGTTCGTGGGTTCCCGCCAGCGGGGTGCCCTCGAACGGGATGAGGAAGTTGACGGGGATGGAGTCGGCGTTGAGGCGACGCAGTTCGAGGATCGTCTCGACGATCTGCTCCGGGGTCTCCCCCATGCCGACGATGAGCCCGGAGCACGGGGAGAGTCCCGCATCGCGGGCCTGCTCGACGGTGTCGACGCGGTCGGCGAAGGTGTGCGTCGAGCAGATCTCGGCATAGTTGGACTCGGCGGTGTTGAGGTTGTGGTTGTAGGCGTCGACCCCGGCCGATCGGAGGCGCTCGGCCTGACCGCCTTTGAGGAACCCGAGGCACGCGCAGACCTCGACGTCGGGGTTGTGGGCTTTGATGTCCTCGGTCATCGACGCCACCCGTTCGACGTCCCGGTTGGAGGGGCCGCGGCCGCTGGCGACGAGGCACACCCGGGAGGCACCGCCGGCGAGACCGAACTCCGCTTGCCGGCGCGCTTCGTCACCGGGCAGCCATGAGTACTTGAGGATCTCCGATTCCGACCCCAGGCGCTGGGAGCAGTAGCCGCAGTCCTCCGGGCACAGTCCCGATTTGAGGTTGACGAGATAGTTGACCTTGACCGCGTCGCCGAAGTGCAGGCGGCGGACCCGCGCGGCGGCCGCGACGACGTCGAGGAGGTCGTCATCGGAGGACTGCAGAATGGCCAGAGCCTCGTCGAGGGTGGCCGGCGAACCGGAGCAGGCGCGATCGGCGATGGTGGTGAAAGACGGCATGGCCACGATCATTGAACACTGTTCAGGAAAAGTCAATCCTCCTCGCGGCTCCGCCTGTCGCCTCCCCCGGCCCCGGTCGCAGAGGATGATGGGCGCAGAGGGTGATGAGCGCACCGGTCAGGAATCGAGAAGCCTGCTCAGCTGCCCGCGAGTATCCTGGGACAAGAGCAGTTGAGGGGATCCGGACGGCCGGATCCCGGGCCCGTGAGGAGAGACATGGCAGCGACGCAGACCGCACCGATCGAGTTCGCCGGAGAGGTGTCGACGCTCGGTGATCGCACGATCATCCGGCTGAGTCCCGACGCGAGTGCGGAACTTCCCTCACGAGGTCAGGTCGCCGCCGAGGCGGTCGTCGGCGACGCGCGGTTCGCGACGGTTGTCGAGCCCGATGGGATGCGCGGTCACTGGCTCAATCTCGATGAGGTTGCGGGCCTCGCGGACGGCGCGACGGTGTCCGTGACGCTGACGCCGACGAAGGACTGGCCCGAGGTGAGCGTGCCGGAGGATCTCGCCTCGGCACTCGCGGATGCCGGCGATCTCGATGACACGTGGGCGAGCCTGACCCCGATGGCCCGGTGGGAGTGGGTGCGCTGGATCAAGGCGACGAAGAACCCCGCGACGCGAGCCAAGCGCGTCGGCGTGGCCATCGACAAGCTCGAGAACGGCAAGCGCCGACCGTGCTGCTTCGACCTGTCCTCCTGCACGGATCCGGAGCTGTCGAAGAGCGGGAAGCTCATCGACTTCCGCTGACACCCTCCCGGTCGAGCACTCCGACTCGTCGTCATGAGCGGCTGACGAGCGGCCGGCATCTCCTCGCATTTTCAGGATATCAGCGCACAGGGGGCTTGCCGCAAGGCCCCGGACAGGGTGAACAATGGGTGCCTCACCTCGCCGTTCACCCTCCAGGAGCCTCCTTGCGAACCAGCGCCTTCGCCCTGCCCGCTCGTCTTTCCGCCAAAGCCCGACCGCACCTCATCGCCGCCGACGACGCGCTGTTCTCCCGCGTCTCCCAAGCCCAGGAGACCGAGTCCGACCGGCTGACCACCCGCCTCGCCGAGCTGCGAGCGACACCCGCGGCCTCCGGTGAGGCGGCCGTCGAACGCGACGCCCTCGTCCGCGATGCCTCCGCGCAGCTGAGCCTGCTCGGCCGCTTCGACCTCGACCTGTGCCTCGGTCGGATGGTGACCACGACCGGTGAGACGATCCACATCGGCCGGATGGGCATCCGCGACGAGCATGGCGACCCACTGCTCGTCGATTGGCGCACTGCTGCGGCCGAACCGTACTTCGCCGCCACCCTCGCCTCCCCCTTCGGTCTCACGAGCAGGAGGCGATATCGCTGGCGGGACGGCGTGGTCATCGACTACTGGGATGAGCAGCTGAGTCCCGACGGCGGTGCCGATGCCGCTGTGCTCGACGACCAGTCAGCCTTCCTCGCTGCACTCTCCGCAGTGCGCTCGCCGCAGATGCCCGATGTCCTCGGCACCATCCAGGCCGACCAGGATGCGGTCATCCGCACGTCTGCTCGTCGACCGCTCGTCGTCGACGGCGGGCCGGGCACGGGCAAGACCGTCGTTGCGCTGCACCGGGCCGCCTACCTGCTCCATTCCGCACCGCAGGTGAGATCCGGAGGCGGGCTGCTCTTCATCGGCCCGACCGCATCGTATCTGCGCTACGTCGACGACGTCCTCCCCCGCCTCGGCGAGGATGCGGTGCAGATGTGCACGCTGAGCGACCTCGTGCCGGAGACTGCCACGGCTCCCGAGTCTGCGGACTCCGCCCGGATCAAAGGCGCGCTCGATCCCGCCGAGGTGGTCGACCGGGCCGTCTCGCTCTTCGAGCAGCCGCCGACCGACGACCTGAGCGTCCCGACTCCGGCCGGCGAGATTCCGGTCGGACTGGGGATGTGGGCCGAAGCGTTCCGGGCCGGGATCGGGACGACGCCGCACAACGACGCCCGTGATGAGGTGTGGGACGAACTCGTCGACATCATCGTCGACCATGCCCGGGACCTCGATGAGGACATCGACGAGGGGTTGACTCGGCGCATGGTCCGCTGCGATCCGGCGCTTCGGGCGGCACTGACCGCCGCATGGCCCGTGCTCGATCCGCTCGACGTCGTCGGCGACCTGTGGACCGTGCCGGCCTACCTGGGCATGTGCGCACCGGGGCTGGCGCCGACGCAGATCGACGCGCTCATCCGCCGTGGGCCGCGGGACTGGACAGCATCGGATCTGCCGTTCCTCGATGCCGCCCGCCGTCGCATCGGCGACCCGGACGCTCTCCGTCGTCGACGCACCGACGAGCGCGAGTCCGCCGCCGAACGCGCGCGGATGAGCGACGTCATCGACGACCTCATCTCCGCCGACGACAGCGAGCTGCGGGAGATGACGATGCTCCGCGGTGCCGACCTGCAGACCGCTCTCGAGAATTCCGGTGGTCGAACGGTGCCGCAATCGGATCGGCTCGCCGGTCCGTTCGGTCACATCATCGTCGACGAAGCCCAGGAGCTCACCGATGCCCAGTGGCGGATGATCCTCGACCGGTGCCCCTCGAAGTCGGTGACGATCGTCGGCGACCGCGCTCAGGCGAGGGATGGGTTCGCCGAGACGTGGGAGGTACGGCTGTCGCGGGCGGGGCTGAGCGTCGAGACGGTGCATCTGAGCGTCAACTATCGCACCCCTGCCGAGGTGATGGCCGAAGCCGGTCCCGTCATCCGCGCCGCCCTCCCCGATGCGAATGTGCCCGACTCCGTGCGCACCGCCGGACACCCGGTGCGCCGTGAACGGACGGAGGCGCTCATCCCCGTCGTCGAAGCGTGGCTGAGCGCCCACGAACAGGGCACTGTCGGCATCATCCCGGCCGACCCCAGTGTCCTCCCCGTCTCGGATCGCTGGCGGCGATCCGAGCGGGTGAACGCGTTCACTCCACTCGAGGTCAAGGGTCTCGAGTTCGATCTCGTCGTCCTCGTCGACCCCGATCGGTTCGGCGACGGCATCACCGGTGCCGTCGACCGCTACGTCGCGATGACCCGATCAACCGCGGAGCTGGTTATCCTCTCCTGACGCCGCCCGAATTGAGGCCATCAGTCTGGCTCAGCACAATGACACCATTCGCGCAGGCCTCGAAGAGCGCGGCGATGCCGCACGGAGCGTGCTCGCACGCGCATTCGGGGGTGACGACGAAAGGGACGGTTCGCGTCACTACGCGATGCTCATCGGCGTAGCCGCCCAGTGGCTGCTCGACCCGGACTCGGCGCCGAGTGCTGAAGAGATCACCTCGCCGATTTCGGAGGACTAAGGCGCCGTGCCGGTCTCGTCGCCACGCGACGCGGGACGAAGAGCGAGGAGGATGCCGAGACTCCCGGCGAGCACCGCGCCGGTGACCGTCCACGGCAGGCCCACAGCAGAGGAGATCCCGCCGATGAGCAGCGGACCGATCAGACCCGCGGTGTAGCCGACCACACTGATGCGGGCGATCGAGGCCGCCGGATCGCCGAACCGGGAGGCCCGGCTCAGGGTGATCGGAAACACCGGACCGATCGCCAAGCCGATGACCACGATCGACCCCACGACGATCCCGGGCACCGCGCTGAGCATTCCGATCGTCATCGCCGTCGCGGCCGTCACTGCCCCGGCACAGAGGATCACCGTTTCGCCGAGGCGGTCGGCCAGCAGGTCGGTGACTGCCCGTGATCCGACCATGGCCACGGAGAACAGCGTGAGCGCCAACGCACCCTGCGTTGCGGTGGCGCCCAGGTCACGAGTGAGCAGGAGCGCCGACCAATCGGTGATGACGCCCTCGAGCAGCAGTCCGCAGATGGCCATGACGGCGATCGCCGCCGGGAGGTGCGAGGTGAAGCGAGGACCGTCGGGAGGGCGTGCGGTTTCGGGCACGCGCTCCCGCTCAGGCCCTCGTCCCTCAGCGCGCAGGAGACCGGGAGCAGCAGTTGCCGCGAGGACAACGAGCACGGCTGCCACGACCGCGAAATGCCCCGCGACGCTCGCACCGAGGGCGGTCGCGACGAGCGCACCGACACCGCCGGCCACGACCCCGAGACTGAATCCGGCGTGAAGCCGTCCGAGCACGCCCGAGCGCAGTCGATGCTCGATGCGCACCCCTGTGAGGTTCATCGTGATGTCGCACAGGCCCCCGGCGACACCCATGCCGAAGAGAGCCGCGAAGAGCGCAACGAGGTTCGGTGCCGCGGCGATCACCGGCAGGCCGAGGGAGAACGCCGTCGCAGAGAGGAGGCTGACGAGTTCGGGCGACACCCAACGGGTCAGGTGACCGGCACACAACATCGCCGGGATGGCTCCGGCGGCGAAGCCGAGCAGAGCGATGCCCAATGCCGCGTCACCCACGTCGAGTGCGGCTGCGACCTCGGGAATGCGCGGCGACCAGCTGGCCATGACTGAGCCGTTGATGAAGAAGATGAGCCAGAGGCTCACGAGGTGGTGGCGCTGAGACATGGTGACCCCTTGGGCCGCCCTCACGATGCCTGCTGACGTCTGCCCGGACGGGTCAGGCACACGGGCACTCGCTGCGTCCAGGCTACCAATGACCGCCGTTCGGCGCACCGACCGGAGGTCGGTCCTGCGCGCCCCTGTCGGTGCGATCGCCCACGACATCTGCACGAGGGGAATCTGCAGCGGCAGGCGCGCGAGCGCGATTGCCCGCCCGCGGGGTGAGTGCCAGTACTTGACCACGGTGTAGATGTTGGCCGGGTAGACGGCGACCATGAGTGCCGCCGAGGCGGCCCCTCCGAGGCGTCGTGTGCCAGGGTTGGCGAGCAGGGCGGCGCAGCCGAGTTCGGCGACCCCGCTCGCATAGGTCCACGCCCGCCGATTGCCGAGGGCAGGCGGGACGATCGAGTCGAATGTCCGCGGTCGGATGAAATGCATGGCTCCGGCGAGTCCGAGCAGGCCGGTCATCAGTGCAGGTCTCAGTCTCATCGGACTCCTCTGGGTGAATATGTCAGCGTCACGGACAGGTCAGTCGTCAGGCTAGTCGATCTCCGCGTGACAGTGTTACCGATGAGTATTCGAAGGCCCGGCGCACTCGGATGGACCGATCCGACGTGCGTCCCCGGGGCCGCGTCCGGTCACTCAGGTGCGGCTGGACTCCTGATCCCGTCGGATGGGTCGAGCGGCGGCAGAGGCGGCAGCGGTCGCCGGGCAAGGTCGCGCGCCTCCTCACGCGAGATCCCCACCATCCGCAGCAGGTACTGCGTGTAGGTGGCGACGACTTCATCGGACCCCCCGCGCTCAAGTCGCAGACGCATCGCCGAGAGCAGCGCCCCGAAGGTCATCGCCCCGGCCAGGGCGACGTCGTCGATGTCGAAGCGACCGCTGTCGACGCCCTTCTGGATGTCCCGGTTGGCGCGCGGACCCAGCACGTCGAGCAGCCCCGCATGGGCGAGACCGAGCCGGACGAGCAGCCACCCCCACACCGGATCGGAGATCGCCGTCGTCGCCAGGTGCCGCAGAGACACCGCGTAGACCTCGGCGGCATCGTCGAAGTCCCCGGTCAGCGCATCAAGACGCTGGCCGAAGGTCTCGACGAGATCGAAGACGACCTCATCGGTGAGCTGTTCGACGGAGGTGAAGTAGTTGTAGAACGTCCCGACGGCGATATCGGCGCCGTTCGACACAGCCCGAATCGTCAGCGCCTCCGGTCCGCCGGTGGCGATGACGTCGCGCGCGGCATCGAGGATGCGACGACGGGTCGCCTCGGCCTTGCGGGCACGCCGGTCAGGAGATTCTGCCATGGACACGATTGTGCCTGCTCAGGCCACGCCTCGGCCAGCAGGCGCGCGAGGTCGGAGGAGATGGGAACGGACGACAGCCTCGGCGCGCGGGGAGAACTCCCAGGCGGAATCCGCGGACAAACCCTTGACGGCCTCTCACCCCCTCCCCATAATGAACATAAGTTCAACGATGAACAGATGTTCACATAGGAGTGAGACATGACCCCCGCATCCGCACCCACCGTCGAACACACCGCCGATGTCGTCATCAACGGCCTCGGTCCCGTCGGCCTCCTCGCCACGATCCTCCTCGGTCGCCAGGGCTACCGCGTTCACGCCCTTGACCGGTGGCACACGCAGTACGGACGCCCGCGTGCGGTGACGTTCGATCATGAGATCGCCCGCGTGCTCGCGATGATCGGGATCGACCCCGACAACGACCCGGCGATCGACTTCCACGACGACCACTACTACTGGCTCAACGGGGACGGCGAGATCCTCATGGAGATCGACTGGCTGGGCAAGGAGGACAACGGGTTCCGCAAGCGGTACTGGTTCAGCCAGCCCGAACTCGAGGACCGGCTGCGCGTCATCGCCCAGACCCTGCCGAATGTCACCCTCCATTTCGGACGCGACACCGTCGCCTTCGCCCAGGACGAGGACGGTGTCACCCTCGACTTCCGGGAGACGGTGCCCGGTCTGCGCACCGTCGACTACGCCGAGGGCGGGGAGTCCGGTCGGATCCGGGCGCGGTATGCGATCGGGGCGGATGGGGCGAATTCGTTCCTCCGGGAAGCGGTCGGGGCGGAGATGACGGATCTCGGCTTCCTCTTCCACTGGCTCATCGTCGACACGAAGCCCGAGGTCATGCCCTCGTACATGACGCACCACTTCCAGGTCTGCGATCCCGTGCGGCCGACCACGGTCGTGCCGGGCGGACCGGGCAGGCGCCGGTGGGAGTTCATGATGCTGCCCGACGACGATCTCCAGGAGATGCTCACCCCGGAGGCGGCATGGAAGCTCCTCGAGCCGTGGGACATCCGTCCCGACAACGCCTCGCTCGAGCGCCTGGCCCTCCCCCGGTTCGAGGCGAAGTACCTCGAGAAGTGGCATCACGGGCGGACGATGCTCGTCGGAGATGCCGCCCATCTCATGCCGCCGTTCGCCGGTGAGGGCATGTGCGCGGGGCTGCGTGACGTCGTCAATCTCGCATGGCGCCTCGATCTCGTGCTCCAGGGGCTCGCCGACGGGAACCTCCTCGACGCATGGTCCGACGAGAGGCGCGATCAGGCGAAATGGTACATCGAGTTCTCCGTCGACCTCGGCAAGATCATCTGCATCACCGATCCCGCCGAGGCGGCGGCCCGGGACGCGCGCATGCTCGCCGAACATGCCGAACAGTCGAAGGTCGGGCCGCTGCCGGCGCATGAGACGATCCTCGGCCCCGGCACCTGGGTCGCCGAGGACGGCACCGCGGGCAAGACGGGCATCCAGGGGCGTGTCGCCCACCGGGGGCGGACCGGACGGTTCGACGATGCCGTCGGCCACGGCTGGTTCCTCCTATCGACTCCCGAGGCGGCCGGAGACCTCGATCCGGGTCTGGCCGCCGACCACGAGAGAGTCGGGGGCCGGCAGCTGACGGTCGGGGGTCCCGACAGCGGTGCCGAGGTCATCGATCTCGACGGCACGTATGCGACGTGGATGGGTGAGCACGGTGCCCGCCACCTCCTCATGCGACCGGACTTCTACGTCGCCTTCGTCGCCGGTGATGCCGCCGAACTCAACACGCGCCTGGAGGCGATCCTCTCGGGGATGATCGTGCGGGCGGCAGCATGAGCGACATCTCCCCCGAGCAGTCGGCGCGCGAACAGGGACTCGTCGATGAGGTCATCGCGTCGTTCGCCGGCACCGACGACGCTCGCCTCAAAACTGTCATGGAGGCCCTCACCCGGCATCTGCACGCCTTCCTCCGGGAGGTGCGCCTCACCGAGGCGGAGTGGAACGCCGGCATCCGCTTCCTCACCGATGCCGGGCACATCACGACCGAGACGAGGCAGGAGTTCGTGCTCCTCTCGGACACGCTCGGGGCATCGATGCAGGTCGTGGGCATGAACAATCCCGAGCACGCGAATGCCACCGAGGCGACGGTCTTCGGGCCCTTCTTCGTCGACGATGCCCCGGAGATCGCCCGTGGAGAGGACATGGCGTTCGGGGCGCTCGGCGAACCCTGCCTCGTTGAAGGGTCGGTCACGGACACTGAGGGCAATCCGATCCCCGGGGCGCGCATCGAGGTGTGGGAGGCCGACGAGGACGGCTTCTACGACGTCCAGTACGACGACGAGAGAACGGCTGCCCGGGCGCATCTGTTCTCCGACGAATCCGGCACCTACCGGTTCTGGGGGCTGTTTCCCACGCCGTACCCGATTCCCGACGACGGACCCGTCGGAGCGATGCTCGCCGCGACCGGGCGCTCGCCGATGCGCGCGAGCCATTTGCACTTCATGGTCACGGCACCGGGATTCCGGACGCTCGTCACGCACATCTTCGTCCGCGGTGATGAGCAGCTGGAGATCGGTGACAGCGTCTTCGGCGTCAAGGAGTCGCTCATCATGGACTTCTCGCATCATGCGCCCGGCACCCCGACCCCCGACGGACATGACGTCGGTGGCAGAGGGTGGGCTGAGACGCGTTTCGACATCGTCCTCGCCCCCGGCGATGGGGAGGGCATGCGCGTCGCGGGGTCATGACTTTCCCGCCGGTCGCCTCGCATCACCTCTGATCGTCCTACGATGAACGCAGACCGCGTCTCCGGTTGCCGCATCCCCAGCGCGATCGGCGGCGATCGCGTTCGACGAGGAGGGCGAGGCACATGAGGCAGCGCTGGCGAATTGGGGCAGCTTTCTGGGTGGCCAGCGCGCTGCTGCTGCCCGTCCAGCTCATCGTGGCCCTGCAGTGGCCGGACGGGTACTCGGTGACGCGGAATGCGATCAGCGACCTCGGTGTCACGGTCTGCGGCCCGTTCACCGAGGGCGGGGACGTCCGCGAGGTCTGCTCACCGTGGCACGTCGGGTTCAATGCGGGCATGGTCGCCTCCGGTGTACTGACGGCCCTTGGTGCAGTGCTGCTGCACGGCTGCTGGAGGCGCCGGACTGGACGCGTGGCGACGATTCTCATGGCCGTCGTCGGAGTGTGTGTCGTCGCGGTGGGCTTCGCGCCGTGGGATCAACAGCCGGCCCTGCATGACGGCGCCGCGGCAGCTCAGGCTCTCGTCCAGTGGGCGGCGATGCTCCTGCTTGCCGTTGCCGTCGGTCGCAGTGTCTTCAGGTGGCTGACGATTGCCGCCGTCGCCGTCTCGATCCTCGGATTCGCAGCATTCCTCCTTGCCCTCGACGGCGCCGCGCTGCCGGGTCTGAGCTTCGGTATCGCCGAACGTCTCTCCTTCGACACGCTCACCGTCTGGACGGCAGCGGTCGGCGTCGCCGTGCTCCTCGGTAGTCGATCTGGTCATGGATAGGCAGACAGGGCTTGGCGTAGTCCACCGGCGTCACCTCCGGACAAAGAAAATCGGCCCGAGCCGTGAAGCGAGCGGGCCGATCATGATGAACCCAGTGTAGCTGGAGTCATGGTCGGGGACCGCGGGCGGGGGGGGGAACCGCTGCGACGACACCGATGACTTCTGACTTCACCGGCTGGGAATGGGAAAGGCGCCGCGTTCACGCGGCGCCTCCGACAGGGTGGAGCTAAGGGGAATTGAACCCCTGACCTCTTCATTGCGAACGAAGCGCTCTACCAACTGAGCTATAGCCCCTGACACCGCACTACTCTAGACCCGAGCACCCAGGAAGCACAAAACCGGGAGTGGTTGACTCGGGATTCCGACAGTAGAGTCTGTGACAAGGACCCCGATACAGCAAGGAGCGAGCATGGCCCAGGAATTCGGAATCGTCGTCATCGGTGCGGGAATCGGCGGAGGTCAGGTGGTTGAGGCCCTGCGCAATGACGGCTTCGCCGGCACCATCGCCCTGGTGGGCACCGATCCCCTTCCGCCGTACTACCGTCCTGATCTGTCGAAGAAGGTCATGCTCGAGGACACCGACCCCGCGGACTCCGCACTGCGCGGCGCGGAGTGGTATCCGGCCCATGACGTCACGACGTTCTTCGGCGACACCGTGACGAAGCTCGACACCTCCGCCAACACGGTGACCCTGGCCTCCGGCGAGGAGCTCACCTACGCTCAGGCGATCCTCTCGACCGGTTCGACCCCGCGCACCCTCGAGGTTCCCGGTCAGGTGCTCGCCAACGTGCACACCCTGCGCACCGCCGGTGACGCCGTGGCCATCCGCTCGCAGTTCGGCGAGGGCAGAAAGGTCGTCATCATCGGCGGCGGCTGGATCGGCCTCGAGGTTGCCGCTGCCGCCCGCACCCACGGCTCCGATGTCACCGTCGTCCTTCGCGACGCTCCCCCGCTGAAGAACGTCCTCGGCGACGAGCTGGGACAGTACTTCGAGGATCTGCAGTCGAAGAACGGCGTGAAGTTCCTCGCCGACGCCGACACCACGGGCTTCGCGGGCGAGGACTCCGTCGATACCGTCCAGACGACGAAGGGCGACCTGCCCGCTGATCTCGTCGTCGTCGGCATCGGCGCGGACCCGACGATCGAACTCGCCGAGGCGGCCGGCCTCGACATCGACAACGGCGTTCCCGTCGACGAGAAGATGCGCTCGAGCGTACCGAGCGTGCTCGCCATCGGCGACATCGCCAACGCCTTCAACACCCGACTCGACTCCCGGATCCGCGTCGAACACTGGGACAACGCGGTGCGCCAGGCCGATGTCGCCGCCTCCACACTCACCGGCGGCAGCAAGGTCTACGACTGGGAACCGTACTTCTACACCGACCAGTTCGACCTCGGCATGGAGTACGTCGGCCACGGCTCGGGAGACGACGACGTCGTCATCCGCGGGGACAAGGACTCCGGCGAATTCATCGCGTTCTGGACCAAGGACGGCACCGTCACCGCTGCGATGAACGTCAACGTCTGGGATGTCAACGACGACCTGCGCACGATCGTCGGCACGCAGGTCGACGCCTCCCGCCTCGCCGACGAATCGGTTCCGCTCGCCGACCTCTGAGGCGTCCATGCCCGCCCTCTTCGCCGACGACGCCTTCGACCGCGGCCCCCGGGTCATCGCGCCCGGGGCCGTGTGGCTGCCCGGCTTCCTCGACGATGCCGGGCAGGCGTGGATCGTCCGCCAGTACGCCCAGTGGCGGACCGGCCCTGTCCCACCGCACTCGACGACGATCATGGGGCACCCGATGAGCGTGACGACGATCGGACTCGGGTGGCATTGGCGGCCTGGCCGCTACGACCGCGAAGCCGTCGACGTCAACCGGGAG
Source organism: Brevibacterium sp. LAARM2_SD2 (assembly GCF_057364785.1). NCBI lineage: Bacteria > Bacillati > Actinomycetota > Actinomycetes > Micrococcales > Brevibacteriaceae > Brevibacterium > Brevibacterium sp. LAARM2_SD2. The sequence goes on along the minus strand of NZ_JBNFOM010000035.1, from coordinate 13,645 downwards.
CGCGTCCCGCCGTTCCCCGACTGGATGACACGGCTCGGGCGCCAGATCCTCACCGCCGCCGCCGAGGCGGTCGATGCCGACCCCGACCACCCCACCGGGGCGGCTGACGCCTGGGGGTTCGACCCCGCGCACTACTCCCCCGACGTCGCCCTCATCAACTACTACGACGAGGCGGCGAAGATGGGAATGCACCAGGACAAGGACGAACACGATCCGGCCTCGGTCGTCTCCCTCTCCCTCGGCGACACGTGCACCTTCCGATTCGGCAACACCGAGACGCGGAACCGGCCGTACGAGGACATCCGGCTCGCCTCAGGCGACGCCTTCGTCTTCGGCGGTCCCGCCCGGTTCGCCTACCACGGGGTGACGAAGATCCACCCGGACACCGCCCCGGACTCGGCGCGGCTGAGCGACCTCGGCGGCGGCAGGATCAACATCACGATGCGCACGACCGGCCGCGACTGAGCGCGCTCACCCGAAGAGCGTCTGCCCGATCCAACCGCCCCTGCTCACGCCCGGCGGGATCGCGAAGAGCCCCGACCCCGTGTGGAGCAGGTATTCGCTCAGCGCGTCCTGGGATGCGAGCCGGTTCTGCATCGGCACATAGTGACGGGCGGGATCGGCGACGAAGGCGATGAAGAACAGACCCGCGTCGAGGTTGCCGCGCGCATCCGCGCCATCGGCGTAGTTGTATCCGCGGCGCAGGAGCCGCACGCCGCCGTTCTGCTTCGGATGCGCGAGATGGACGTGTGAGGTCACCGGGATGATCGGCTGACTGCCGGCCCCGGCCATCGCGAAATCAGGGGTCGTGAACTCCTCGCCGCCGGACAGCGGCGCGCCGGTCATCTTCGTGCGGCCGAAGATCCGCTCCTGCCCGTCGAGGCTCTCCCGATCCCACGTCTCGATGTGCATGCGGATGCGCCGAGCGACGAGGAAGCTGCCGCCGTCGAGCCATGAGCCGTCCCGGACCCACACGTTCTCGTTGAGCGCGGTGTCCTCGTCGGAGCGGATGTTCGCCGTGCCGTCCTTGAAGCCGAAGAGGTTGCGCGGGGTCTCCTGGACCGGAGACGTCGACGCCGTACGCCCGAAGCCCAGCTGCATCCACTTCGTCGAGACGATGCCGAAGCCCATCCGGATGAGGTTGCGCACCGCGTGGACGGCGACCTGCGGATCGTCGGCACACGCTTGGATGCACAGGTCCCCGCCGACGCGCGCCTCGTCGAGCTGATCACCGGGAAAATGCGGCAGGTCGATGAGCCCGACTGGCAGCTTCTTCCCGATGCCGAAGCGATCCTTCCCCTCGGCATCGGTGAAGAGGCTGCGGCCGAACCCGATCGTCACCGTGAGGTGGCCGGCGCTCAGCCCCTGCGCCTCCCCCGTGTCCTCGGGCGGAGCGTACCGAGAGCCGTCGGCGACGCCGCCCTCGACGACGGGCAGCCCCTGACTGAGATTGGCCGCCGCGGCCGTCCACGTCTTGAGGAGCTCGATGAGCTCCTCACGGTCGTCGGTGAGGACGTTGATCGCGGCGAAGCACATGCGGTCCTGGGCCTCGGTGACGATCCCGGCCTGGTGCGTGCCGTAGAAGTCGACGACATCGGAATCGGCCCCGACCGCCTCGGCGAGCGGATCATGGGCGAAGTACCCGGCCGCAGCACCGGCCGCGACGGCACCCGCCCCGATGCCGAACATCGCCCTCCGCGACACACCCGGCCGGTCCGCCATCAGCCCACCACTTTGTCAGTGAGCTGGGAGAGCGGTTCGGAGAGCGCGTTGACGGAATCGGACAGGGCCTTGACCTCGTCCTCGCTCAGCTCGGTGTAGAGGACGAACCCGTCGCCCTTCCGGTGCTCGTCGAGGAGGGCCTGGAGGTCGGCGAAGCGCGTCTTGAGCGTCTCATCGAGCTCCTTGTCGCGGGTGGCCAGCAGCGGCTGGAGATTCTCGTACGCGACCCGGGCGCCGTCGACGTTGGCCTGGAAGTCCCACAGGTCGGTGTGCGACCAGGTCTCCTCCTCACCGGTGACCTTGCCGGTGGCCACCTCGTCGAGGAGCTCCTTGGCCCCGTTGGAGAGCTGGTCGGGGGTGAAGCTCATGTCCCGGGTCCGGTCGTAGAGGACCTGCGTGTCGGAGACGAGGAGGTCGGCGTACTTCGTCCGGTCACCCTCGCTCAGCGCCGTGTACCCGTCCTTCGGCGGCCACAGGTCCTTCTCGATGAGGTGCCAGCCGGTCCACTCCTGTCCCTCCTCGAGGTCGGCCTCACGCAGGTCGAGCTTGGGGTCGAGGTCGCCGAAGGATTCGGCGACGGGCTCGATGCGCTCCCAGTTCGTGCGCACCTGGGCGTAGAGGGTCCGCGCCTTGTCGTCGTCGCCGTCCTTGTACGCCTTCGCGAACTCCTCGGTGCCGGTGAGCAGCTGCTCCGTCTGATCCTTCACGTACGCCGCGTACTGCGTCGTCGCCTGCTCGGCGAGCTGCGAATCCTCGGCGCTCACGCTCTGCCCCCCGGTGCCCTTCGTCACTGTGAAGTCCCCGCGCAGCCCGTCACCGACCATGCCCGGTTTGCATGCCGTGAAGTACTTGCCCTCCGGGGCGGTGACCGTGAGGGTGCGCTCGAGTCCCGGCGCGATGTTCTCGACCTCGCCGATGATGCGCAGTCCGTCCTCGCCGAGGAGGTAGAACTCCGTGACCTTCGAACCGTCGTTCGTCACGGAGAACTTCAGGGTGCCCGCCGGGGCCTCCTGCGCGGCGACGTCGCACGAGTCGTCGGTGCTCGTCACCGCGATCGTGCCGTCGCCTGGGTCATTGGGTTCGCAGCCGGTGAGCACGAGCGCACCGCCGACGGCGAGGCCGATGGCGAGACGGGGCCAGAGAGTGGTCATATCGGTCCTTTGATCGTTGTCCTGCACAGAGGCGGAGGGAGGTCCGCCGAGGCGGTCGCCGGGGAATCGGCAGAGGTGGAGTCAGGGTGGGCCGCCGGTGGCAGCGGGGGTTCAGGCGGCGGCGACGCCGCGGGCGGCCGGTCGCGCTGCCGGAGTCGGGGAGGCGCGGAGGCTGCGGATGAAGAGCGCGCCGACGACAATGACGTAGAGCCACCACACGGTGAACTCGACCCACGTCGTCGCCGGTGAGAAGTTGAAGATGCCCTTGAGCAGGACCCCGTACCAGCTCGTCGGCGGAACGGCGGCGGAGACGTCGAAGGCGAGGGCATGGAGACCGGGGACGACTCCGGCCTCCTGGAGGTCGTGGAACCCGTAGGCGAGGACGCCGGCGGCGATGAGGATGAGGAACGCCCCCGAATAGCGGAAGAACGCCGAGAGGTTGAGTCTGAGCAGGCCCTTGGCGATGAGCCACGCGAGGACAACGGCGATGGCGATGCCGGCGATCGCGGCCGCCGTGAGGCCGAGCGCCGAGGCGGTGCCGGTGGCGTTCGCGCGGGTGGCGGCCCAGAGGAAGAGCGCGGTCTCGAGCCCTTCCCGGCCGACGGAGAAGGCGCCGAGGATGACGAGCCCGATGACGGGACCGTCGAGGGCCTTGTCCGCCGCGGCCCGCAGCTCACCGCCGAGGCTCTTCGCCGTCCTGGCCATCCAGAAGATCATCCACGTGACGAAGCCGACGGCGATGATCGAGAGGGTCCCGCCGATGAACTCCTGGGCCTCGAACGTCAGCGTCGAGGGACCGAAGGTGAGCAGCGCCCCGAAGCCGAGGGACACGAGGATCGCCGCGGCGATCCCCACCACATCGCCCTGACCTCACGGGTCCGGCCGATCTTGCCGAGGTAGCCGATGAGGATGCTCACGATGAGAGCGGCCTCGAGGCCTTCGCGCAGGCCGATGAGGAATGTCTGGAACATAGGCGGCTTTCTGGTCCTGGGGAGCGCCGCGGGGCACGGCTCGCTCAGCCTAGCATAAGGAAAGCCTTACTTAATCCTCAGAGCGCCGCGAAATCTCAAGCGCCGGCTCACGGAGCCGGATCCTCGATGCCCTCCGGCGGCTGGGCCAGACGGTTCGGCGAGGTCTTGCGGTAGATCGGCTGCCCCGACAGCACGCTCGCCCGCGACAGCGTGTTGCTCGCGACCGAGGAGACGATGATGAGACAGAGGATGGCGATGAGCGCGATGAACAGCGTCATCACCCTGAAGCCCTCGGTGTGGAGCGTGTGGATGTAGGCGGCGATGACGATGAGCGGCATGCCCAGGCCGGTGGCCGGGGAGAACACGTTGATCCGGGAGAGCGCGTCCTTGACCCGGAACATCGCCAGCGCCGAGGCGAGCATGAGCAGGGAGCCGGTGATGCCGAAGATTCCGACGAGAACGGTGGCGACGGTGTCCGACATCAGCGGTGCCCCCTCGTGAGGATCCGGGACAGGGCGATCGTCGCGAGGATGCCGACCATCGAGGCGAGGAAGATGACGTCGAGGACGATCGAGGAGGACACGCTGATCGCGATCATCGTCAGTATCCCGATCGCACAGAAGTAGATGAGATCGCTGACGACCGCGCGGGACCCCAGATCGCGGGCGGTGAGCACGCGGATGAGGCCGACGACGATCGCGGCGGCGAGAATGATCGCACAGATGGCGACGATGACGGTCATCGCCGTCTCCTCTCCTCTTCGGCGGACGGGTTGTGGGGGCCGGGATCGACCCAGGCGGCCTCCACCTCGGCGACATCCGAGGCCGAGGACTGCGGCGCCCGGCCGCGGGTCATCGCGAGCAGGCGCGATTCCATGTCGTAGAGACCGGCCAGCGCGTCCTCCTCGGAGTCCTCGAAGAGGCAGTGGACGAAGAAGACCGGCGGGGTCGTCGCGGTGCCCGCGGCGATCGCGGTGACGAGCGTGCCCGGGGTGATCGTGATCGACGAGGCGAAGAGGGTGACCTCGAGGTCGGTGCGGCAGCGCAGGGGCACCTCGACGATCATCGGGTGGGCGTAGGGCCTCCCGACGCGGAAGAGGTGGCCGACGACCGTCGCCGATCCCGTGATGATCGCCCAGAGGATGTAGAGGACGTAGGAGATGCCGTGGATGATGCGCATCATCGTCCGATCACCGCCTCGATGTATTCGGTGTGGTCGAGCAGTCCCGTTGCGGCCCGCCCGGTGATCTCGAGCAGGGGTTCGGGCCAGACGAAGATCGCCACGGACAGCGCGATCATGATCGTCGCCGGCACGAGCAGTCGACCGGGGATGCGCACGTCATCGGTGATCGCCACCGAGGCGGCGCGTCCGGTCTCCGCGGAATCGGGGCGGTACGACTGCATCGGGGCGCCCCAGAACGTGTTGCGCCACGTGTTCTGCAGGGCGAGCATGGAGATGAGCGAGCCGATGACGATCGCCGAGACGAGCCACCAGCCGGCGGCGTCCTCGACGGCAGTGGCCGCGGAGATCAGGCCGATCTTCCCCCACATGCCCGAGGTCGGGGGCAGGCCGATGAGGGAGAAGAGTCCGAGGACCATGAGCACTGCCGCCCACTTCTCGCGACTGGCCAGACCGGAGAGCTTCTTGAACGACCCCGTGCCGTACGTCTGCTCGATCGCGCCCATGACGAGGAGGAGACCGGCCATCGTGATCATGTGGTGGACCATGTAGAAGGCACCGGCGGCCAGCGCCTGGGCGGTGAGCAGGGCGACGCCGAGGAGGATGTGGCCGACACCGGAGGTCATCTGGAACGCGAGCACGTTGCGCACCCGGTTCTGCCCGAAGCCGGAGAGGGAGCCGACGATGATGCTGACGACGGCGATCGCGATTATGGCGTTGGCCCAGGCCGGGGGCTCACCGTAGACGGTCGTGCAGATGCGGTAGATCGCGTAGAGGGCGACCTTCGAGTGGAGACCGGCGAAGAGCGACATCATCCCCGCCGAGGTGTTCGGGTAGCTGCGGGCCAGCCAGCCGTGGAACGGAGCGCCGCCGGCCTTGACGAGCAGCGCGAAGAGGACGATCCCGAGCGCGAGCGCCCCCTGTCCCGTCGGGGTGCCGAGGGAGGCGAGGACGGCGAGGTTGACGGTGCCGAGGGCACCGTAGACGAAGCCGACGCCGATGAGCAGCAGGGTCGAGGTGAGCAGGTTGACCATGACGAACATCCGGCCCACGCCGAGGCGGCGCCACGTTCCCGTGACCGCGATGAGCGCGTAGGCAGGCAGCACCATGACCTCGATGAAGACGAAGAAGTTGAAGAGGTCGCCGGTGAGGATCGCCCCGTAGACGCCGGTGAGCATCATGAGGATGAGCGCCGGCACGAACCGGTACTGGTCCTCCCCCGTGCTCACGAGGAAGATGCAGCTGACCAGCGACGTCACCGACGTCAGCAGCAGCATGAGGGCGGTGAACGTGTCCGAGACGAATGGGATCGCCAGCCCCGGGATGTAGCCGCCGACGGAATGGGCGACGACGGGTTCCGTGCGGTGGAGGATGAGCAGTCCGATCGCCGCGGCCCCGACGAACGAGGGCACGACGAAGAGGAGGATGCGGTCGAAGGTGCGGGAGGTGATGAGCACGCTGAGCGCCGAGGCGAGCAGCGGGATCGCGACGAGGAGGAGCAGGAGGGAGGAGTTCACGATTCGCGGACCTCCCCGGTCTCCGGGGCCCGCTTCTGGTCGTCGTCGTGGCCGAGCACGGCGAGGGCGAGCATGAAGATCGTCACCGCAAGGGTGATGACGATGGCGGTGAGGACGAACGCCTGCGGCAGCGGGTCGGCGGCCATCGTCTGGTCACCGCGTTCGGCCAGCGGCTCGACGCGCCAGGCCCCGACTCCGGCGGACAGCAGAATGAAGTTCGCGGCATGCGAGACCAGGGTGAGGCCGAAGACGCCGCGGACCATCGACCGCTGCATCATGAGGTAGACGCCGCCGGCGGTGAGCACGCCGATCGTCAGGGCAAGGATCATCGCGGATCCCCCTCCTTCGTGGTCGGGGCTTCACCGCGGTCGAGCGGTGCATCACCGTCGAGGATGTGCGTCGTCGAGGCCTTCGCTTTCTCCTCCGAGCCGCGGCCGACGATCCTCTCTCCGCGGCCGGGCCGCTCGCCTCTGATCGACTCGAGCGGACCGCGCAGCTCACCGTAGAGGAGCTCATCGGCGCGTTCCCTGGTGAGTTCGACGTCACGGCGGATGATGCCGTCGGTGAGCACGTCGTCACCGGCCGGGGTCGCCGCGGAGTCGGAGACACCGAGGATGTTGAAGGAGAGGAGGATGAGGCCGAGGACGGCGAGGTAGACGCCGACGTCGAAGAGCATCGACGTCGTGAACCGCTGGCCGAGGATGTAGGTGTGCAGCGGCTCGAGGAACGAGCCGGCGAAGATCAGCCCGAGCAGGCCGGTGACCACGGCGATGCCGATGCCGAGGCCGATGAGGTAGAGCGGTGCCCGCGGGGGTCCGATGGCCCGGTCCTTGGCCGTCGACATGTAGAGGAGGCCGATGACGGCGGAGCCGACGAGTGCCGCGATGAAGCCGCCGCCGGGTTCGTTGTGTCCGCGCCAGAAGATCATCAGCGAGGCGATGATGAGCAGCGGCCCGAGCACCTTGATCGTCAGCTGCAGCGGGATGACGTTGGGCCACGCCTCGTGGACGCCGCGGTAGGCGCTCGTGCCCTTCGGGCGCACCGTCACCCACGCCCGCCTCGGCGGTTCCGGGATGTTCTCCGCCGGTGGGTCGATGTAGCGGTCCTTGACCGTCGACATCACCGCGACGATCGCGATGCCGGCCATGCCGAGCACGGTGAGCTCGCCGAGGGTGTCAAGGGCACGGAATTCGACGAGGATCGTGTTGACGATGTTGTGGCCGCCGCTGATCTCCGGGGCCTGCTCGATGTAGTAGAGGCCGAGGTCGGAGCGCTCACGGCGCCCGTTGAGCATGAGGGTGAGCACGGTGACGGCGATGCCGACGAGGATCGCGAAGATCGCCCGGGTCGACTGCAGGCGCTTCGAGTAGCGCCAGAACGAGCGCGGCAGCTTCTGGAGGACGAGCATGATGACGATGATCGTCATCGCCTCGACGAGCAGCTGGGTGAGGGTGACGTCGGGCGCGCCGAGGGCGAGGATCTGCACGGTGGCGAGGATGCCGATGGCCGAGAGCGCGACGACCGTGGTCAGACGCGAATGCGAGGTGCACACGACGAGGACGGCGACGGTGATGAGGACGAGGAGGATGATGTCGGCGGGCCGCCACAGGTTCGGCTGGAGCGGCGGCAGGCTCGGGTAGACCGCGGGCACGGAGAGGAACGTGATGAGCGCGAGCCCGCCGAGCGTCGTCGCGAGGTAGGGCGTCGAGTTCATCGGGCGCACGACGATGCCGAGGCCGCGGCCGAGGCGCTGGAGACCGTCGGCGATGCCGGCGATGACGTCGGCGCCGTCGAAGCTGAGCCGGGCGCGGTGGAAGAAGACGAAGACGCGGGAACGGTTGATGATGACGACGATGCCGATGGCGATGATGAGGCCCGAGGCGATGAGCTCGGGGGTGAACCCGTGCCAGAACTTCACGTGGACGGGTTCGATCTCGCCGGGGAGCGCCGCGGCGACCACCGCGGTGAGCGGGGTGTCGAAGAGGTAGAGGACGAGGCTGAGCGGCAGGGAGGCGACGATCGGCAGGGCCGCGGCGGCGAGCATAATCGGCGAGGAGTGCTCGAGTTCGGACTTCGTCACCGGTTTGCCGTCGATGAACGCCCCCCACACCGTCTTCGCGCAGTAGGCGAAGGTGAGCACCGAGGCGGCCACGGCGATGACGAAGAGCATCCACCCGGCGCCGCCGGATTCGACGAGGGCGGTGAACAGCGACTCCTTCGACACGAAGCCGAGCAGCGGCGGGATCCCGGCCATCGAGGCGCACCCGAGGATCATCACGACGAAGGCCGTCGGGGCCGGGCCCATGAGGCGCGGGATGCGGGTGAGTTCGCGGGTCCCGGCGAGGTGGTCGACGACGCCGACCATCATGAACAGACCGGACTTGAAGAGCGCGTGGGCGATGATGTGCAGGGCCGCCGCGGCGATCGCGGCCTCGGTGCCGACGCCGATGACGGCGGTGATGAGGCCGAGCTGGGACACCGTCGAGTACGCCATGAGCTTCTTGACGTCGTGCTGGTTGAGCGCGAACCAGCCGCCGATGCACGCGGTGATGAGTCCTGAGGCGATGAGGAGGACGTTCCAGGCCGGGGTGGCGTGGAAGGCCGGGGAGAACCGGAGCATGAGGAAGACGCCGGCTTTGACGACGGCCGCGGCGTGGAGGTACGCGGAGACGGGGGTGGCCGCGGCCATGGCGTCGGGCAGCCACGAGTGGAACGGGAACTGCGCGGACTTCGTCATGCCGGCGATCGCGACGAGGACGGCGACGAGCGTGGCGGCCGCCGGCTGCGCGGCCCACGCTCCGGAGAGCAGCGCCTCGTTGAGGTTCGTCGTGCCGGTCACCGCGATCGTCAGACCCACCGCGACGAGGAGCGTGAGGCCGCCGATGAAGGTGATGAGCAGGGTGCGCAGGGACGGCGCCTGGCCGGGCGATCCGGAGCGGGCGATGAGGAAGAACGACGCCAGCGACGTCAGTTCCCAGCAGATGAAGAGGACGATGAGGTTGTTGCTGAGCACGAGGGCGACCATCGAGAACGTGAAGATCACCATGAGCCAGTAGAAGCTCGTGTTGCGTCCCCGGGGCAGGTACCCGGTCGAATAGATGAAGACGACGGCACCGATGACGAGGGCGATGTACGTGAAGATCACGCCGATGCCGTCGGCGCGCAGGGCGATGTCGACGCCGAGGCTCGGCACCCACGAGACCGTCTCCTCCGGCGTCGACCCGGCCATCACCTCGGCGGCGGTGGGAGTGAAGAGGGCGGCGACGGCGAGGTAGGCGGCGGCCAGCGGCCATCCGGTGGCTCGACCCATGAGGCGGGTCAGGAGCGGGGTGAGGACGACGAGGGCGGCGAGTGCGATAATCGTTAGGATCATGACCGGAGCCTCAGGGCTTCGGACGCAGGTGCTGGTTCCTTCACTCACTGGCCCTTCGTCGCGGCGAACGCTCACTTTCGAATGTTCAGACTATCGACTCGGAGTTCCATGAGCAAAAACCCACGCGGTCCACAGGCCCCCGATCGAATCAGGGTCTTCTTCGACGCGCGCTTCACCCGAACGACCCATCATGATGGGATCTCCCGGTACGGGTCGTGCCTGCTCGAGGCCCTGCTCGAGGCGACCGCGGGCACGGACATCGAGGTCACCGCGATCATCAGCGACGACGCCCAGCTCGCCCTCCTCCCCGAGTGCCCGTGGGTCAAGCTCAGCTCCCCGCTCTCCCCCGCCGAGGTGGGCATCGCGAAGCGGCTCAACGACCTCGGCGCCGATGTCGTGTTCTCGACGATGCAGGTCATGGGGTCGACCGGTCGCCGCTACGGGCTCATCCTCACCGTCCACGACCTCATCTACTACTCCCACCCGCTCCCGCCGGCCGACCTGCCGGCCCCGGTGCGGCTGCTGTGGCGGCTCTACCATCTCAGCTACACCCCGCAGCGGCTGCTGCTCAACCGGGCCGATGCGATCGCCGCGGTGAGTGAGACGACGAAGGCCCTCATCGCCGATGAGCATCTGACGACGAAACCGGTGACCGTCGTGTCCAACGCCGCCGAGGTCGCGGCCGCCGCACCCCGGTCGGTCGATCGGTCGGGGGCGAAGTCCCTGGTCTACATGGGCTCGTTCATGCCGTACAAGAACGTCGAATCCCTCATCCGCGCCCTGGAGCACCTGCCCGGGTGGACGCTGCACATCGCGAGCCGGATCGAGGGGCGTCGGGAGGCGGCGCTGCGGGCGCTCATCCCCGACCGCGCGCGGGTCGTCTTCCACCGCGGGGTCAGCGATGAGGAGTATGCGCAGCTGCTCGAGGAGGCGACGGCGCTCGTCACGGCCTCCCGCGCCGAGGGCTTCGGGCTGCCCGTCATCGAGGCGATGGCCAAGGGCGTGCCCGTCGCGGTCTCCGACATCCCGATCTTCCATGAGATCGCCGGGGACGCCGCGGAGTACTTCGACCAGGACGATCCCGCGTCGATCGCCGAGGCGGTCGGGAGGCTCACCGAGCCCGCGGCCTGGGCCCGGGCCGCCGCGGCCGGGCAGGTGCAGTCGCAGAGGTTCGCGTGGTCGGAGTCAGCCGCTGCTCTCGTCGGCCTCATCCGGGATGTCCACGCGAAGCGACGGTGATCAGTCGGGGGCTTCGCCCCAGTTGCGCAGCACCCACGTGTCACCGGTGAAGCCGAATTCGCCGTGTCCGCAGTTCGCGAGGACAGCGAGTCGGCCGGATCCGGTCATGTCGAGGAGGATCTCAGCGGCCCCGCGGAGCACCGCGCCGTGGGCGACGATGGCGATCGACTCCGCGTCCGAGGTCGTGACGATGTCGGTGATGGCGCGGGCCACCCGCAGCGAGGACTCGCTGCGGGTCTCTCCCCCGGGCGGCTTCGGGTCGCCGCCGGAGACCCACTTGTGCAGCTCCTCGGGCCAGACTGCCGCGATCTCCTCGCGGGTCAGGCCCTCCCACTCGCCGAAGGCCATCTCCCGCAGACGCGGATCGCGTGCGACGCTCGTCCCCAGCCGGTCGGCGAGGGTGTCGGCGGTGACCGCTGCTCGCAGCAGGTCGGAGGAGACGATGAGCTCGGGGCTGCGGGCGGCGAGGACGGCGGCGGCCCGCTCGGCCTGATCGAGTCCGACGGCGTTGAGCGGAATGTCGGACTGTCCCTGGAAGCGCCGCTGCAGGTTGAAGTCCGTCTGCCCGTGCCGCCAGACGATGACGGTCTTCGTCATCGAGTCTCGGAGTCGGTGCCGGTCGAAGGCCCGCCGGACTCGGCGTCGTCAGATTCGGTGCCGTCGGCCGCAGCGCCGTCGGACTCAGTGTCGCCGGTCGCAGCGTCGCCGGACTCGGTGTCGTCGATCGTCACGTCGATGACGGGAACGTCCTTCCACAGGCGCTCGAGCGCGTAGTACTCGCGCTGTTCGGTGGAGAAGACGTGGACGACGATGTCACCGTAGTCGAGGAGCACCCAGTCACCGGTGCCGCGTCCCTCCCGGCGCAGCGGTTTGCGACCGGCCTGCTTGAGCAGCGCTTCCTCGACGCCGTCGACGATCGCACCGACCTGGCGTTCGTTCTCCGCGGACACGATGAGGAAGGCGTCGGTGATGTAGAGGGTGGAGCTGACGTCGAGGGCGACGATGTCGGTGCCGAGCTTGTCATCGGCGCCTTTGGCGGCGATCCGAAGCAGTTCAGTGGTGTCCACGTGGTCCTTTCCCAGGGTTCAGGTTGTCACAGCAGCATGACGAGTGCGATGACGATGAGGGCGACGGCGAAGAGCGCGGCCACGCCCAGCACGATAAAGGGTACTTTGGATGGCTCTTCGCCAACAAGGATCTGCCCGTCGTACCCGGTCACGGCACTCGCCTTGATGCGGGTGCCCGGCGGGTTCTCGGTCTCTTCGTCCTCGTAGTCGGAGTTCGGCAGGGACCATGCCTCGGGGACGGTGTCCATCGGACGGGTCTCGGGGTTCGCGGCGAGTTCGCGGGCGGCGTCGTCGGCCGACTGGGCGGTCGGCTCGGTGCCGGCGTCACGGTCCTGTGCGGTATCCGACGCGGTGTCCGACACCGAGGCGGCCGGTGCCGTCCCAGCGCTCGTCGACGCTGAACTGCCCGTCGACGCGGCACCGTCCTTCGAGCCGGCGTCCCCCTTCGAGGCCGCACGGTCCTTCGGGGCCGGGGACTCCTTCGCGACGGGTTCGGAGACCTTCGCCGAGGCGGCGGTGACGACCCGCACGCCCGAGGTGCTCGGCGGATTGACGATCGGCATCCGTCGGGATCGGGTGGCCGGTTCGGGACCGTCCGAGTCCGTTCCGGCGGTGGGCTGCCCAGCCGCATCGAACTTCGCGGCGGGGGTCGTCTTCGTGGCGGCGTCCGTCTTCGCGTCGGTCGCGTCCGACTTCGCAGCAGCGGCGTCGGTCGTGGCGGCGTCCGTCTTCGCGGCGGTCGCAGCGGTGTCCGCTGTCGCCGCCTTCCCCGCCGCAGCGTCTCCGCTCGGCGTCGTCGGCGCGGAGGCTGAGGTCGTCTCCGGGAGAGGACGGGAGAGCGCGTCGTCGGGACCGGAGGCCGGTCGCGGCGCGGAGTCGGCGGTCACCGGTGATTCGAAGTCGCGGGCGGCCACTTCGGCCGAGGACCCGCCGAAGCCGGCGGCGTCGAACGATTCGTGCCCGGCCGAGGATCCCCCCGTGCCGCCGGACTGCGGGGCCGCGTCGCCGGACTGGGAGGCCGCGTCGGCCTCGGCGGGATCGGCGATGACCGGGATCGCCCCGGTCGAGAGGTCGCCGTCCATCGACAGGCCGTGTTCGCGCAGGTAGCGCTTGCGTGCGGCGCGCGATTCGAAGTGCGGCAGCGGTGCGCGGCGGGGGTCGAGCCGATCCTCGGCGTTGACCGGCGGCCGCTCCTGCGGCAGGTGATCGGAGGCCAGTGCCCCGCGCTCGTGGGAGACCTTCGGCGTCGGCGCCGGGTCGATGCGCGACGACGGGAGGTCAGCGGGGGTCGATCCCGCGCTTCCGCCGGCCGGCCGGGGCCGGTTCCGCCGCGGCGGGCTGGGTCGGCGACTCGGGAGCCGGTGTCGCCGGAGACGCAGGAGCTGAAGCGGCCTGCGGAGCCGCAGGCGTCTGCACGGACGGAGAA